>CALJIC010000052.1 GCA_937974195.1 uncultured Roseiflexaceae bacterium | reverse complement strand
AGGACGCCGGCGGGGGTGGCGGCGCCGAGGGACTGCTGCACCGCCTCGAGCTGGCCGATCACCTGCTGCTGCCGCGCGATCTCGTCGTTCAGCCGCGCGATCTCGGCCGGGTCCACCGCAGGCGGCGGCTGGAGCGCGTCGAGCTCGGCCTGGAGGCGGGCGACGGCGGCGCGTGTCTCGTCGAGGCTCTGGAGGACGCCGGCGGGGGTGGCGGCGCCGAGGGACTGCTGCACCGCCTCGAGCTGGCTGATCACCAGCTGCTGCCGCGCGATCTCCTCCTCGAGCTGCTTGCGCTGCGCCTCGTACGCCGCCTGGGCGTCGGTGGGCGCGGCGCTCTCCTCCGCAGCCGGCGCCGGGGCCTCGGCCGGGGCCGCGGACGTGTCCGCCGGGGCCTCCACGGCCGCCTCGGGCGCAGCCGCCGTCTCGGCCGGCGCCTCCTCGGCGACCGGCGCGGCCGGGGCCGCCTCGGGCTCCTGGGCGGGCGCCTCGGTCACAGCGACGTCCCCCTCGTCCCCGTGGGCGGGGGCGGGCTGCTGCTCGGCGCCGTTGGTCGGGGCGGCGAGCAGGTTGGCGCCGCAGTTATCGCAGAACTGGTTCCCCGGCAGGTTCTCGTGGCCGCACTGCGGGCAGACCGGCCCGCTGCCGGGGCTGGCGCTGCCGGCGACCGGCACCGGGGTCGCGACGACCGTCGGGGCGTCGCTGCTCACCGGGGTGGCCGTGAGCTCGCTCAGGCTCGCGCCGCACTCGTCGCAGAACGCCTCGCCGGGCAGGGCCGGCGAGCCGCAGCGCGGGCAGGTGAGTGTCGCCGGGGCAGCCTGCGCCGTCTGGACGCTGGCCTGCGGCTCCGCCGTGCTCGGTTCGAGGCGCGTGCCGCACTGGTCGCAGAAGCGGTTCCCAGGGTCGTTCACCGCGCCGCAGGTGGGACAAGTCATATTACTCCTCCAGCTTCTGTGTCAGGCGCCGCGTCGCGTAGCGCAGCTCTTTCTGGGCCTCGGCGCTCATCCCCTGGCCGGCCTCGAGCGAGTCGGCCTGCTCCTGGGCCTTCTGGGCCAGCTCGAGCTCGCCCAGGTCCAGCAGGCGGGTCGCCGCGGCGCGCAGCTTCTGCGTCGCGCCGGCCACGTTCCCGGCCTCGGCCTCGGAGAGCGCGCGTGTCTGCAGCCGGAAGGCCGTCACCTTCTCCACCAGGTTCATCACCCGGGGGTCGTAGGCCGGCCGGCTCTCATCGGCGGTGAACTCCAGCAGCACGTCCTGCTTGACCACCTGCTCCTCACCGCCGAGCGGCGTGAAGTGCAGCTCGGCCTGCGCGACCCGGAAGCCGCCGGGCTGCCGCGCCGGCACCATCAGGTCGATCACCACGCTCGCCGTCGCGCCGGCCTCGAGGTCGCCGAGCTTGACCGCCACCTCGTTGGCGCCGATCGGCTGGTAGCCCAGGTTGGCGATCACCGGCGTCGCGCGGTAGACCGCGCGCGGGGTCACGTCGCGCACCAGGCGCAGCAGCAGCCGCGCGTCCTTGGCGACGGTGCCCTGGGCGCTGCGCAGCGCGCGCTGGAAGAAGGTGGTGATCTGCGCCGGGTCGGCGATATAGTCCGACGTGCCGCCGGTCGCCTCGGCGATGTCGTCGAGCAGCCGCTCGTTCCACTCGCTGCCCAGGCCGAGCGCGGTGATGCGCACGCCGTCGGCGGCCAGCTCGCCGGCGATCTGCCGGCAGCGATCCTCGTCACCCCAGGTCTGGCCGTCTGTCAGCAGCAGCATGGCGCTCGCGCGCTCCGGCGCGAGGTGCTTCCGCAGCTCAGCCTGGCCCGCCGCCAGCCCGCCGGACATCGCCGTGCCGCCCATCTCCTCGATCGCGTCGACCTGCGCGTGCAGCGCGGCCTTGTCCGCCGCGGCGGTGGCCGGCACCAGCACCTGCACCGTATCATCGAATAGCACGATCGAGACCACGTCCTGCGGGGTAAGCGTATCGATCACGCGCTTGGTCGCGTCCTTGAGCGCGGCAAGCTTCGCGCCCTGCATCGAGCCCGAGCGGTCCAGCACCATGCAGAAGTTGAGCGGCACGGCCTCGCTCGCGGCTGCGGGGGTCGCCTCCACCAGCAGGTAGGCCACCTGGGCGCTCTGGGTCGCCGGCAGCGGCGATCGCCCCCACGTGCAGGTCAGGGTGACTGCTTCAGCCATATGTTCTCCTCTCGGCGGAGAGGGGTTGTGGTTGTCGGTGCCGCCCGCTTCGCCGGCAGCGCTGATAACCACGAAACACCACTCTGAACCCTCATCTTGCCGTATATCCCGCTGATTATACGCCGGCTCGCGCGCCATCGTTGCAGGCGCCGATCACGGCGCGCGGAAGCGCACCAGGATCACCGTGATGTTGTCGTCGCCGCCGGCCGCGTTCGCCTGCCGCACCAGCTCCTCGCAGGCCGCCTGCGGGTCCGGGTTGGCCGCGATGATCTCGGCCATCTGCGAGTCGCGCGTCATCTCCCACTGGCCGTCGCTCACCAGCAGCAGCGCGTCGCCGGGCTGCAGCCGCTCGACGAAGATATCGACCTCGATCTCCTGCTTGTCGCCGAGCGAGCGCATCACGGCGTTGCGCTGCGGGTGGGTGTAGATCTCCTCGTCGGTGATCTGCCCGATGTCCACCAGCCGCTGGACGAGCGAGTGGTCCTTGCTGATGCGGCGCAGCGCCCCGTCGCGCATCAGGTAGGTGCGGCTGTCGCCCACGTTGCCGATCACCGCCCGGTCGCCGGCCACCAGCGCCATGGTGATGGTCGTGCCCATGTCGTTGCCGCGGCTGCGCGCCTCGTGCAGCACGTACTCGTTGGCCTGCTCGATGGCCCGCCGGACCACCTCGCGCAGGCGCTGCTCGTCGTCGGCCGCGTCGGTGTCCACGGTCGGGGTGAGGTACTCGCTCTGCACCACTTCGTAGGCGCCGCGCAGGGCCAGGTCGCTGGCCACCTCGCCGGCGCTGTGCCCGCCCATGCCGTCGGCCACGATGTAGAGCCCCCACGTGCGCGGGGTGGCCTTGCGCACCATGCGCAGCTCGGCCACCAGCAGCGAGTCCTCGTCCAGCTCGCGCACCATGCCGGCGTGCGAGGCGGCGCCGACCTGCGTGAGCAGCGGCTGCGGCTGGGTCCGGTCGGCGATCAGCGTGTCCAGCCGGCTGCGCAGCGTGGCGGCGTCGGCGATCTTGCCGGTGCGCAGCTCGCTCAGCAGATCGGCGAGGCCGGTCTGCCCCTCGGCCGGCACGTCGCTCTCCTCCAGCCGCCGGGTCTTGCGCGGCGTCGCGGTGAGCGCCTCCAGCAGCTTGGCTATCGCGCGCAGGTCCTTGGCCTCGCCGTCGGCCTCGTCGCCGGCCCGGCGCAGGTTCGGGGCGGCCAGCAGGCGCGGCTGCCGCGCGACGAGCGTGACGCTGGACGGGTCGACCTCGCCCAGCAGCAGCCCCTGGCCGTGGAGCGCCTGCAGCAGCGCCGCCAGCCCGCGGCCGACGTACAGCGCGTCGAGCTCGTCGAGCGGGGTGGACACCGGGCTGCGGCCGGTGTCGGCGGCGAGCGTCAGCGTGCGCCCGTCCTCCTCGACCTGGTCCCACACCTCGGGCAGGATCTCGCGCGCGGCCTCGTCGGCGACCGTCTGCGCCAGCGCGAGCCCGGTCGGGTCGCCGCTGGTCAGCTGGCCCTGGTAGCGGCGGCCCTCGAGGTTCGCGCCGCACTGGGTGCAGAACAGCTCGCCGGCCTCGTTCGTCGTCGCGCCGCACGACCAGCAGCGGCGCCACGGCTGCCGGTCGATCACCTCGACCGCGCCGTCGCGCTCGTCGACGATCTCGTAGCGCCCAGCGAACAGCTGCGCGGGCGGCCGGTCGGGCGGTTGCTGCTGATCCATAGTCCCTCCGTTGACAGCGACGCCCAGCGCGGGGGTCGCGGCGTCGTCCTGCGGCTGCCGTCGCTCGGGCGTCCGGCTGGCCGGCGTGTCGTGCATCGCCGCGTCGGCGGCGTCGAGCGGCTGGGTTGTCCCGGTGGCCGGCGGGCTCTCGCCCGGCCCGTCTGTCTCGATCGACGTCTGCCCGGCCGACAGTGTTGCGGCGAGCCAGGCGTCGTCGTCGGCGGAGGGCCGGGGCGGAGGCAGGCGCGTCGCGCACTGGAGGCAGAAGCGCGCGCCGTTGCGGTTGATCGCGCCGCAGGATGGGCAGACGTGCATAGCGTTCAAGCGTTGGAAGTGTCTAAACGTTCACGTGTTCGAGCGCGGCCCTCACTCGTCTCGCTCGACCCGCACGACCACCACGCTGATGTTGTCGCGCCCGCCGCGCTCGTTGGCCAGCGCCACCAGCTGATCGGCGGCCCGCTCGACGTCCGGCTGCTTCAGGACGATGTGCGCGATCTCCTCGTCGCGGACGTGGTTGAACAGCCCGTCCGAGCAGAGCAGCACGACGTCGCCCGGCTCCAGGTGCTCGGAGCGGGTGTCGATCGCCACCGACGGGTCGGTCCCGATCGAGCGGTAGAGGACGTTGCGCTGCGGGTGGACGCGGGCCTGCTCGGGCGTGATCTGCCCGATATCGACCAGCCGTGCGACGAGGCTGTGGTCCGAGGTCAGCTGCGCGGAAAGCGCCCCGTCGTCGGTAACGCCGCTGAGGTTGAACAGGTAGGCGCGCGAGTCGCCGACCGACGCGATGTGCAGCCGGTCGCCGACGATCAGGGCGATGGTGAGCGTGGTGCCCATGCCGTCGCGCGAGCGGTCGGCGCGCGACTCCTCGTAGACCCGGCGGTTGGCGGCCGTCACGGCCGAGCGCAGCAGCGACTGCCAGGTCTCGTCGTCCAGCGCGCTCTGCCGGCCGGCGTCGCGCTGGAGCTGGAGGCGCGCGACCTCGGCGGCGATGCGGCTGGCGTGCTCGCCGGCCTTGGCGCCGCCCATGCCATCGGCGACGAGGCTGAGGTGCGCCTTCCGGCCGCCGGCGAGCGTGACGCTGCCGGTGTACACCGAGTCCTGATTGATCCGGCGCACCCGGCCCTGGTCAGTCCGGGCCGCCACCTTGAGCCGCAGCGGCATCGGCGCTCCTTGCGCTCCCTGGCGCGCTGCGGTGAAGGGCTTGCCGCAGCGCAGACAGTAGCGCGCACCTGCGCGGTTGCCGGCCCCGCACGCGGCGCACGTGACGTCGAACGTGCGCAGCACCGGCAGGCGCGTCGTGATCCGCACTGTTCGCCGGCCCTGCGCGACCTGCTGCGAGAGGCTGTGCAGGATGCGCGACAGCTCCTCGATCGCCGTGGCCGCACGCTCGCGCGTGACCGGGTCGGCGCTGGTGAGCCCGGCCCGCCACCAGCGCACGCCGGATTCTACCACGTTTATCAGCTCGACGAGATCGAGCGTGTCGCCGCGCAGCTGGATCTGCTTGGCGCTCGGGAGGGCGACCTCGATCGGGGTGTGGCCGGCGCTGGAGGGACCGGGCTGGACGGCCGGCGGCGCCGGGGCAGGCGGAGCCGGCCGCGGGAGCGCAGCGCCGCAGGTTGGGCAGAAGCGCGAGCGCCGCAGCACCGGCGACCCGCAGGATGGACATCGTGCGCTCACTGGTCCCTCTCCGGCTGATCGCGCCCGCAGCGGCGCTGGTCGCCGCTAGTCCCGCCGGCATTATAGCAGATGCGGGTGGCGCGCGGCCCCGCCCCAGAGGCGTGTCCCGCCATTCTACGGCGCGCTATCGTCGCGCGCTGTGCTAGAATCAGCGCAGGAGCACCCGCTGCTGTCTGACGTCCGAGAGGAATGTGCCCGTGACCCCCCAGAGCTGTATCCACTGCGGCGCGCCGCTGTCCCGCTCCGGCGCCCGGTTCTGCGCCAGCTGCGGCCGGCCGCAGGATGAGGCGAGCGTCGACGCGGGCGCGGCTGCGGGGGCGCAGACGCCGGGCACGGTGCCGCTGCAGACCCCCGCCCCGCCCGCCCCACCTTCGGCGGTGCTGGTCGTCCAGGACGAAGGCGTGACGCGCGAGGTCAGCCTCGGCGCGCGCCCGCTCACGATCGGTCGGGCGCCTGAGAACGACATCGTCCTCGTCTCGCGCTTTGTCTCGGCGCGCCACGCCCGGATCGAGCCGGACGGCGCCGCGCACCGGATCATCGACGTCGGCTCGACCAACGGGCTGCTGGCGGAAGGGCGCCGCATCCCGCCGCACACCCCGCGCCAGCTGGCCGACGGCGACCTGCTGCGGATCGGCGACCCGGCCACCGGCAACTTCGTCACGCTCACCTACCGCAACCCGCTGGCCGTGCGCCAGGCGCAGGCCGCGACCGTGGCGCGCAGCTACCCGCTGGACCCGAACGACGCGCAGATCACCATCGGGCGCGACGCGTGCGACATCATCCTCGATAACCCGCAGGTCTCGCGCCGGCATGCGGTGGTCGAGCGCGTGGGCGGCGCCCACGTCCTGCGCGACGTCGGCAGCACGAACGGCACCTTCGTCAACGGCAGGCGCATCACCCAGCACACCCTCGCGCCCGGCGACGTCATCCAGATCGGCGCGTTCAAGCTGGTGTACGACGGCGACAGCCTCGACGAGTACGACCAGCGCGGCGCCCTGCGGATCGACGCCCGCAACCTGTGGCGCGAGGTGCGCCGCGGCGGGGCCAGCCGCATGATCCTCAAGGACGTCTCGCTGTCGATCGCGCCGCGCGAGTTCGTGGCGCTGGTGGGCGGCAGCGGCACCGGAAAGTCCACCCTGCTCAACGCGCTCTCGGGGTTCGCGCCCGCCACCCACGGCAGCGTGTTCGTCAACGGCGACGACTTCTACCGCAACTTCGACGCCTACCGCACCGTGCTGGGGTACGTGCCGCAGGACGACATCCTGCACCGGCCGCTGCCGGTGGAGCGGGCGCTCGGCTACGCCGCCGAGCTGCGCCTCCCGGCCGACACCGCGCCCGCCGAGGTCGAGCGGCGCATCGCCCAGGTGCTCGAGGACGTCGAGATGACGCCCCACCGCGACAAGCCGGTGGAGAACCTGTCCGGCGGCCAGCGCAAGCGCGTCAGCATCGGCGCCGAGCTGCTCGCCGACCCGAGCCTGTTCTTCCTGGACGAGCCGACCTCCGGGCTGGACCCCGGCCTGGAGAAGAAGATGATGTACACCCTGCGGCGCCTGGCCGACAGCGGGCGCACGGTGGTGCTGGTGACCCACGCGACGGCCAACATCACCCAGTGCGACCACGTCGCGTTCATGTCGGACGGGCGCATGGTGTACTTCGGGCCGCCGTCGGAGGCGCCGGCGTTTTTCGGCGTGGCCAGCGGCGACTTCGCCGACATCTACACCAAGCTCGAGGGCCACGCCGACCCGCAGGACGCCGAGCGCTGGGCGGTGGTGCAGCGCGACCTGAAGGCGGAGTACGAGGCCTGGCAGCGCCACGCGGCCAGCGGCCAGAAGCCAGCGGCGAACGGGAAGCCGGCGCAGCCGACCCTGGCCGAGCTGTGGGAGATGAAGTTCCGCGCCTCGCCGCACTACCGGCGCTACGTCGCCGACCGGCTGGCGCAGGCTCCGGCCGGGCCGGTCTCGGGCAGCGCCGACGACGGCCGCGCGCGGGCGCCCAGGATCTCGGCGCTGCGCCAGTTCGGCATCCTCACCAGGCGCTACGCCGACCTGCTGATCCAGGACCGGCGCAACCTGATGATCCTGCTGCTGCAGGCGCCGATCATCGGCGCGCTGCTGGCGCTGGTGGCCAAGGCCGACGCGATCGTCGGCGAGGGGGCGTTCGCGAACGAGGCCAAGAAGGTGCTGTTCATGCTCGCCACCGTGGCGGTCTGGTTCGGCATCATCAACGCCGCGCGCGAGATCACCAAGGAGGCGCCGATCTTCCGCCGCGAGCGGCTGGCGAACCTGCGCGTCGCGCCGTATGTGCTCTCCAAGGTGGTGGTGCTGACGGTGCTGCTGGCGGTCCAGAGCCTGGTGCTGCTGGGGCTGGTGGGGCTGAAGGTGGAGTTCCCGGCCCAGGGCGTGCTGCTGCCGATCTGGGCCGAGCTGTTCATCACGACGATGCTGACGTCGCTGGCAGGGCTGGCGATGGGGCTGGCGATCTCGGCCTTCGCCAGCACGCCGGACCGGGCGATCTCGCTCGTGCCGCTGGCGCTGATCCCGCAGATCCTGTTCGCCGGCGTGATCTTCAGCCTGGGCGACGGGGTCAGCGCGCAGCGGGTGCTCTCGTGGCTCACCGTGAGCCGCTGGGCCATGGACGCCTACGGCACCACGGTGAACCTGAACGACCTGCCGCTGGCGCCGGGAATGCTGCGCCTGCCCGACCCGCCCGCCGAGTACACCTACAGCGCCGAGCACCTGCTGGGGCGCTGGGTGATCCTGCTCGGCTACGCGGCGGCCTGCCTGATCCTCACCGGGTGGATGCTCAGGCGGAGGAGCTGAGCGCTGCGCGCTCGCGGCACGCCGCTGCGCGCAGCGCTCTGTTGCTCAGGCCCTGGCGACCGGCGGCACGTAGTCGGACAGGTCGGTCTCGGCCAGGTACACCGTCTGGCCGGTCTCGGCCGAGCGGTACAGCGCCATGAGCATCTCGACCACCGCGACGCCGTCGTGGAAGGTCTCGGAGGGGCGGAGGCCCTTGCGGAAGCACTCGACCATGTGGCGGTCCTCCTCGGTGTAGCCGTAGATCCCCGCCTCGTCCTCGAGCACCGGCATCAGGCCCTGCTCGGCGTTCTGCTTCTCCACCAGGTCCTCGCCGGCGCTGCCGCGCACCTCGCGCGAGAGGAAGACCTTCAGCTCGGTGCCGAGGGTGTTGATCTCCATCGCGTACTCGGGGCCGAGCAGCTCGATCTGGATGCGCAGCCCCGGCCCGACGTAGGCCCAGGAGGTCGAGCACTCGATCATGAGCGTGTGCCCCTGCTCGTCCTCCAGCACCAGCGTGCCGCGGGCGAAGTCCTCGGCCGGGCGGCGCGAGTAGTCGACCTCCGGCCCCATCATCTGCTTCAGCCGCTCGACGTACTCCGGCCTGGTCCACTTGAGGTTCGCCACGGTGGCGTTGGCGCTGACGAGCCGCAGGCTGCTGCGGTCCTTGCCCGGCTCGGTGAGCAGGAAGCGCGCAACCTCGACGCTGTGGCACATCATGTCGGAGAGCACGCCGCCGCCCTGCTTGTGGCCGAGCCAGAACCACGGCTTGTGCGGGCCGCTGTGCTCCTCCGAGGCGCGCGCCAGGTAGGGCCGCCCGGCGATCGACGCGCCGCGCCGCCAGATGATGTCCTTGCCGCGCAGCACCGCGGTGGAGAACACCTGGTTCTCCAGGTAGCCGTGGTTGAGCCCGGCCTCCTCGGCCAGCCGCAGCACCTCGCGCGCCTCGGCCAGGTTGCGCGCCAGCGGCTTCTCGCACGCCACCGCGCGCACGCTGCCGCGCCCCTCGCGCACCACCCGGCTGATCGTCCGCATGGTCTCGACGCGCGTGTCGTTCGGGCCGAGAATCCAGATCGCGTCCACCTCGCCCGAGGCCACCATATCCTCGAGCGAGTCGAAGGCGCGGCAGGGGCCGAGCTCGAGCTCGTTCGCCTTAGCCGCCAGCGCCTCGCGGTGGGCCTGCGTCGGGCTGTACACCCCCGCGACCTGGGCGTTGCGCACGCCGCGCAGCGCCTGGAGGTGGAAGTTGGCGATGAACCCCGAGCCCTGCAGGCCGATGCGCAGTGTCGGTAGGATGTTCGGTTGTGTCATGCAGGTAGTCCTTTCGCAGGTCGATTGCGCCGGGCGGCGCCCTCGGCCGCGCCTAGTCGCAGTTCGGCGCGCCGATCCAGCAGGGGTACTGGTCGGCCGCGATGCCGCCCGCGACGGCGACGATGGCGACGAGCGCAACGACGACGAGCGCGAGGCTCGCCGGGTGCGCCGTCAGGCTCCCGCCCGCGCGCAGCGTCCTCCCGATGGCCACGAGGTTGATGCCGAGCGCCGCGACCACGAGCAGCAGCGCGCCGAGCGCGACGAGCGAGCCGATCACGTCCGGCTGGTCGGGGTCCGGGCTCGTCAGCAGGGGCTGGAGCGGCCCCAGGTTCGGCTCGATCTTCAGGAGCAGCATCGCGAACAGCAGCGCGAGCGGCAGGCAGAAGATGGCGCCGACGACCGCCGCGGACGTGGGGTTGGTGATCGCTCGCTTCATCACAGCTCCTTTCGTGATGATGTGCGCGAGCCGCAGGGGGCGGCTGCGGCACCAGGGGATTATACATCGACTCCCGCGCTGCCACAGGGCGGCTCAGCTCAGCGGGACCTCCTCGACCCCCTCGGGCAGCGGCTGGTTCGGCCAGAGCAGGTAGCGCTGGTAGAAGAACAGCTCGGCCTCCAGCGAGCGCTTGATGTTCTCCGCCTTGCGGAAGCCGTGCTGCTCGCCCTCGTAGGCCAGGTAGGCCACCGGCAGCCCCTTGGCCTGCAGCGCCGCCACCATCGCCTCGGCCTGGTTGGGCGGCACGATCTCATCCTCCAGCCCCTGGAAGAAGATCACCGGGCACTCCAGCAGGTCCACGTGGTGCACCGGCGAGCGCTCCACGTACAGGTCGCGGCGCTCGGGGTACGGGCCGATCAGCCGGTCCAGGTAGCGGCTCTCGAACTTGTGGGTGTCGCGCGCCAGCGCCTCCAGGTCACCCACGCCGTAGTAGCTCGCGCCGGCCTTGAAGACCTTGCGGAAGGTCAGCGCCGCCAGCGTCGTGTAGCCCCCGGCGCTGCCGCCGGTGATCGCCATGCGCTCGCCGTCCACCAGCCCCTGCTCGGCCAGCCAGCGGGCGCCGTTGCAGCAGTCGTCCACATCGACGATGCCCCACTGGCCGTCCAGCCGCTCGCGGTAGGCGCGCCCGTAGCCGGTCGAGCCGCCGTAGTTCACATCCAGCACCGCGAAGCCGCGGCTGGTCCAGTACTGCACGCTCAGGTTCAGCGCCGACGAGGTGGCGCCGGTCGGGCCGCCGTGGCTCATCACCAGCAGCGGCGGCTTCTCGCCCGGCGGCGCCTGGTAGTCCGGGTTCCTGGGCTGGTAGAAGAAGCCGTGCGCGGTGCGGCCGCCGGTGGTCGGGAACTCGACCGGCTTCGGCTCCGAGATGTAGGCGGTGTCGACCGCCAGCGGGCGCGAGAGCCGCAGCTCCTCGATGCGCATGCCCTCCCCCGACGTGCCCGTGGGCAGGGTGAGCCGGATCACGCCGCTGGGCCGCCCCGGCGCGCCGCCGAGGAACAGCGCCGCGCCATCCGCCACCCGCAGCGAGCTGATCGCGGTGTAGGGCGAGGCGATCGGGTGCAGCCTGCCGCTCGCCAGGTCGATCTGCGCCAGGTAGCTGCTGCCGCCCTGGGTGTAGGTGCAGATGATCCGCCCGGCGCCGTCGAAGGCGTAGGTCGAGCCGCCGAAGGACCAGTGCGGCTGGCCGAACTCGGCCTCCATCGGGTAGATCGGCTCCACCTCGCCCACCCGCAGCCGGTACAGGTTCCACCAGCCGCTGCGCTCGGCCACGAAGTACAGCGTGCCGTCCGGCGACCACTCCGGCTGGCAGACCGAGTCGCCGGCGCCGCCGGCGATCATGCGCGCCTCGCTCAGCGTGCCGTCCGGCCCGAGGTCCGCGACCCACAGCTCGGCGGCGTCCCAGGGCATGTTCGGGTGGTCCCACGCCATCCACGCCAGCCGCGCGCCGTTCGGGCTGAGCCGCGGCGCGGCGTAGAAGTCGCGCCCCTCGGCGAGCGGGACCGGCGCGCCGCCCTGGGCCGGCACCGCCGCCAGGAAGTTCTTCGGCTCGCCGCCGCCCTCGTGCAGCTCGCAGACGCAGATCAGCCGGTCGCGCCGCTCGTCGAACACCATGTCCGCGTAGCGGAAGCCGCCCGGCGGGGTGAGCGGGCGCGGCTCGGCGCCCGGGTCCTGCCGGTACAGCCGCTGGTCGGCGAAGTTCGCGAAGAAGACCACGCCGCGGTGCGCCAGGAAGGCGCCGCCGCCGTACTCGTGGACGCGCGTGCGGGCGTTGAAGCCCGGCGGGGTCACGTCCGTCACCTGCCCGTCCGGCGTGCGCCGCACGACGACGACGCGCCCGCCCTCGCTGGCGCGCCCCTCGGTCCAGTAGATGTCCTGGCCGTCGGCCTGGATCTGCCCCAGACGGAGCGCCCCGGCGACGATCAGGTCGGCGGTGATCGGCGAGCGCCACGCGCCGTAGGGTGCAATCGTCGGCTGTCCCATCGACACACTCCTTTGCTCCGCCGCTCTGCGGCGCGATGGGTCTGGGGAGGCCTCCCCAGTATGCTTCTCCCTGCGAAGCGCTGACGCGGCGACCCACACGGCGGCCGCGCCAGCCATGTGCTACGAAAGATGCTGTATTGTAGCGCAGCGATCAAGTGCGCGCAGCCGCGGCCGTGCGGGGGATGGAAGGGCCGCGCGCATCGCTCAGCGGAGGATGTCCGTCGCCAGCCGCAGCAGCACGCGCACCGACGCCGCGATGCTCGGCACGTCCACCCACTCGTCCGCCTGGTGCGCGCCGCCGCCGCGCGGGCCGAACTGGATCGTCGGGATGCCCAGGTCCGCGGCGAAGTAGTTCGAGTCCGCGACGCCCATCGCGTGGGCGAAGGCCGGGTCGTGGCCCGCCTCGGCCCGGTAGGCCTCCGCGAAGCGCTGCACGAAGGGGTGGTCCGCCGCGATCTCCCACGGTGGGTAGTAGGGCGGGTCGATCGCGAAGTCGAACTGCGCCGGCGAGCCGAGCGACGCCGCGAGCTCGCGCATCTCGGCCAGCACGCTCTCGCCGGTCTCGCCCGGCACGATGTGGCGGTTGATCGTGAACGTCGCCCGCTCGGGCACCGTGATCACATACTGCTCGCTGCCGCTGTGCAGCCCGAGCAGGCACTGGGTGGCCTGCAGCCGCGGGTGCCGCCCCAGCGGCAGCTCGTCCAGCCGGGCCACCAGCCGGCTGGCCTCCACGGCGGCGTTGATCCCCTGGTGCGGCCACGAGCCGTGCGCCGCCCGGCCGGTCACCTCGCCGCGCACCAGCACCTTGCCGACCGCGCCGATCACCGGGTTGTCCCACGACGGCTCGGTCACGACGCAGTAGTCGGCCTGGAGCCCGCTCTCCACCAGCGCCCGCGCGCCGATCGAGTAGGCCTCCTCGTCCACCACCGAGCTGACGACCAGCGTGCCGCGCCACAGGTCGCGCCGCTCGTTGAGCGCCCGCGCCGCCAGCAGCATCGCCGCGACGCCGCTCTTCATGTCGAACGCCCCGAGGCCGTACAGCCGGTCGCCCTCGCGCCGCCCCTGCCACGGGTCGCACGACCAGCCGCGCGCCGCCAGCACGGTGTCGACGTGGCCGTTGAGCAGCAGCGTCGGCCCCTCGCCGTTGGCGAGCCGCGCCAGGACGTTCGGGCGGTCGCCCTGGGTGGGCTGGATCTCCGGGCGCATCCCGTGCCGCTCCAGCCAGGCGGCCACCGCGCGCTGTACGGCGCCCTCCTCGCCCGGGTAGCTGCGGATCGCCACCAGCTCGGCGGTGAGCGCCGCGGCCTCCTCGTCGGTGGCGGCTTCGCGCAGCCAGGTTGTGTCGGCCATTGTGTTTCCGCCTTTCGCGCTTCGCGCAAAGTGATGCAGGTGGATGCTACGGCGCCGTGCCGGCCCTCGCTACGCCCGTCCGGCGGGCGTCGTGGGCGCTGTGGCGCGCCGATCCGCAGCCGCCCGCCCGCCCCAGCGCCCCTCCCCGCCCCGGAGCGAGGCGGAGACGCGCCGCGGCGCCGCGGCGGCCCCGTCACAGCACCGCCATGACAGAAGTTACGCGGTGCCGCACGTCTCAGCCAAACCGGGCATTGCAGCGCATCAGCCTGTGGCTGCGGCACGCGCGTCGGTGTACGTGGGCATGATAACGGGCAACCGAGCGGCGTACGCGTTCCCTTGCGGGTCCAGGGCCGCAGGCCCTGGCGCGGGTGGTGCAGGAGGGCCGGCGCCGGCCCTCCTGCCCGGGTGCAGGGCGGAGCGCCTGCGGAACACGCCCGGGTGCAGGGCGGAGCGCCTGCACAAGCGCCTACCGGATGCACCAAGTCACGAGCAGAGCACCTGCGGAACACGCCCGGGTGCAGGGCGGACCACCGCGTAGGCCCTGTAACTTCAGAACCATAACACGACCGTGCTATAATATCACCGCGACACGCAATAGCATTTGCGCGCCGGTCACCCCGGCGCTTTTTTCTAGGAACGATAGAAAGGACGTTGGTTTCATGTCTGTCCCTCCGCCGCAGGTGGTGCAGCTGAACTGCCCGAACTGCCGCTCGCTGATGCAGGCCCAGGTCTTTACGGTCGTGGATGGCGGTCGCCAGCCGGAGCTCAAGGCCCGGCTGCTCTCCGGCCAGCTCAACACTGGGGTGTGCGGCAACTGTGGCTTCCCGGTGATGCTGGCCGCGCCGCTGGTCTACCACGACGCCTCCAAGCAGCTCTGCCTGGTCCACTTCCCGCAGCAGCTCGACGCCCGGCCCGAGGAGCAGGAGCGCTTCATCGGCGACGCGACCGGGGCGATCATGCGCTCGCTGCCGCAGGATGCCCCGCGCGGCTATCTGCTCGCGCCGCGCCGCTTCCTGACGCTCAGCTCGCTGATCGACGTCATCCTCGAGGCCGACGGCATCTCCAAGGAGGTGATCGCCGCACAGCGCGCGCGCGTGGAGCTGATCAGCCAGCTCGCCGAGGCCTACGACAAGGGCGAGGAGGCGCTCGCCGCGGCGGTGGCCGGCGTGAAGGACCAGCTCGACTACGAGTTCTTCGCGACGCTGACGGCCTTCATCGAGGCCAGCGCGCAGACCGGCCAGGCCGAGTCGTCCGAGATGCTGCTCGGCCTGCGCCAGAAGCTGATCGAGCTGACCGGCTTCGACGCCAGCGCGGCCGGGCTCGGCGAGGAGGAGGAGGAGCCCACCCTCTCCGAGGCCCTCGACCGGCTGATCTCCGTGCCCGCCGAGGAGATCGAGACGGCGATCGGCGAGCTGCGCCCGGTGATCGACTACACGTTCTTCGAGGAGCTGACTAAGCGCATCGACGCCGCCGAGCAGGCGGGGGACCGCGCCGAGGCCGAGCGGCTCACGCAGCGGCGCGCCCTGATCCTGGAGACCGTCGAGCGCATGGACCGCCAGGCGCAGGAGCTGTTCGAGACCGGCGCGAAGGTGCTGAAGGAGGTCATGGAGGCGCCCGACGCCCGCGAGGCGCTGCGGGCGCACGCCAGCGAGCTGGACGAGGCGTTCATGCTGGTGCTGGAGACCAACATGGCGGCGGCCGAGCGCGCCGGCCGGACGGACATCGTCCAGCAGCTCACCGACATCCGGCGGATCGCCACCGAGGTGATCGAGGAGTCGCTCACCCCGGAGGAGCGGCTGATCAACCAGCTGCTGCAGGCCGCGACGCCCCAGGAGGCCACGCACACGCTGCGCCAGAACACGCACCTGATCAACGCGGCCTTCGTGAAGCGCCTGAACGAGCTGGCCGACGAGATGGAGAAGAGCGGCCGCGGCCCGCTCGGCGAGCGCCTGCGCCAGCTGGCCCGCGAGGCGGGCGTGATGCTCTTCTGAGCGCGCGGGCCGCGCCATCCGTGCTGCACGTTGCACGTTGGCGCGCTTCGGTGGTCTCAGGCGGCGCGGCCTGCGAGGCCCCGAGGCGCTCCGATGTGCAACGTCCCCGCGCCCGGGCGCGCGGCGCTCACGAGGTCCGCTCCAGCTCCTCGCGCGCCTGCCTGGCGAGCTGCGCCAGGCGCGCGTTGACGATCTCCTGCCACTCGGCGGCCTCGTCGTCCTCGAGCGCCCCGCCGCCGTACTTGAGCTCCATCGCCATATCCCAGCCCTTGCGGGCGGCGAAGCGGTCGAGCTGCTCGCGCCGCTCCTGCGGCCAGCGCTCGATGTAGCGCTGGAACGCCCGCACCAGCTTCCCCGAGCCATCGGGGTTGAGCGCCGGCAGCGCGAAGGTGTCGTGCCCCTCGTGCTCCTTGTCCGGCTCCTTGGCCGAAGTGAAGAAGATCGCCGTGCAGGTCCGGCAGCAGCGGTACTCGCCCGCGCCCTCGTAGACCCCCGGGTTGCTCGCGATTGCCCCGATCAGCATCCGGTCTGTGATTGCCATTGCGCTCCCTACTGCGCTTCTCGTGTGCCGCGGGCTTTGCCCGAGTCTCCCCGCGGCTCTGTGGTGCAGGATAGCACACAGCCGCAGGTTTGTGTAGAGCCATCGGCCCACTCGGCCCGCTCCGTTGGCCGGGAGCGGCGGCCGCCTATAGCGCCACGCTCCCCTTCAGTGTTATAATGCTGATAGTATCGACGCCGCCGGCCCTGATGAAGAGCGCGGCGGAGGGAGGCTGCCGGCAGGCGGCAGCCGACGATCGGGAGCATCTATGAACCTGTGGCACGAACTGGATCCCGGCCCAAGCGTACCGGAGGTCATCCATGTGGTGGTCGAGATCCCCAAGGGTTCGCGCAACAAATATGAGTACCACAAGCAGACCGGAGCGTTCAAGCTAGACCGCGTGCTCTACTCAGCCGTCCACTACCCCGGCGACTACGGGTTCATCCCGCAGACGTACTACGACGACGGGGACCCGCTGGACGTGCTGGTGATGACCAACCTGCCGACGTTCACCGGCTGTATCGTCGAGGCGCGCCCGATCGGCATGTTCCGCATGCTGGACCGCGGCGAGCCGGACGACAAGATCCTGGCGGTGCTGCACTACGACCCGTTCTTCGCCGACTACGCGAGCTTCACCGAGCTGCCGGCCCACTACATCAAAGAGGTCGAGCACTTCTTCGCGGTGTACAAGGACTTGGAGGGCGCGCGGGTCGAGCCGATCGGTTGGGAGCAGGCCGATATAGCGAAGGAGCGCATCAGGTACGCGATCAATCACTACTGGGATATGCGCGCCGGTCGTCTTCCCAAGCGTGCCTGAGCCCGGCGCCTGATAAGCATGACGACACATGATCACCGCGCTACCCGTGAGCAGCGCACGGCCTACTCCGCGGGCGGCGTTATCTACCGGCTCCAGGGCTCGACGCTAGAGGTTGCGCTGATAGCGACCAACGAGAGCCGCCGCTGGGGTCTCCCGAAGGGCCACGTGCGGCGCGGCGAGACGGCAGAGGCCGCCGCCGTGCGCGAGATCGCCGAGGAGACCGGGCTGCGCGGCGCTGTCCAGCGCCACCTGGCGACAATCGAGTACTGGTTCCGCGCCGGCCCGACGCGCATCCACAAGTACGTCGACCTGTTCCTGGTGCGCTACGTGGATGGCGCGCTCGCGCCGCAGCAGGCCGAGGTCGACGACGCCCGCTGGTTCCCGCTGGCCGAGGCGATCAGCCTGGCGAGCTTCGCCCGCGAGCGCGATGTGCTCGAGCAGGTGCGCCGCCTGCTCGAGGCGGGCGATCTCTCCTAGCGCGCCTGCGCCCCCTTCAGAATCGCTCCGCCGCTCCGGGCGACTGTGTCGCACCCGGAGCGGCGGAAAACGTCTGCGGCACGAATGCGCGCCGCGCTAGTGCGTCAGCGGCGTCATCGAGATCTTCCCCTCCGCCAGCGTCGCGCTGAGCCACAGCGCCACCTGCGGCGCGACCACCGCGATCGTCAGCGCCCACGTGGCCAGCCGCGCCACCCGCCCGCGCGCAGCGATCGCCCCCAGCGCCACCGCGATCGCCGCGAGCACCAGCGGCAGCGCGAAGTAGAAGTAGCGCACCTGGACGTTCAGCAGCAGGTCCACCATCAGGTAGAACAGCAGCGTCAGCAGCGCCCCGACCGGCGCCGCGAGCTGCCGGAGGGGCGTCCCCTGCGCAGCCGCGCCGAACCGGCGCCAGATCAGCAGCAGCCCGAGCGGCAGCAGCGCCAGCCCGATATCGCTGTAGCCCAGACGCAGCCCGTTCACCAGCAGCATCCGGAAGCCGGGGAACAGCGTGTCCCGGCCGGACGACAGCACGCTGTTTTGGGCGTGCGCCAGCGTCTCGTCCAGGATGAAGATGTACAGCAGCGCGAACGCCAGCGCGCAGGTGAGCGCGAATCCGGCCCAGCCCCACCACGGCACCCGCCGCCAGGCGAGCGTGAGCAGCACCAGCGTCAGCCCGAGCCACCCCACCGCCAGGAACGCCACGCCGATGTGCGAGAGGAGCTGGAAGGCCAGCAGCAGGCTGACCAGCAGCCAGGTGCGCGGGCGCGGCCAGCCGCCGTTCGCCAGCAGGAGCAGCAGCATCGGTGCGGTGAACCACTGCCCGTAGATCTGCGCCGAGAAGCTGTACGCCATCGCGCCGAAGGCCGCGATGTTGCCGGCGTACAGCACGAGCGCCATGCGCGCCGCCTCGCGCCCGCCCCCCAGCCGGCGCGCCAGCAGCGCGACGAGGAAGGCGGTGAGGCCATCCATCAGCGCCAGCGAGCCCTGCAGGATCGGGCCGTACTGGTCGGTGAGCACGCCGAGCGGCATGAGGCCGAGGTACGGGCCGGGGGGGTAGATCGTGAGCCCGCTGGCGAACTCGCCGGACGGGGCGATGATCACCAGCTGGCCGCTGATGGTCATCAGCAGGCGGTTGACGTTGCGGCCCAGGTCCTGGCCCTCGAAGGTCGGGTAGAACACGGCCGCCATGCGGAGGGCGATCGCCGCGAGCCCGAGCGCCCACAGCACGCGCAGCTCGCGCACGCCGCCCCAGTGCGGCGCCGATGGGTCGCGCGCCTCCTCGGCCGCCGCGGCGCGCTCCAGCTGAGGCAGCGCCAGCCAGGTGAGCAGCGCCATCGCCAGCGCCGCCACCGCCAGGCGCGGCATGAAGGCGTGCGCCAGCAGCAGCTCGGAGGCCAGCACCGCCGCCAGCCCGACCGCGGCGGCCCCGAGCAGCAGCGCCTGCCAGGCCCAGCGCCAGCCGAGGCGCAGCGCCGTGACCTGCAGCAGCGCCAGCGCCAGCACCTGCGCCGCGGCGTGCCGCCCGATCGGCAGCGGCTGGGAGCTGCGCAGGAACGTGACGCCGAAGCCGTCCACCTTCACCCCCAGCCGGCGCGGGTCGCCCGGGACCTGGAAGGTCGTGCTCCGCAGCTCGAAGCGCATCTGCTCGCCGCGGTCCGGCGGGAGCATCAGAGTGTAGCGCCGCGGGATGGTCTGCGCCTCGAAGGCCGTCCACGGCTGGTCGTTGAGCGCAATGGTGACCGACGCCGGCTCAGGGCGCCCGCCGAGGTCCAGGTGCAGCAGGGCGTACGGCGCCACGCCGAACTCGGTGAGCCACAGCGTGCTGCGCTCAGTCGTCCAGCGGTAGGTGCCGTCCTCGGCGGTCTCCTGGCGGTGCGCGTTCGTCAGGAAGTACTTGTCGCGGAAGTTGCCGACGTCCACGTAGTAGGCGCCGGGGTGGAGCCGCAGCAGCGCCAGGTCGGCCAGGAGCACCAGCAGCGCGGCGGCGGCGATCAGCAGCAGGCTGCGCAGGAGATCGGCGCGCCGCAGGACGAAGGTTGTGGCCTCAGCGGGGCGCGGGCGCGGGCGCCGGGGCACCGCGCCGGCCAGCCGCCCGACCGAGGCGTCGTGTGATGCCATGCCGTCTCTTCCCGGTGATCAAAACGCGGGGTAGTATAGCAGATCCACGGAGGCACGGAGGGCGCGGAGCGGGATCATTGGGGCTCCATGCGCTCGCTGGGGCGCAGCGCGCTGCGCCCGTGGGTCCTCCGTGGATCAGGAGCGCAGGATCGGCCGGGTGAGGCAGGTGGCGCCGCCCTCGGCCTTGAGCGACAGCTCGTCCCCGCGGTAGGTCAGCACCTCGCAGCCGGCCTCCTCCAGCCGACGCCGCGTCACCGGGTTGCCCTCGAGCATCAGGCACTGCCCGGGGGCCAGCGCCAGGACGTTGGGGCCCATTGTCAGGAACTCCTGCTCGGGCACCTCGACGAGCCGGAAGCCGCGCCGGCGCAGCTCCTGCCAGAACGGCACGCTCATCAGCGGCGGGTAGACCACCGCGAGCCGCTCGTCCACGATGCTGATCAGC
Source organism: uncultured Roseiflexaceae bacterium (assembly GCA_937974195.1). GTDB lineage: Bacteria > Chloroflexota > Chloroflexia > Chloroflexales > Roseiflexaceae > CALJIC01. The sequence continues at coordinate 26,348 of CALJIC010000052.1, read as the reverse complement.
GAGAGCAGGTGCAGGCACGCCGCCGGGCCCGCGTAGTAGGGCAGCTCGACCGGCAGCAGGGTCACGCCGTGGGGCGCGAGCGCCTCGCCGAGCTGCCGCAGGCCCTCGCGGTTGGTGCGGAATCCCAGCCCGACCGCGAGCGTGCGCTCGTCCAGCCACAGCAGGTCGCCGCCCTCTGCGAGCGCGTCGCCGTGGAGCGTGGCGATCACCGGCACGCCCAGCCGCTCCAGCGTGCGCGCCATCGCCTGCTCCTCGCCGCGCCGCAGCTCCTTGCCCATGCGCAGGATGACGGCGCCGGCGTCGGTGATCAGCGCCGGGTCGAAGACGAAGATCGAGTCGGCGCGCCCCGGCTGCGGCTCGTCGTGCGCGATCACCTCGGCGCCGGCCGCCCGCAGCAGCGCGCACAGGGCGTCGTGCTCCTCCTGCGCCCGCGCCAGGTCCGGGCGGCCGGCGTAGTGCCACAGCTCCGGGTCCTCTACGGCGAAGGACTCGTCCGGCCTGCGCACCAGCACGCGCCGCAGCGGGCGGTACATGCTCTGGCCGCCGTAGCGGCGGTCGTCGGTCATTGGTCCTCTCCTTGAGCGTATTGGCGATCGTATCGGCGGGCGACGGCGCTGCTACGGCCCCGGTCGCTGCGGCCTCGGCCCGCTGGACGGGCAGAGCGGGGCTCCGGGAAGGCGTCCCGGCCGCCGCCGGGGCCGTTTCCGCCGCAGGCGCCCGCCTGCCGGGGCCGGCTCGCCACGCGTCAGGCGGTGACCGCCTCCATCTCCCAGGCGTCGAGCGCGATGAGCCGCGCCGCCCCGCCGCGGGCGAAGAGCTCCACCCCGAGCGCGTCCGGCCGCGTCGGGTAGACCCGCGAGGCCATGCAGGCGCGCTCGTTGGCGAAAGTCTCGATCACCGAGCGGTCGACGAAGACACGCAGCCGGAGCGGCTCGCCCGGCGCGAGCGCGAGGGCGCAGGCGCGGACATCGCGGGCCGTGTCGGGGTCCAGGCTAGCGCGGCTACGGTCCACCACCAGCCGCCCGGCGGCGCGCTCGTAGAGCAGCAGCGTCCGCTCCTCGCCGACCGGCGCCGCGCGCACCGCGAGCCCGACCGCGTCCGCCTCGCCGGGGTCGATCACCGCCAGCAGCTCCAGGCGGTCGCCGCGCAGCCCGTCCGGCGCCACCGGCCGCCCGTCCGGGAGCGCGAGGCCCTCCCAGCGGGCGTGCGCCTGCCGCAGCGTCTCCACCTCGGGGGCCGGCGCCTGGCTCAGCCCGCCGTCCGGCAGCAGCGAGAGGACGCGCGGCAGCGACATCGCGCCCGACCAGCCGGCGGCGATCTGGGCGGCCTGGGCGCGCTCCTCGCGCAGCCAGCCGAACATGATCCGCCGCCCGCGCGCGTCGCGGAAGGACTGCGGGGCGTAGAGCGAGCCGCCGGGGTCCAGCTCGCGGAAGCCGCCGTCGGGGGTAAAGCGGTGCGCGGCGTAGGTGCCGGTGAAGTAGACCGCCCGCTCGAGCGGGATCGGGGAGATCACCAGCACGTGGCGGCCGCCGAGCGCGAACAGGTCCGGGCACTCCCACATCGTGCCGCTCTCGGCCGCGTCGCCGACGCAGGCCGGGCCGAGGTACTCCCAGCTGCGCAGGTCCTGGGAGCGGTAGAGCAGCACCGCCCCGCCGACGCCGCGGATGCCGGCGCCGATCAGCTGGTACCACCACGGGCCCTCGCGCCAGGCGGTGTGGTCGCGGAAGCCGGTCAGGTCCAGGTCGGGCGGCGGGAGGATCACCGGGTTGCGCTCGTCCTTGCGCCACGTCACGAGATCCTGGTCGCCGACGGCGAGCGCGACGCTGGGCGCGGACTGCGGGCCGCTGGTCGCGGTGTACATGATCGTCGGCACGCCGTGGTCGTCGAGGGCGATCCCCGAGTAGATCCCGGCGTCGTCGTACGGCTCGGGGCCGGGCGCGAGGGCGATCGGGAGGTGCTCCCAGCGCACCAGGTCGCTGCTGGCGGCGTGGCCCCAGTGCATGGTGCCCCAGAAGGCGCCGTTCGGGTTGTGCTGGTAGAACATGTGGTAGCGCCCGCGCCAGTGGATGAGGCCGTTGGGGTCGTTCATCCAGTTGGCGGGCGGCAGGAAGTGGTAGGCCGGGCGGTGGGGGTCGCCCTGAAAGCGCGTGCGCATCGTGTGTTTCCCTTCGCGTTGGCTGCGCCTATGATACCAGAGGTTCGGGCGGGCACAACAAGGGCGCCAGCGGCCCGGATGCCCTGGCGCGGGCTCGGCCACCGGCGCCCGTTGCGCTGCGGGGCGCGCTACTGCCTTCTGCGGCGGCGCTCCTCGCTGCTCTCCCACTCGCTGGTGTAGGGCTCGGCGTTCGGGTCGAAGCCCGACCAGCCGCTGCGGCGCCACTCCTCGCCGCGCGAGCGGATGTCCACCGCGCCGTGGCTGCGCAGCGACGCCTGGACCGCGCCGGCGCTCATGTCGTCGGTCGTCACGCTCACCAGCGCGCCGCCGCGCCGGACGCCCTCGGCGTACACGTGCGCCTCCTCCTCGGGGATGCCCGCGCCCACCAGCGCGCCGATCAGGCCGCCCGAGGCCGCGCCGATCCCCGCGCCGGCCACCGCCGACGCCCCGGCGGCGCCGAGGGCTGCGGCGAGCGGGCCCGCCGCGATCACCGGCCCGATGCCCGGGATCGCCAGCGCGCCGATGCCGACCAGCAGGCCGAGCACGCCGCCCAGCACGCCGCCGCCGATCGCGCCGCCCACCGCGCCCTCGCCGGCCTTGCTCTCGCCGCCGAGCTCGCGCGCGTACTCGCCGCGGCTGTCGCTCGCGATGATGCTGATGTCGTCGCGGCGCACGCCGCTGCTGGTCAGGTCCTGGACCGCCTGCTGCGCTTGGGCGAAGGTGTCGAACAGCCCCACGATCGTTCGAGCCATGGTATACCTCCTGTCTGCCGGATCTCCCGGACGCCCCATTGCGCCGGGAGCGCTCGGCGTAGGGCCTCCAGTGGTGGCAAGAGGTGTGCCGCGGCCGGCGATGGTGTAAACTACCGCTCGATCCACATAGCGCTCGAGGGGCACGAAGGTATGGACTGGACCCTCATCGCCGCGGCCGTCTACCTGGTCTCGCTGATCATCCCGTTCATCATGCTGGTCTTCGTGCCGGTCAACCGGCGGCCCTCCTCGGCGACGGCCTGGCTGCTGCTGATCTTCATGTTCCCGTTCCTGGGGCTGATCGCCTTCCTGCTGCTCGGCAGCCCGAAGCTCTCCGTCAAGCGGCGCCTGCAGCAGCGGGCGATGGACGAGCTGGTCCGCAAGGAGGTCGAGGCGCTGCGCCAGGTGCCGGAGCTGGCGGCGCTGGTGGACCCCCCGCTGGAGCAGCGCTACGCCCCGTTCGTGCGCCTCAACACCAACCTCGGCGGCCTGCCGGCCTGCGGCGGCAACCGCGTGGAGCTGATCGCGGACTACCAGGGGGCGCTCGACGCCATCACGGCCGAGGTCGATCGCGCGCGGGAGTTCGTCCACCTCGAGTACTTCATCATCTGCCGCGACCGCACCACCGAGGGGCTGTTCCAGGCGCTCGAGCGCGCCGTGCAGCGCGGCGTCAAGGTGCGCGTGCTGCTCGACCACCTCGGCTCGCTGGTCTACCCCGGCTTCCGCAAGCTCGTCCCGCGGCTGCGCGCGGCCGGCATCGAGGCGTACGTGATGCTGCCGGTGCGGATCTTCGACAACGAGTGGTCGCGGGCCGACCTGCGCAACCACCGCAAGATCGTGATCGTCGACGGCGAGGTGGGCTTCACCGGCTCGCAGAACATCATCGACCGGACCTACCACAAGCGCAGGAATCTGAGGCGCGGGCTGTACTACGACGAGCTGGTGGCGCGCGTGGAGGGGCCGGTGGTGGCCCAGCTGCAGGCGGTGTTCATCACCGACTGGTTCTCCGAGACCGGGACGCTGCTCGACCGCACGGCCGCGCCCGAGATCTGGAAGTTGCCCAGGGCGCGCGGCACGAGCCTGTGCCAGGTCCTGCCGAGCGGCCCGGGCCACGAGAACGAGAACAATCTGAAGCTGTTCACCAGCCTGATCTACGCCGCGCAGCGCAGCGTGGTGATCTGCAACCCGTACTTCGTGCCCGACGACGCGCTCATGACCGCGATCACGAGCGTGGCGCAGCGCGATGTGGACGTCCGGCTGGTCCTGTCCGAGATCGGCGACCAGTTCATGGTGTTTCACGCGCAGCGCTCGTACTACGAGCAGCTGCTGCGCTGCGGGGTGAAGATCTACCTGTACCGGGCGCCGGTGCTGCTGCACTCCAAGTCCATCAGCATCGACGACGACATCGCGGTGGTCGGGTCGAGCAACATGGACATCCGGTCGTTCGAGCTGGACCTGGAGGTGACGCTGGTCTGCTACGACCCGCAGGTGGTGCGGGAGCTGCGCGCCATCGAGGCGGGCTACATCGAGCGCTCGCGCCAGCTGACGCTGGACGAATGGATCAGGCGGCCGCGCCTGACCCAGTTCGTCGACAACATGATGCGTCTCACCTCAGCCCTCCAGTAGCGATGCCCCGCTGGGGCGCGTGTGGGTGCGGCGAAAGGGACGCCGCGTGACATAATGTGGTATCGCGCGGCGGAAGGGACTTGGTGAGGCGTCGCGCCGAACGTGGCGGACGCCCTGAGCGGAGGAGGCATCCCGAAAGGCGCGAGACCGCGCAGGCGGCGCCATCTCACGCGAGCGAGCTCCACCCCCCGAGCTGGGCCGAGAAGCGCGTGAGCGCCTCCTGGTCGACCGGCGCGGCCAGCCGGGCCACCCCCTCGCCGAGCGCCGCGAGCCTGGCGGCGGAGGGCGGCGCGGGCGTGAGCGCGAGCGCCGCGCGCAGCAGCCCGGCGTAGGCCACGCACAGGTCGGCGGGGCCCGCGGCCATCCCGCTGATCCGCTCGAGGTCGGCCTCGATCTGGGCGCGCGCCGCCGACCAGTCCACGACCCCCGGCATCTGGGCGGCGAGCTGGACCAGCTTCACGATCCGGTCGACGGCCTCGGCGCGCTCGGGCGCCACCTGGGGCTGGGCCGCGGGAGGCTCGGGCGGCGGGGCCGCGGCGGGCTCGGCCGGCGCCCCCAGCTGCTCGAGGATGCGCGGGAGCGCGGCCCCGATCAGCGAGTCGATCTCGCGCGCGTAGATGAGCCAGGCGCCGATCTGCATCTTGAACGGGTCGGGGATGTCGCGCGGGCGCCCCGCCAGCTCGCCGAGGGTCTGGATCCGCGCGGAGGCGTCCGGGAACCGCGCGCGGGCCACTTTGGCCGTGCCGCTGTCCACCGCGATCATGAGGCGGGCGGCCGCGGCCAGGTCCTCCGTCAGCGAGCGCGCGCGGTGGTCGCTGATGTCGAGGCCCATCTGCTCGATGGCGGCGATCGCCTCAGCGGTCGCGCTGTCGCCGTCGTGGCCGAGGACGCCGGCCGACTCGACGGGCGTGCGGTACCCGCGCTCCTGCAGCCGCCGCCGGAGCATGGCCGCTGTCATCGGTGCGCGCCCGGTGTCGGCCGCGCCAATCACCAGCACCAAGTCGCTCGCCATAGCCTCTCTCGCTTGCTCTCGGAAGGGCGTGTCGCGGCGGCCGTGCCCGCGCCCGCTGGAGGGGGTGAGGGAGGCGCCGCCTCCAGGGCTGCGGCTCTGCGACGACTTCGCCACCGCAGAGCCGCGGGGCAATAACGATCTCAGTGGGGCCACAGGCCCTTCGGATTCCCGTCAGGAGGGCGGGCGGCACGGCCGCGTAACTCTCGCCAGAAGAGTATAGCAAATCGGGAGCACCCCACGTCAGTACATGGCCTACCGGAAGCAGGGACCATTGTTGGATAGCGGTCGCGCCCCGCGGTGGCTATAGTAGGGGCAACTCCTTTCCCACCCTCCTTCGCCAGAGGGCCTCGGCCGCAAGGCTGGGGCCCTCTGGCTATGCGTCGAAGAAGCGCGACTCGGCGATGATCTCGCGCGCCGGGACGAACGTCGCGTCGACCACGCTCGCGCCGGTGCGGCGCAGGTAGGCCTGAACCACCCGGTAGCCGATCGCGTAGCCGGCGTAGGGCGGCACGCCGACCTTCGGCCGCCCCATGGACTCGGCGATCTCATCGCCGAAGATGTAGGCCCGCACGGTGTCGAAGCCGCCCAGGTCGAGCGCCTCGCGGAACGCGGCGCGCGTCTGGTCGAGCAGCGCCTCGTCGAAGTCGGTCACGAACCAGCCGGCGACCTCCTCGCCGTACAGCTCGGTGGCGAACGACTCGGCCAGCCCCTCGCCGACGATGTAGTCGCCGACGGTGGCGATCATCGGGCGGTCGGGGAAGGCCGCGCCGAAGAGGTTGTGGTGCAGCTCGTGGACGGTGGCGGCCTCGATCCGCGCCAGGGTGTAGTCGTCCGGCCGGTCGTAGACGGTCATGATCCAGCCGGGGACGCCGCCGAACCCGCTGTAGCCGCGCTGCCCCGGGACGCGGCTCATGTCGGCCAGGAGCAGCCCGAAGACGATCTGCTCGAGCGGGATGCGCTCGGCGTAGCGGCCGAACGCCGCCCAGCCGCGCTCGAGCGCCGCGGCGCAGCGCCCCCAGGCGTCGTGCGCGGCGAGCGCGTCGACCGCCGCGGCCATGCGCTCGCGCTGCTCCCCGGCGAACTGCTCGGGAGACATGCCCCACCGCGCGAACGCCTCGAGCCCATCGCCGCCGCCGAAGGCGCGCACCAGCCCCTCGAACGGCGCCACCAGCTCGGCGCGGAAGATCGCCTCGCGCGCCGCGGCGTCCGGGGCTTCGAGCAGCCGGCGGTAGGCAGCCTCAGTGTCCACAATCTGAAAATGCATAGCTCCACCTCCAACATCAACACATACCGCGAGCTGCGCGGCAAAACATAACAACAAGTCATCTACGCGCCTCGCACGCCGCGTGCCAGTGTACATCTTACCCGGCATCGGATTCAATCCGTCTCGGGGCGGAATCCGGCGGCTTCGCCCAGGCCCGCAGCCTGCTTCTGCCCGAAGCGGACGCCGGCCGCCGCGGCAGTGCAGAGCAGCAGGCCGCCGGCGATCGCGCCGAACATGAGCGCCGGCCCGATGAGCGCGACGCAGAAGCCGCCGAGCGCCAGGCCGAGCGGCTCGGCGCCGTAGGAGAGCGTCCGAAACGCGCTGATCACCCGCCCCTGCAGCGCGTCGGGGGTCTCCTCGAGCCGGTACGAGACGACCGCCACTGCGTAGACCGGCCAGACCAGGTAGGTGAGCGCCAGGCCGAGCGTCAGCACGACGGCATCGCCGGCCAGCGCCAGGATCGCCGCCGAGAGCGCCCACATCCCCAGCGCGGCCATGACGATCGGGCCGACGCGGCTCGGGCGGTACAGCCACCCCGCCAGGGCGGAGCCGATCAGCGCCGCGCACCCGGCGCCGCCGAAGACCAGGCCGATCTGCTCCGGCGCGAGCCCCGCCCGGTCGCGCGCCACCAGCAGCGCGCACAGCGCGAGCGGCGCCTGCAGGAAGTTGACGGCGGTGGTCAGGAGCATCAGCGGCCGCAGCGTGGGGTGGCGCCAGAGAAACCGGAGGCCCGCGCGGATCGCCTCGCGGATCGGCGGGTGCGCGCTGCGCCGCGGGCTCTGCAGCGGGCGGCGCACCCCCAGCAGCCCGCAGCCCGCGACGAGGTAGGAGAGGCTGTCCACCAGGAAGGTGAGCGCCGCGCCGCTGACAGTCGTGCGGCCGAGCCCGATGATCAGGCCGCCGACGCTCGGCCCGAGGATGCCGGCGGCCGCCTCGATCCCCTCGCTCACCGAGCGGGCGCGCGCCAGCTGGGAGGGGTGCACCACGTGCGGCAGCGCGGCGAGGTCGGCGATCTCGGAGAGCACGGTGCACACGCCGGTGGCGAACACGACGACCAGCAGCTGCGGCACGCTCAGCGCGCCGAGCGCGTAGGCGAGCGGGATGCTGCCCAGGAGCAGGAAGCGCGCCAGGCTGCACGCGACCAGCAGCGGCTTGCGGCGCACCCGGTCCACCCAGGCGCCGGCCGGCAGGCTGAACAGCAGGTACGGGAGCTGCTGGGCCGCGCCGAGCAGCGCAGCCCAGACCGGCGTGGCGGTCAGGCTCAGGGCGAGCAGCGGCAGCGCCAGGCGGCTCATGTGCGCCCCGAGCGTCGAGACGACGCCGGCGCTCACGATCAGCATGTAGTCCCGGTTGCGCACCAGCGGCGCCGGCTCCGCGGGCCGCGGCTCGTGGTGTGCGCTCTCGTGGTTCATTGCACCTGTCTCTCTGGAATCGGCAGTGCTTCGTGTCCCTCGGGCGCCAGCGCTCCACTCCGCTCTCCGGCTGCGGCAGGGGAAGATGGCGTCGGCGCGGCGGCTTCGCCCGCTTCGCTTCTTCCCCAGCCAGGAAAAGGAAGGGCGGGCGAGGCGCGGAAAGGCCGCCCGGCAGCGGCGCGGCACGTCAGGCGTGCAGGCGCGCCGGGCGGGGAAGGGGAAATGGGGCCGGACCTGCGGGCGGGGAAACGCCAAAAGCCGTCGGCGCGGGGCGCCGGCGGCTGTGCAGCCATCACCGGGATGGGGAAGTCAGGTTGGAAGATGCTAATTCATCGGCTGGCCCTGCCGAACGTGGGCGGCTCCTGGCTCGCCCGAGGGCACGCATAGTATAGCAGGCTGGCCGCCGGGCGTCTAGGCGAAGCGCGCGACCGGGCCGTGTGGGCGGGCGGTAACGGCGCGGTATGCCACAGGGCTACAATCCAATGCGGTACGTACAACCTTCGTAGCCTGGAGGCCCTGATGCGATTTCTCGTGGACCAGCGCTCGTACGACGAGATGCTCGCCCGCACGTCCCACCCGCGTGACTGCTACGTCCGCGGCCAGGAGTACCTGCACCACCTGTATGTCGACGGCGTCAAGTACGTCGTCGCCCGCGCCGTCTACGACTGCATCAAGAAGGCCCAGGAGGCCGGCGACGACGATGCGCTGCTGCACCTGCTGTTCCACAAGGACTGCCTGGAGCGTGCCGTCGCCGAGGCGCGCCAGAAGGGCGTGGACCTGCGCACCGCCCGCGTGATCGGCGACCCGCCGCCGACCGACGAGCAGTCCCGCCCGCGGCTCAACAACTCCTTCGTGCCCGAGGAGCCGCAGACCCCCGAGGAGACCGGCCTGAACCGGACCTTTCTGTACGAGCACACGCTGCGCATCATCTACAACAAGGGCCGCGCCACCGGCGCGGAGCTCGCGCGGGACATGGGCCTCAACTACCGCATCGTGGACGTGCTGCTCACCGAGCTGCGCAAGCAGGATCTGATCGACATCGGCGGGCAGCGCGGCTACGGCGACCAGAATTTTGAGTACGTGCTCACCCCGCGCGGCAACCAGGCCGCGCTCGACGCGCAGCTCAAGACGATGTACGCCGGCCCCGTGCCGGTCACGCTCGACGACTGGATCAAGTCGGTCTCAGCCCAGACGGTCAAGAACATCGTCGTGACGCGGCGCAACATCCGCGAGGCGTTCGAGGGGCTGGTGATGGACGAGTCGATCCTCAATCAGGTCGGCCCGGCGGTCAACTCGGCCTCGTCGATCATGCTGTTCGGCTTCCCCGGCAACGGCAAGACCACCATCGCCGAGCGGATCACCCACCTGATGGGCGACGACGTGTTCATCCCGTACACGATCTACGCCGACGGCGCGGTGATCAAGATGTACGACGCGATCGTCCACGAGCCGCCGAAGCGGGAGTGGCCGGAGGAGCAGCCCTACGACCGGCGCTGGGTGCGCATCAGCCGCCCGGTGGTGATCGTCGGCGGCGAGCTGACGCTGGCCGGCCTCGACCTGACGTACAACAGAGACTCGCGCATGTACGAGGCGCCGTTCCAGATGAAGGCCAACTGCGGCGTCTTCCTGATCGACGACTTCGGGCGCCAGCAGGTGCGCGTGTTCGACCTGCTGAACCGCTGGATCGTGCCGCTGGAGAAGCGCTACGACTACCTGCAGACGATGACGGGGCAGAAGATCCAGATCCCGTTCGACCAGATCATCATGTTCTCGACCAACCTGGACCCGAACGACCTGGGGGACGACGCGCTGCTGCGGCGCATCAAGTTCAAGATCGAGATCGTCGACCCGACCGAGGAGCAGTGGCGGGAGATCTGGCGGATCATGTGCCGCGCGCGCAAGGTGCCGTACGACGACCGGGCGCTGGACTATCTGGTGGCGAAGTGGTACCGGCCGGACAACCGCCCGTTCCGCATGTGCCACCCGCGCGACATCCTCCTGCAGATGGAGGCGATCGCCAAGTACAACATGGAGACGGTGACGCTGGAGCCGGACCTGCTGGACGCCGCCTGCGCCACCTACTTCACGTCGAAGGAGAAGAAGAACTTCGGCGCCAAGGTGCGGCTCGACTTGTAAACGGGCGAGCGCGCCTCAAAGGCTGGAGAGAATCAGGGCGGGGAGGCGAAAGCCTCCCCGCCCGTATTTGTTACTCGTGCTTGCGAACCACGCCCTCGCTGCCGGACATCTCGATCACCGGCGTGCCGTCGCGCTCGACCCACACGCCGCACGTCCCGCCGCCGGTGCTGACGTCGAGCTCGAGCGGGGTGCCGTCCATGCGCAGGGCCGGGTGGTAGAACTTCGCCACCTGCTCGGCGCGCCCCTCGATATAGTGGCCGATCAGCGCGCGCCGGAAGCGGTCCGTGGTGACGTTCGGGAAGCTGCCGTGGACCAGCGCCCCGTTGAAGAACAGCACGTCGCCGGGCTCCATCACGACCGGCAGCGACTTGGTGCCGGGCGGGAGCGGCACGGTGACGTCGGTGAAGCTCACGCTGGTGTCGGCCTTCTCGGTGCAGAGCAGATCCCAGGTGTGGCTGCCCGGCACGACCTGCATGCAGCCGTTGGCCTCGTCGCAGTAGTCGAGCGCCATCCAGGCGGCCATGCAGGTGCCCGGCTTGGCGCGCAGGTAGAAGTTATCCTGGTGCAGCGCCTGGCCGCGCGCCCCCGGCGGCTTGAAGTACAGCATGGTCTGCACCGCGTACGGCTCGCGGCCGAGCAGGCCGGTGAGGCACGCGTTGATGCGCGGGTCGATCATCCACTGCAGTGAGATGTCGTCCCAGCGGTGCATGTGGATCATACGCGGGTAGCGCTTGAGCGGGTCGTTGCTCCGCACGTCCACGCCGGCGGTGTCGCCGGGGTACGAGCCGCGCTTCCGCAGCGTCATGTAGTGCTCGCGGTAGCGCTCCACCTCCTCCTGGCTGAACAGCCCGCGAACGACCACGTAGCCGTTGCGGTCGTAGAACTGCCGGTGTTCCTCTGTCAGCAATTCCGTTCCCTTTCCACTGCAGTGACACGACCTACGCCGCGGTGGGGCGTGGGAGGTGGAGTCTCCCGCGAAGCCCCTTCCTCCGCCGCAGAGCGGCGGAGCCTGACAAACAAGGCGGCCGCTCAGGGCACCACCCGGACATCGACGCCGCGCGCGCGTAGCTCCGCGACCATATCCGGCGGCGCGCCCGAGTCGGTCACCAGGATCGAGACGCCGTCCGCGGGCACGACGCCGGTGAGCGACTTGACCCCGAACTTGCTCGAGTCCACCAGCGCGATCACCTGGTCCACCGCGCCGATCATCGCCCGGCGCACCTGCGTCTCGAGCAGGTTCGGGTCGGTGAAGCCGGCGTCGAGCGTCAGGCCTGTGGCCGAGATGAACAGCTTGTGGCCGTGGAAGGCGCGGAAGAACTCCTCAGTGCTCGGCCCGACGAACGTGAACGAGACGTCGCGCAGGATGCCGCCGGTGCAGATGATCGTCGCGTACGGCAGCAGGTGGCGCAGCTCGTTGGTGGTGTACAGGCCGTTGGTGACGACGGTCAGGTTCTGCTTGCCGCGCAGGTAGCGCGCCATCGCGGTGACCGTCGTCCCGCCCTCGAGCAGGATGATGTCGCCGTTCTGGACCAGCTCCTCGGCCGCGTAGCGTGCGATGCGCGCCTTCAGCGCCGCGTTGACCTTCTGCTTGGCGGCGTAGCGCGGCTCGACCCCGGCCGGCTGGACCACCACGGCGCCGCCGTGCGTGCGCTGCACGCGCCCCTCCTGCTCCAGAACCTTCAGGTCGCGCCGGATGGTCATCTCCGACACGTTGTACTTCTTGCTGAGCAGCGCGATCGACCCGATGCCGCTCTCGATATCTTCCAGGATGCTTCTACGACGCTGTGCGCTCAGCATCGATGGCTCCTTCACGATACCTGGACACGCGGCCGCACGCACCCCGCCCAGGCTGAGCTCTGGGTGTGGGCTCTGACGGCTTCGCTACTCATGACTACACACACTGTGCCTCTATGGTACCACCTGGATGGGGTGGGAGTGAAGCTTCCCCGGAGTTCCCTTCGTCCACCGCTCTGCGGCGACACGCCGCTGCAAAGCGGGGAAGAGCTCCCGGCGCGCGTGCGGCCCGCAACACCTCCCGCGAGCGCGGCCGGCGCGACCGCAGCAACACGAATAACATAACATCAAACATCACCCATGTCAACAAGAACATGTTCGATTTTATTCGATTTTGTGTTCTCGCATGTTGACACCGGCGTAGCGGCGTGCTATAGTAGGCGTACCTGAACGAAAAACTAACCAATTCCCACGCACGATGCCGACAGGATGGGACACCCTAGGCCAGCGCTTCGACCCGCTGCTCGGCGGTATCACCGGAGCGCCCTCGATCGAACGCCGGCTGCGCGACCTGCGCGGCGCCTTCGCTGACGCAGCGGCCTACGAGGCGGCGCTGGCGCAGGGCGACCCGCTGATCTACAGCGTGGCGAGCGTCGAGGCCGGCAGCGGGCCGGGGGACCTGCACTACGGCGTGGGAACCCTCATGCCGGGCCGCATCGGCGCCGAGTACTACCTGACCAAAGGGCACCTGCACGCCTGGCGCCCGGCGGCCGAGGTGTACATCGGCATCCGCGGCGAGGGCGCGCTGCTGCTGGAGGACGAGCAGACCGGCGAGTCCCGGCTGGTGCCGCTCGGCCCGCACCAGGTCGTCTATGTGCCGGGCTCCACCGCGCACCGCACAGTGAACACCGGCGACGAGCCGCTGGTCTACCTCGGGATCTACCCCGCCGCCGCCGGCCACGACTACGCGGCGATCGCCGAGCGCAACTTCCGCTGCGTGGTGATCGCCGGCGCGGACGGGCCGGTGCTGTGCGACCGCCAGTCGTTCGTCGCGTCGCTCGGGGCACGCCCGTAGCCCCTGCCGAGGAGAAGCGCCATGTCCGACGCGCTCACCGCGCCCACCCCAGCCACACAGCCGCCGGTTACCCAGGTGGTGCGGCCGTGGGGCTCGTTCCGCCAGTACGCCCACAACGAGGCGGTGACCGTCAGCCTGATGACCGTGCAGCCCGGCCAGCGGCTGAGCCTGCAGTCGCACGCCGGGCGCGCCGAGCTGTGGATCGTGCTCGACGAGGGCGCGGTCGTGCAGGTGGGCGACGAGGTGCTGCACCCGCACGCCGGCGACGAGATCTGGATCCCGGCGCGGACGAAGCACCGCCTGAGCAGCGCCGGCCCGGCGGTGCGGGTGCTGGAGGTGGCCTTCGGCGACTGGCAGCAGGAAGACATCGTCCGCTACGACGACGACTACGCTCGCCCGGAGCGGGGGGAGTAGACCCGTGGAACGCAGCGCAACGTGGCGCAAGACGACGCAGCTCCTGATGCCGGCACGCCATATGCCCGTGCCCCCCGGCCGGTACGACCTGTACCCCGGCTTCCCGGCGGGGCCGGGGCGGATCGAGCTCGGCCACGACGCGCTGGCCGGGCGCATCGCCGGCGAGCGGCTGGTGACGATCGATGGCTTCGGCGGCGTGTTCTGGGGGGAGCTGCGCTCGCGGCTCGACGCGGCGCTGGCGCGGCGCGGCGTGCGGGCCGCCTGGGTGGACGTGGCCTCGGCGCTGCGGCCGGAGGCGGAGGTCGACCGGCTGGTGCGGCCGTTCCTCGGCGGCGACGACCCGCTGTTCGGCACGCGCTTCACCGGCGACCTGCGCGACTTCTTCGACGCCGAGCGGCTGCGCGCCCTGCGGCCGGACCCCGAGGCCGACCTGTCGATCGTGTACGGCTGCGGCGCGGCGCTCGCCGGCTGGGATGGCCCGCTCGTCTACCTGGACGTGCCCAAGAACGAGATCCAGTTTCGGGCGCGCGCCGGGAGCTTCTGCAACCTGGGCGCCAGCCAGCCGGCCGACCCCAAGGCCGCCTACAAGCGCTGCTACTTCGTCGACTGGCCGGCGCTGAGCGCGCACAAGGCCGCGCTCCTGCCGCGCATCGACATCATCGTCGACGAGCAGCGCCCCGACGAGCCGGCGCTGATGGCCGGCGAGAACCTGCGGGAGGCGCTGGGGCGCATGGGCCGCAGCCCGTTTCGGGCGCGCCCGTGGTTCGAGCCGGGCCCGTGGGGCGGCACGTGGATCAAAGAGCACATCCCGCAGCTGCCGCAGGACGTGCCGAACTACGCCTGGTCCTTCGAGCTGATCTCGCCTGAGAACGGCCTGCTGCTGGAGAGCGACGGCCTGCTGCTGGAGGTGTCGTTCGACTTCCTGATGTTCCACGACCACCGGGCGGTGCTCGGCGAGTGTGCGGACCGCTTCGGCTACGACTTCCCGATCCGCTTCGACTTCCTGGACACCTTCGACGGCGGCAACCTGTCGGTGCAGTGCCACCCGCGGCCGGAGTACATCCGCCGGCACTTCGGCGAGCGGTTCACGCAGGACGAGACCTACTACATCCTGGACTGCGCCCCCGGCGCGTATGTCTACCTCGGCTTCCACGAGGACATCGATCCGGCGGCGCTGCGCGCCGCGCTCGAGCACAGCTTCAGCGCCGCCGCGCCGGTCGAGGTCGACCGCTTCGTGCAGCGCCACCCGGCGCGCAAGCACGACCTGTTCCTCATCCCGCACGGGACGGTGCACTGCTCGGGGCGCGACAACCTGGTGCTGGAGATCAGCGCCACGCCGTACATCTTCACCTTCAAGATGTACGACTGGATGCGGCTTGACCTGGACGGGCGCCCGCGGCCGCTCAACATCGCGCGCGCCTTCGAGAACCTGAACTTCGAGCGGCGCGGGCGGCGGGTGCAGGAGGAGCTGATCGCGCGGCCTGCGGTGCTGTGCAGCGGCCCGGGCTGGCGCGTCGTGCACCTCCCGACGCACCCGGATCACTTCTACGATGTGCAGCGCTTCGAGTTCGAGCGTGCGGTCGAGGCCCCGACCAACGAGAGCTGCCAGGTCATGAGCCTCGTCGAGGGCACGTCGGTGGTGGTGGAGGCCGGCGGCGAGCGCCGCCGCTACAGCTACGCCGAGACGTTCGTCGTCCCCGCGGCTGCGGGCAGCTTCCGGCTCATCAACGAGGGCGAGAGGCCGGCGATGGTCGTCGCGGCGTTTGTGAAGCCAGGCAGAGGCCCGGAATGACGCGCTACGTCCTGGGAGTCGATGCGGGCGGGACGAAGACGCTGGCGGCGATCGCGGACGAGGCCGGGGTGCTGCTCGGCAGCGGCCGCGGCGGCCCCGGCAACTTCGACGACGTCGGCATCGAGCGGGCGCGCGCCAATATCGGCGAGGCGGTGGAGGCGGCGCGCCGGGCCGCAGGGCTCGCGCCCGAGCCGTTCGCCGCCGCCTTTCTGGGCGTCGCGGGCGTCGTGTCCGAGGCCGACCGGGCGGTGGTGCGCGCGATGGCGGCCGATCTGGCGCTCGCGCCGGACGGACGCGTCGGCGTGGACCACGACTGCCGCATCGCGCTGGCGGGCGGGCTGTCCGGCCGGCCGGGGATCGTGCTGATCATCGGCACCGGCTCGTCGTGCTTCGGCATGAACGCGGCCGGTGAGGCGTGGCGCTCCGGCGGCTGGGGCCACCTGATCAGCGATGAGGGCAGCGGCTACTGGCTGGGGGTGGAGGCGCTGCGGGCGGCGGTGCGCGCGTGGGACGGCCGCGAGCGGCCGACCGTGCTGCTCGGGCGGCTGCTGCAGCACCTCGGAGTCGCCGAGCCCGACGACCTGCTGCACCGGCTGTACGTCGTCGGGATGTCGCGGGCGGAGCTGGCCGCGCTGGCGCCGCTGGTGATCGCCGCCGCGCGCGAGGGCGACGCTGTGGCGGGCGGGCTGCTGGCGCGCGGCGCCGAGGAGCTGGCGGACACCGTGCTGGCGGTGGCGCGGCGGCTGGGCCTGTACGGCCAGGCGTGCGAGCTGGCGCTGGCGGGCGGGCTCGCCCAAGTCGAGGACTTCGTCGTGCAGCCGCTGCGCGCCGCGGTGCAGGCGCGCCTGCCCGGCTGCCGGGTGATGGCCGCCGAGCTGCCGCCGGCGCTCGGGGCGTGTCTGCTCGCGCTGCGGCTGCTGGAGGTCGCGCCGAGCCCTGCGATCAGCCGCGCGCTCCGCGAAGGCGCGGCGCTGTCACTGGAGACCTGATCATGACCACCGCCCACACGATCGATTTCCGCTACGCGCCGGCATCGCGCTGGACCGCGATCTGCCGGCCGGACGACCCGCACAAGACGCTGGTGCGCGAGGACGGCGCGCTGCTGTACGACTTCGCAGCGACTGACTTTGGGGTCTGGCACTTCGGGCGGGTCTTCGAGTTCGGCATCCAGACCGACAGCGCGCCGCTGTCGGTGAGCCAGCGCACCGAGAGCGCGCGCGTGCCGGTGGTGGTGACGACTATCCGGTACGCACGCGCGACGCTGGAGCTGCGCGCCTTCGGCCACCTCGACGACCGCGGGCGGCGCTCGGACATCGTGCTGTGGAGCATCCGCGCCGCCGACGATGTGGACGAGCTGCTGGCCGGGCTGCACATCGACGCCTACGAGCGCGGGCGGATCTTCTGCGGCCGCTCCAGCGCGCCGGGGCGCGAGATCTTCGCTGTGGAGCCGTCCAACCTGCCGCGCCACGAGCCCTGGGTCGACGCCGCCCGCCCCGAGGACGAGACCCTGCCCGCCCCCGGGCCGCTGGCGCTCGTCAGCGTGCCGCAGCGGCTGCGCGTGGCCAGCGCCAGCGGCTTCCGGCCGACGCTGGGCCTGGAGATGGAGCCGGTGCTGCTGCGCGGCGGCGAGGCGGTGTCCGGGGCGCTGGTCCTCCCGCTCGGCCACGCCGACAGCGCGGGGATGGACCTGGCGTGGGCCGAGGCGGCGCTGGAGAGCGAGCGCGCCTTCTGGGAGAGCTACCCGCTGCAGCGGCTGGCGATCGAGGTGCCCGACCAGGCGGTGATGGACATGCTCACCGCCTGCGCCCGCAACATCCTGCAGGCGCGCGAGGTGAAGGACGGGCTGCCGGTGTTCCAGGTGGGCGCCACCTGCTACCGCGGGCTATGGGTGGTGGACGGCCACTTCATCGTCGAGTGCGCGCAGTACCTCGGCCACGCCGCCGAGGCCTCGGCGGCGCTCGACACGCTGCTGAAGCGGGTGCGCCCGAACGGGGCGATCGCCCAGTTCGAGTTCCACATCAAGGAGACCGGCATCGCGCTGACGACGCTGGTGCGGCAGTGCGAGCTGCTCGGCGACGACCGGCGGCTGCGGGAGGTCTGGCCCATCGTGCGCGGCGCCGTGGGCTACATCGAGGGCCTGCGCGCCCAGGCCTACGCCCTCCCGCCCGACAACCCGGCCCACCGCCTGATGCCCCCGGCCTTCGGCGACGGCGGGCTGGCCGGCGATCGGCCGGAGTACACCACCACGCTCTGGACGCTGGTCGGGCTGCGGGCCATTGCGGCGGCGGCCGAGCGCCTGGGCTACGCCGACGACGCGGCGCACTTCGCCAGCGTCTACGAGAGCCTGATGGAGGACTTCCGCGCCAGCGCCGCGCGGACGATGCAGACGCTGCCCGACGGCAGCACCTACCTGCCGATGTGCCTGCCGGGCAGCGGCGAGCACCACACCGTGCCGAACTTCCGCGGCGAGGTGCCGCCGTGGCGGCGCATCCAGCCCGAGACGGCGACGTGGGCCTACGGCCAGGCGATCTGGCCGGGCGAGCTCTTCGCCCCCGACGACCCGCTGGTGCAGTCGCTGCTGGCGCTGCTGGACCAGCGCGACGACGAGCAGGGCATCCCGGCCACCACCGGCTGGCTCCCGTACCGCGCGCTGTGGACCTACGCGGCCTCGTTCTACGCCCACGCCTGGCTGTACGCCGGCCGGCCGGACAAGGCGGTGGACTACCTGTACGCCTTCGCCAACCACGCCGCGCCGACGCGCGTGTGGCGCGAGGAGCAGTCGCTCAGCGCGACCCAGCACGGGCAGATCTGCGGCGACATGCCGCACAACTGGGCGTCGGCCGAGTTCATCCGGCTGGTGCGCCACCTGCTGGTCTTCGAGCGCGGCGAGGAGCTCGAGCTGCTGCCGGGGCTGCCGGCCGAGTGGCTCGTCCCCGGGCGCCGGGTGTACCTGGAGCGGACGCCGACGCGCTTCGGGCCGGTCACGCTCGAGCTGACGCTCGGCGAGCATGGGCGCGGCGAGGTGCTGGTGCGGCGCGAGGTCCGCGCCGAGCGGCCGGCCGCGGCGGTGCGGCTGTACCTGCCGGCTGGCGCCGAGCCGGTGGCCGTCGATGGAAATCCCGCGCAGCGCGGGGCGGACGGGGCGCTGGCGCTCGCCCCCGACGCGCACAAGTGTGTGGTCAGCTTCCGGCTGGCGTCCTGAGCGGGCGCTGGCGCGCTTCCCACGAGCCCTTTTTCTGCCGCGCCGAGGCGGCACGCGCCCGATTACAGGTACCATACAAGGAGGTTGGGATCATGGGTACTGGGTTATCGAACGAGCGCCGGATGTCTCGCCGCCAGATGCTGCGCGTCGCCGCCGGAAGCGGTCTCGCGGCGCTCCTGGCCGCCTGTGGCAGCCCGGCCACACCAGCCGGCCAGGGGGGACAGTCTTCCCAGGGTGAGGCGCAGGCCCCCGCTGCGTCGTCGTCGCCGGTCGAGATCCGGCTGACCGCCTGGGGAGATGTGACCGACAAGCAGGTCTACGACCAGATCGTGGCCGCCTTCGCCAAGGTCGAGCCGAACATCAAGGTCACGGTCGAGCAGTACCCCGGCGGCTACTACGAGAAGATTCAGGCCAACTTCGCCGCCGGCACCCCGGCCGACGTCATCTACTTCCAGGGGTTCTCCTGGCAGCCGTACGCCGAGCGCGAACTGCTGCTGCCGCTCGACGACTACATCAGGCAGGACTCGATGTCGGGGGCCTGGCCGGACATCCCGAACTACAACGACAACACCAAGTGGCACGGCCAGACGTTCATGTCGGCGGCGGACACCGGCTCAGTGGTGATGTTCTACTCCAAGGAGCTGTTCGACAAGGCCGGCGTCCCGTACCCGACCAGCGACTGGACCTACAGCGACTTCCAGCGGGCGGTCGAGCAGACCACCCGCGAGGAGGCCGGCGTCCAGTACTACGGCTACGCCCAGGCGGCCGGCTGGAACGGCACCTACCTGCGCTCGATCCACTGGATGCGCATGAACGGCCAGCTCGAGTGGGATAACATCGTCGAGCCGCGGGAGGCGCGCTGGACCCAGCCGGAGATCATCGACGCGCTGCAGTACACGGTGGTCGACGTGATCGCGCGCGGCCTCTGCCCGAGCCCGGCGACGATCGACGGCGGCGGCGTGTCGATCGGCACCGGCCGCGTGGCGATGACAATGGAGGGCCCGTGGGCGCTGGCGCAGATGCAGGGCCCGGACGCGGCGAAGGAGGGCGGCGTCGCCTTCGACGTCGTCGCGCCGCCCAAGGGCTCGACCGGCACGAACGAGACGATCGCCGAGGTCCACGGCCACGTGATCGCCAAGGCCTCCAAGAACCCGGACGCCGCGTGGAAGGTGCTGAAGTTCATCCTGAGCGATGAGGCGCAGCAGATCATCGCGCAGGGCGGGCGCATGTGCGGCACGCCGGAGAACATCGAGCGGTACTGGGTGCCGATCGCCGAGAAGACCTACAACTTCACGAACGCCAAGGCGTTCGCCGACGCGATGCGCACCGGCCGCAACCCGATCATCTCCGGCGCCGGGGCGAACTACGACGCCATGGCGGGGCCGTCGACCCCGCTGGCGGTGGCGTGGGACGCGATGCTGGCCGGCACCAGCGCGAAGGAGGCGATCGAGCGCGCCCAGCCTGAGCTGCAGAAGATCCTCGACGCGTACTGGGCCAAGAAGGGCTAGCCCGCGCGGCGCCGCCCAGGTGCGCGCAGGGCGCCGGTTGCTGGGTGGTGTGCCGTGGGAAAGCCTGCGGCGCACCACCCGGCGGTTAAGATTGGTAGGAGCGAGACGATGGTAACTGCAGCACGGCGCGAGCGCCGCTCGTCGGGGGTGCAGCGCGCGGAGTGGCGCGACGGCTGGCTGTTCGCGTCGCCCTTCCTGCTGGGCGTCCTGATCTTCTGGGTCGGCCCGATGCTCTACTCGCTGTACCTCGTCACCCAGGAGTGGGACATGCTCGGCCCGCCGCGTTTCGTCGGGCTCGGCAACATCCGGCAGGCGATCGAAGACCCGCTGGTGTGGAAGGCGCTCGGCAACACGGCGTACTACACCTTTATCGGCGTGCCGCTCCAGCTCGCCGTGGCGCTGCTGCTGGCGCTGGCGCTCAACCAGGCCATCCGCGGCCGCTCGATCTACCGCACGATCTTCTACCTGCCGTCGATCACCCCGGCGGTGGCCAGCGCCGTGGTCTGGTCGCAGATGTTCAATGCCGACTTCGGCGTACTGAACAACATCCTGCGCATGTTCGGCTTCCAGCCGGTGAAGTGGCTGTTCGACCCGGAGATAGCCAAGCCGGCGTTCATCCTGATGAGCCTGTGGGCGATCGGGCCGCAGATGGTGATCTTCCTCGCCGGCCTGCAGAACATCCCCGCCGAGCTGCTCGAGGCGTCCTCGCTCGACGGCGCCGGGAGCTGGCAGCGCTTCCGCAGCATCACGCTGCCGCTGCTCTCGCCGGTGGTGTTCTTCAACCTGGTGATCGGGATCATCGGCAGCCTGCAGGTGTTCACCGCGGCTTTCGTGCTCACCAGCGGCGGGCCGCAGAACGCCACGCTGTTCATGGTGCTCTACATCTACCTGCAGGGGTTCCGGCAGTTCCAGATGGGCTACGCGGCGACGCTGGCCTGGATGCTGTTCTGGATCATCATGTTCTTCACGTTCTTGCAGTTCCGCGTCGCGAACCGCTGGGTGTACTACGAGACGCAGGTTTAGGCGAGCGGGCGCGGAGAGGCTCCTTTTTGCAGAGCGGTGCAGGAGGGTCAATGAAGACGAACATCAGTGAACCGCTGCGCGCGCCCGCCGTGACCGAGCCGGGCGCCAGCAGGCGATCTTCGCGCCGGGTCAACCTCGGGCACCTCCTGCTGCACATCTGCCTGATCGTGCTCGGCCTCTCGTTCCTCGTGCCGCTGCTGTGGGTGCTCGTCACCTCGCTCAAGACCGCCGGCCAGGTGTTCGTCGTCCCGGTGGAGTGGCTGCCGCGCACGCCGCAGTGGTCGAACTACCGCGAGATCTTCGAGATCCTGCCGCTGACGGCCTTCATCCGCAACTCGGCGATCGTGACGGTGCTGGGGACGCTCGGGTCGGTGCTGAGCGCGACGCTGGTGGGCTACAGCCTCGCGCGGCTGCGCTGGCCGGGGCGCGACGCGGTGTTCGCGCTGCTGATCGCCACCCTCATGCTGCCGGGCGTCGTGACGCTGATCCCGACCTTCATCCTGTTCCGCTCGCTCGGCTGGCTGGACACTTTCCTGCCGCTGGTGGTGCCGAGCTGGTTCGGCGGCGCGTTCTATATCTTCCTGATGCGCCAGTTCATGCAGGGCATCCCGTATGAGCTGGAGGAGGCCGCCCGTATCGACGGCGCGAGCTCGATCCGCATCCTCTTCCAGATCATCGCGCCGCTGTGCGGCCCGGCGATCGCCACGGTGGCGATCTTCTCGTTCCTGGCGCACTACAACGACTTCCTCGGGCCGCTGCTGTACCTGAGCACCAACGAGAAGTTCACGCTGCCGCTCGGCCTGTTCTGGTACCAGGGCCGCTACGGGAACTCGTGGCACCTGGTGATGGCGGCGTCCACCGTCGCGATCGCGCCGGTGATCGTGCTGTTCTTCGCCGCGCAGCGCTACTTCATCCGCGGTATCGCGATGACCGGGCTGGCCGGGCGCTAGCGCTCCGAACGTCTGTAGGTGGCCGCCGTCGGCTCTGGGAGCCGGTGTTCTGCTGGCAGCAGGTGCGATGCTGAGCTACGAGTCCCTGGCCCGCGATGTCTCGGGCTGCCCCGCCGACGATGCGGTGTTCCTGTGCGGCCTGGAGTGCGCCGCCGAGGTGAGCCTCGTCCGCCACCGCATCGGGCGGGCGGCCACCTCGCCGCTGGACATCCTGACCGAGCTGCTGCTCGAGGTGCCCGGCGAGACGACGGAGAGCGTGACGCTGTTTCCGGCGCACCTCGAGAAGACCCACGCGCTCGCTCCCGGCGTGACCGCCCGCAGCCGCTGGTTCGCCGCGCACGACGCGCCGTGCCTCGCGGTCTCCTGGACGGTCGAGAACCGCTCCTCCGCGGCCTACTGCTTCGAGCTGCGCGGCACGGGCGAATACAACGTCAACTATATCAGCAAGTTCCGCCGGATCCCCAACGACACCGCGCGCCTCGCGGGGCGCTGGCTGCTGGTGGCCGATACGCGCTACCCGGAGCTGTGCGCCGCCACCGCGACCGAGCCGGCCTGGGAGGTCTGCACGATCGGCCCGGATGCCGATGAGCCGCACGTGACCGGCGAGGCTACCGGGCTGGCTCAGGTGCGCGCGGCCTGGACGCTGCGGGCCGTGGTGCCGGCCGGGGCCACGCGGACGGTGACGCTCGCGCTGGCGGGCTGCGTCGGGGAGGAGCGGGCCCGCGCGGCGGCGGAGCAGCTGCTGGCCGAGCCGGAGGCCGTGCTGGAGCGGACGATCGCCGCGTGGCGCCGGCGCATCGCCGCCGGAGCTACCGTGCACTCACCCCACCCCGAGCTCGACGCGTTCTTCCTGCAGTCGAAGCTGTGGGGCTACCGCGATGCGCGCAACGTCCCGCTCGGCGCTCCTTTTGACATAACATCGAACACGAACAGCATGCTGGCGGCGCTGACCGCCTCGCCGGACTACCACGGGCTGTTCGCCAACGACAACGCCCAATCGTGCTGGGAGTACGGCGCGCTCGGGCCGGACTTCTACCCCATCCTCGCCAACACGCTGGAGGTGCTGTACCGCTTCGGCACGCCCGAGTCGGTCGAGATCGACCCGTTCGGCGCCACCGGCCAGCCGTGGTGCTCGCCGCTCCGGATCGGCGAGCGGCCACAGTGGGTGATCGGCGCCTGCGCGCTGGTGCTGTGGTCCGGGCGCTACCTGGATCTGTGCTGGCCGCGCATCCAGAGCGTCCTCGCCCGCTTCGGCGAGGACGACCAGGACGGCGACTGGCTGGACGACTACTCGAGCTCGACCTTCCCGGAGCAGCCGGACCCGGGGCGCTTCCGGCACGAGATGCTGTACGCCAGCGCGTTCTGGTACCAGGCGTTCCGCGAGGCGAGCAAGGTGGCGTCCTACGCCGGCGAGCCGCAGCGGGCGGCCGAGTACCGCGCCGCGGCGGAGAACATCGCGGGCGCGATCGAGGCCAGGTTCGGGGCCGCGCACGGCTACGCGAGCTGGCTGGACGAGACGCACGCGCAGCACCCGCACCGCGGCCACACCGCGGTCCTGCCGCTGCAGTACGGCATCGCCTCCGCGCAGCGCGCGGCGCGCACGTTCGAGACGCTGCTCTCGCCCCCGCTGTGGAGCGACGACGGCCCGCTGGCGGTCGAGCCCGCCTACCCGCTCGACGGCGGCGCGCACGCCTGGGCGTTCATGCGCTGGAACCTGGTGCACGCGCTGTTCCGCTACGGGCACGCGGACCGGGCGGCGGAGCTGATGCTGGGCTGGGCCCGGCAGGAGCGCGAGCTGCACTACCAGGCGCCGGAGGGCTTCCCCACTATCACCGGCGTCACCGGCAAGGGCTACTCCTGGACGGCGGGCCGGGCGTTGCGCGCGGTGCTGTTCGGGCTGTTCGGGCTTGAGCTGCTGCCGGACGGCTTCTCGGTCAGGCCGGCGCTCCCCTCCGGCTGGCCGGCGCTCAACCTCGTGGGCCTCCCCTTCCGCGGCGCGACCTACGATATCCACGTCGCGCGCGGCAGCCGCCGGCTGCTCCTGCTCGACGGCCACGAGGTCGCCGGCGACCACATCCCGGCGCCGGCGGGCCCCGGGCACCACCACATCGCCGTCATCGTCCCGCCGCTAGCGCCGTGATGCCGCGGTCGCTCTGACCTTCCTCGACACATCGTCGCTCTGCGGCGACGCCTCCTAGACCTCACCGCCGCGTGGGGCGTCTGCGATGTTCGTGCGCGGCCCCGCAACGTTCATGCGAGGGCGTGCAACGTTCATGCGACGACGTGCAATGTTCGTGCGATGGCCTGCAACGTTCATGCGACGGCACGCAACGTTCGTGCGACGGCACGCAACGTCAATGCGGCGGCGCGCAACGTCAATGTGACGACGCACAGTGTTCATGCGACGCCTCGCAACGTTAATGCGACGCCTCGCAACGTTAATGCGCGGGCTCGCATCGACGCTGCGCTGGCCTGCATCATCGCCCGCGGGGAAGCGCGCAGGGCCTGGCCGCTCCGGGGCAGCTTTCCGCGGAGCCGCGGACAGAGATGCCGGGAAGATTTCGCCTCCCGAGCCCGCTCCAGAGGGCGGCGGGGCGCGGCCGCCGCATCACTCGCGCAATAGACAGCTACGCGGGTTTGCGCTATAATATGCCCAATTCGTGAAAAGTATCTCACACGTGCCAGGCGCCGATGTCGCGCCGAAGAGCTAGAACGGTCGAGCCATGGCTGGAACACCGCTGACACCCTGCGCTCTCCGGACGTCAGCCTTCAGCCTGCCCGGCACCGCTCCGCCTCCCCCGGCGTAACTCACTGCCTGTCGCGCTCGTAGCTGGCCTGTCGGGCGTGTGCGGCGTGGCACAGATTCCCGCGATAGATGCCATAGTAAGGATGTGCAATGGCAGCGACAGCTCTTCCCCTCCTCAGATCATCGATCGGTAAAAAGGCGATCATGGCGATCACGGGCTTCATCGGCTACGGGTTCGTGATCATCCACATGATCGGCAACCTCAAGGTCTTCCAAGGCCAGGAGCACTTCGACGCCTACTCCGAGTTTCTGCGCACCGTCGGCGAGCCGGCGGTGCCCGAGCGGACGCTGCTCTGGATCGTCCGCATCGTGCTGCTGGTTGCGGTGATACTGCACGTGTGGATGGCGGTCTCGCTCACCCGCCAGGACTGGGGCGCGCGCAACGTGCGCTACCGCCAGTCCCGCAAGGTCCAGGCGAGCTTCGCCTCGCTGACGCTGCGCTGGGGCGGGATCGCGCTGTTCCTGTTCATCATCTACCACCTGCTGCACTTCACCTTCGGCGTCTCGGCCCTGCACCCGACGTTCCAGCGCGGCGCGGCCTACGCCAACCTGGTGGCCGGCTTCCAGAACCCGGTCAACGTGGTGATCTACCTGCTGGCGACCGCCGCGCTCGGCACGCACCTGTACCACGGGGTGTGGAGCATGTTCCAGACGCTGGGGCTGAACGGGCCGCGCACCGACCGGCTGTGGCGCGGGCTGGCGGTGCTCTCCGGCGTCGGGCTGTTCCTGGGCTTCGCCGTCGTGCCGGTCGCGGTGCTGACGGGGATCGTGCGCTAGGCAGCAGGCGGCAGGCAGCGGCACTGACGTGCGTGTTGGGCGCCCTGGCGCTCACGCCGCCGGCACCGCGCGCTGAGCACAGACGGCTGAGCGCGGGGCACAATGTACTAAGTACTGCGTACTGAGTACTGAAGTGAGATAGAAATGGCCACAACAGAGACGAAACCCACGACCGCGCGGCCCGCGACGGAGCTGACCCCCTCGCCGCTGGACGCCCGCATCCCGCCCGGCCCGCTCGAGCAGAAGTGGGAGCGCCACAAGTTCGAGCTGAAGCTGGTGAACCCGGCCAACAAGCGGCGCTACACGATCATCGTCGTCGGCTCGGGGCTGGCAGGCAGCTCGGCGGCGGCCACGATGGCCGAGCTGGGCTACAACATCAAGTGCTTCTGCTACCAGGACAGCCCGCGGCGCGCGCACAGCATCGCGGCCCAGGGCGGGATCAACGCCGCCAAGAACTACCGCAACGACGGCGACTCGGTCTACCGGCTGTTCTACGACACGATCAAGGGCGGCGACTTCCGCGCCCGCGAGGCGAACGTCTACCGGCTGGCCGAGGTGAGCCTCAACATCATCGACCAGTGCGTGGCGCAGGGCGTGCCTTTCGCCCGCGAGTACTCCGGCTACCTGGACAACCGCTCGTTCGGCGGGGCGCAGGTGAGCCGCACCTTCTACGCCCGCGGCCAGACCGGCCAGCAGCTGCTGCTGGGCGCCTA
>CALJIC010000051.1 GCA_937974195.1 uncultured Roseiflexaceae bacterium | reverse complement strand
ACGCGCAGCGCTATGATCCCACCCTCACGCGCGGCGCCGCGGTGCGCGCGCTCGGGCGTCTCGTCCTGAGCGGCTGGCTGATCGAGACCGCGCAGCCGGGCCACAAGAGCTGCTACGTGCCCACCTGGGGAGTGATCGCTGGCTCCCCCCGCCCCTGGCGGTGCGATGAGGCGCGGCTCGGCCGCCCGCGCCACGTGCACGCGCTGCGGCTTGATGCGCGCCTCCTCGACCTGTGCCTGGGCCGCCTCGAGCCGCACGCGCTCCACCCGGCGCAGATCACGCGCTACGTGACCCGGCCGCTCCTCAGCCTCGCGGACGTCGGGGCCTACGCGTGCGCGCTCGCCCGTCGAGCGGTATCGTCGCCTGCGCTCACCCGGCTGGGGCTGATCCGCGACGGCAGGCCGTGCCCCCTCCCGGAGGACGCGACGATCCTCGCGCTCGCCTCCCAGGAGCCGCTGTTCAGCACCGCGGGCACGGCGCTGACCGAGCAGGGGCTGCGTCGCCTCGGGGTCACGCTCGACGAGCCCGTGCACGGTAGGCCGCTTTTTTTTGTGCCGCCGCAGGTGATCGGTGAGTCGATCAGTGAGTCGATCGGCAGGGTGATCGGTCTGACGGACGACCCCGCAGCTGGCGCAGACGCTGCAGCACGCGCTGCAGGCGCGCTCGACGGCGCTCAGGCGGCATCCGCATGGACTCATGGCACAGGATGCGATCACGGGGCATGCCCCCCCCCCCCCCCCCCCGAGCAGCACGCCAAGGGTGGTGGACACACGCGTCAGCATCAACACGACGCGAGGCCCGAGCGCATGCGCCCGTCACAGGAGCGAGGCGCTCGATCTGAGCCGGCAGAGGCGAGCGAGACTGAGACTAGCCGACTGCTGCGCGCGCTCGGCGTCAGGCCGCGCGTGGCCGATGAGCTGGCGGATATTCCGCCGGAGCTCGCGCGAGCCGCGATCGCAAGTGGCAGGGCCCGGGCCGGGGTGCGCGACCTCGCCGGCTGGGTCGTCGCGATGCTGCGCGACGTGCGGGATCGCGGCTGGACCATACCAGGGACCGCGCCGGCGAATACAGGGGCGCACCCCCCGCTCCCGCCCGAGCTGAAGGCGCTGGATGTCGCCGCCTACATCGCGGGCGTTGAGAACGCAGCGCCGGGCGCTGTGCCGCTCGAGGCAGATACGACCTGCGCCTGCGACGGCTCAGGCTACTACCTCCTCGACGTGCCGTTCGGCCACCCGCTGCACGGCAAGGTGCAGCGCTGCCCGTGCCAGCACCGCGAGCGGGTGCGGGGCTATCTGGAGCAGGCCGCGGGGCCAGAGCTCGCGGCCGCCGAGCTTGCTGCCGTTCGCGTCGATGACCGGCCCTATGATACGGTGACCTGGTCGGGCCACGCCTTCACGCCGGCTGAACAGGCGCGGCTGCTCTCCTACGCTCTGGCGCGGTGTGCCGCGATGGCAGGTGCGGCGCCGGCGCGAGGGGCGACCCTGCTCGGACCGCCCGGCAGCGGCAAGACGACGATCGCTGTCGCCACGGCGAAGGAGATCGCGGCGCGGCGGGGGCTGGCGCTGCGCTATACGAGCGTCCCGCAGCTTCTCGCCGAGCTCAGGCAGGAGGCGACCGAGCACAGGCCGGCCACACTGCTGCAGGCCCTGGTTGACGCGCCCGTGCTCGTCCTTGACGACCTCGGCCGAGAGAAGCTGACGCCGTGGGCGCGCGAGCAGCTCTACCGCCTGCTCGACGAGCGCGCGCGCCAGCATAGCGAGGAGACGCCGCGCGTGACGTTTATGACCAGCAACCTAGCGTTCGCCGAGCTCTACGCTCTCGATGGCGCGCTGGCCAGCCGGATCGCCGCACACACCGACGTGCTGCTGTGCGTTGCCAGCGACTACCGCCTGCACGCGAGCTCGTGCCCTGACCACCACGGGGGAGTGCGATGACCAACAACGGAGCCCACGGCGCCGTGCCCCACAGCATGCCTCCCGGCAGCGCCGCCTTTCCGCCGAGCGCAACCCTTCCGGAGCTGCCGCAGAACATCGAGGCGGAGCAGGCCGTGCTGGGGTCTATCCTGCTCAACCGCGACGCGATCATTGCCGTGGCGCCCTGGCTGAAGCCGGCGCACTTCTACCTGGTCAAGCACGCCCGCATCTACCAGGCGATGCTCGACCTCTACGCGCGCCGCATCCCGCCGGATCTACGCACCGTGTCCGACGAGCTGCGCAGGGCGGGCCAGCTGGAGCAGGTGGGCGGCATCGTCTACCTCGCGGCGCTGATTGACCAGGTGCCGACCTCCTACCACATCGAGCACTACGCCCGGATCGTCGAGCGCACCGGCGTGCTCAGGCAGCTGATCGCCGCCGGCGGGCAGATTGCCGCGCTCGGGTTCGACGAGGAGGCCGAGCTAGACGAGACGCTCAGCAAGGCCGAGGCGCAGATCCTGGACATCGCTCAGCAGCGGGCCACGCGCGACTTCGTGTCCCTCGGCGAGGTGTTCGACCACCTCTACGAGGAGATCACCGCGATGCAGGAGCGGCGCGGCGAGGTCGTGGGGATACCGACCGGCTTTCGCGACCTGGACACGCTGCTCGGCGGGCTGCAGCGCTCGGACCTGATCGTCATCGCCGCGCGCCCCGGCGCCGGCAAGACGTCGTGTGCGCTGAGCATGGCGTACAACATGGCGCAGCAGGAGAAGGTCATCGGCGTGTTCAGCCTGGAGATGAGCCGCGAGCAGCTGGCGCAGCGCCTGCTGGCGATCGACACGGGGATCGACACCCACCGGCTGCGGAACAGTGCGCTCTCGGACGTGGACCTGGGCCGGGTCGTCACCGCGATGGGCGAGCTTGCGGCGCTGCCGATCCACATCGAGGACACGGCAGCGCTCACGCTGTCCGAGCTGCGGAGCAGGGCGCGGCGGCTGCAGGCCTGGCGCGGGCTCGATGTGCTCATCGTCGACTACCTGCAGCTCGTGCGGGGGCGGAGCCCTGATCGCGTGCAGGAGGTCTCGGAGATCGCGCGCGGGCTGAAGAACCTGGCCAAGGACCTGAACGTCCCGGTGATCGCGCTCAGCCAGCTCTCGCGCGCCGTCGAGGGTCGGGCGAGCAAGGTGCCGCAGCTCTCGGACCTGAGGGAGTCGGGGGAGATCGAGCAGGCGGCGGACGTGGTGATCTTCATCTACCGCGAGGAGCTCTACGACCGGGACACCGACCAGAAGGGTATCGCCGAGCTGCACATCGCCAAGCACCGCAACGGGCCGCTCGGCGTGGTGCCGCTACGGTTCGACTCGAGGACGACGCGCTTTCAGAGTCTCGCCTATCGCGTGCCTTAGAAGGGGCTCTACCCAGCGTCCGGAGTGATCCTTGCCCGGTGGCGGCCCCGCCCCATCGGCGGCCTCGAACATGATGAGCCTCGCTCGCAGAGCGTCGAATGACTCAGCTAAGCGCAGACGACCTGACCCGGATGATCGCGCAATATCTTGCCAGTCGTGCGCGGTGTCCGGTCGAGTACATCGCTAGAGACGCGATTCGCGCCGACGTGACGAGCGCCCTGGCAGGGGAGGGCGCAGCGCGCCAGCGGCTCGAAGCGGTGATCGCCGCGGCGCCGGCCTACCTGCTGGACGCCTACCGCGCCGCGCAGGGCGAGCGCCCAGTCACCAGCCTAGAGGATGCGCTGCGTGGCATGGAGACAAGGCAGGCGGTCCCCAGGCGCGCGCTGCACCTGCTGTTGCGGGTGATCGAGGCGCAGGGAGCGACTGATCCCGAGATGCGCGGCACCCTGCTCCTCACGATGCCGGGCGTCGAGCCCCGGCGGCTGGCGACGCTCGACGACCTGCGTGACGAGCTGCGACGGCCCTGGACGAACAACCCGCGCTACGGCTGCCGCCTGGCGTTCATCCCCGGGTTTGGGCGAGGCCTCTACGACGTGTTGCGGCAGATGCTAGGGATCGACGAGGTGGCGGACGAGGACGCGCGGCCGTGAGCTTGCCTCGGGCGGTGGAGCACTGATCGCAGAAGCCGCAAGGTATCTCGCGAGATGGTGCTTCGACGCTGTGCGGAGGCAGTGCTTCTCTGTGAGGGAAGCAAGACGTGCTTTGTACGATTGACGGGCCACGAAAAGCACTTATAATGGCACAGAAGGTATGAAAACAGGATTGGGGCGTAATGTTTACGCCCCACGGAATTCCGCATTGGAACGCCCTAAAGTCGCAAGTGGGCAAAGAAGCGCTGTGTCGCCAGTATGCCGGTGCTTGCGGGGGCGCGATCTGCGAGGGGCGTAATGTTTACGCCCCACGGAATTCCGCATTGGAACGCCCTAAAGTCGCAAGTGGGCATCGCTGATTGACGCGGATCTGGTCTATGATGAAAGGGTAGTCGATGCAGGTCTATGCGCTTGCTCTTGAGAAGGGGGGGGTCGGCAAGACCTGCCTTGCCGTTAACCTGGCAGCTGCGTTCGCCCGGCTCAGCCTCCGCGTTCTGCTCATCGACCTCGATGCGCAGAGCCATGCCACCCACTGGCTCGGGGGAACCGGAGCGACCATTCGCCCGGAGGACAGCTTTCTCGGGCTGCTCAACGGGCGCTCGATCCTCGATTGTGTCCGTGAGACAGAGGAGGGCGTGACCCTTCTGCCGGCGCACCCTGCGCTGGCGAGTGTCCCGGTGCAGCTCGCAAGCGCTCCAAACAGCGGCCTGTTCGTCCTGCAGGATGCGATAGCCAGGGTCAATCAGCCCCAGCCTCAGTTCGATATCATCATCTTTGATCTCGCTCCGGCGCGCGGCCCGGTGCTCGCGACGGCGCTCGCGGCCGCGACGCGCTGCATCGCGCCGGTCCAGCCCGAGGATCTCGTGCTGCGTGCGCTGCAGGCGCTGATGGACTCGGTCAGCCAGGCGCAGCGGGTCAATCCGAAGCTGCAGGGCGTCAGCATTGTGCGCAACCGCTACGCAGCGCGCAGCGCCGGCGACCAGGTCTACGACAATCTTCTGCGCACATCGTACCAGCAACAGCTGCTGAAGACGGTTATCCCGGTTCGGGCGGCGCTGCGCGACTCGGCCGGGCTGCAGCAGAGTATCTTCCGCTACAACGGCCCGGACGCGAACGAGGTGCGCAACCTCTTCCTCGATCTGGTGGACGAGCTTATTACGCTGGACGGAGGCTCGTAATGGCGGCGAAGGCGAAGGATCGTATCAAGGCCATGCAAGAGCGCGCCGCGGCGCTTGCCCCGCAGGCCGCAGCTGCGCGCCAGGAAGAGATCGTGCAGGCCGATCCAGCAGATGCCGTGGCTGCTGTCAGCGCGCACTTTGGCGCGAGCCTCGAGGATCTGGTGCGGCAGCGGACGGTGCAGCGGATCCCGGTGGGCCACATCGCCGTGGATCTGCGGCCGGAGATGCGGCAGCCGCGCCTCCTGCCGCTGCCCGAGGAGCTGATCGTCAACGGCCAGCCGGTGCCGGAGTATCGCGAGCTCGTGGTGGAGCTCATGGCCCTCGGCCAGTCGCTGCGCGAGCGTCAGATTCAGCCGATTGTCGTGTACCCGGGCGAGAGCGAGCGCTATCCTGCGGCGCGCTACCTCATCCTCGTCGGCCACCGGCGCTGGACAGCCGCGCACCTGACCGGCATAGCGGAGCTTGACGCGATCGTTGTCGATCCGCCGAGCCAGTCCGACCGGGTGCGCATCCAGTATGCGGAGAACGAGGACCGTGAGGAGTTCAGCGATATGGAGCGCGCATGGGCGCTCCAGCAGATGAAGCAGGCGCTTGGCGACGCGCCGTGGGAAGAGGTTGAGGCGCGCCTGCAGATGAGCCGCGCGCGCCGGCAGCAGCTGCTGCGCCTGATGGCGTTCTCGCCCGCCCAACAGCAGCAGCTCGCCCGCCTGCGCCTGCAGGAGACGCAGGTGCGCCAGCTGCACCAGGGCATTCGCAACGAGGATCTGACGCCGGCGCAGGTCGACGCCATCCTGTATCGCCTGTCGCAGATTGCGGCCGAGCGCGCCGCGGCGCTGGAGTCGGCGAGCGGGTCGGAGCCGAATAGCGGCGTGGCGGCGCGGCGCAACGGCATTGACGGCCCGACGGTTGCCCGGCTCGTCGCGCGCGCCATACGCAGTGGCTCGCCGCTCACGCCGGTCGCCGCCACGCCCACGCCCAGGTGGGTGGCCCCGCTACGGGAGCAGCTCGTGCGGACAAACCGGAGCGTCCGGCGTGCGATCGGGCGGGCTGACACGCTGAGCCCGAACGACACGGACGCGCTGATCGGAGATATCAGCGAGCTGGTGCAGAACCTGACCGACCTGCTCGCCCACCTCCAGGGCTCTGAGCTCCCCGACGAAAAGCAGGGTGAGACCTCCTAGGCCTGAGGGCATAGGCGCCCTCCACCGTCTCGTGACGGGTGTTCTGCGCGACGTTCCAGTTGCGGCCGTACCCGGCGCCGTAGGCGCACGTCTCGACCTGCTCCGATAGCCTGAAAGCGTCGTTCGTCACGATCGCAAGGGCGTTATCTCTTGATAAGCCGGCTGCGAAGCAGTAGGGTGGCACAACGTCAACGCTGCGGGCCATCGCGGGTCGTGCCTCGTCTGGATATTGCCTCGTTACCGGCCGTGGTCAACACCTCCTCGCCCTGACGCTTCCACTCTGAGGCATTCGGCGTGCAGCGCAGGCCCACGGCCTGCTGCGACAAGGCTCGCACGACAGGGTTCGCCGTATCATGTCTCCTGAGGGATACGAGCCCATCTCGTCGCGAGCTTCGAGACAGTTGCATTGGGCGCATGTCTGTGCTAGAGTTGTGCTCAATGGCACACGTGTTCTATCTCCGGCCATGAGGAGGCACACAGTGCAAAAGACCGAATTTATTAAGACGGTGGCGGATCAGGCCGGTATCTCGCAGAGGGAGGCCAGGGAGGTCATCGACACGGCGCTGAAGGTCATTGCGGACGCACTACGGCGTGGTGAGAGGGTCACACTGACCGGCTTTGGCACCTTCGAGGTGCGGCAGCGCCAGGCACGAGAGGGCGTCAACCCGCGGACGCGCGCCAAGATCAGCATCCCGGCGACGAAGACCCCAGGCTTCAGCGCCAGCAGCACCCTCAAGGACGCGATCAAGCGGAACAGCGCAGGATAGCTGCCGAAGGTCATCCTCGAACCATCACACCCGGCCCCGACGTTTGCCTGAAACACGGGGCCGTGTGTGATGGGTGAGAATGATTTCAGAACTGTTCCTGAGGCATAGAGAGCGTTATCGCTTATACCATCCCTCCCAGTAACAGCGGGTCTTGCTCGAACGGTACCATGGGTAGGTGTCGCCCAGTCTGCATGCACAGGCATCTTCAAAAGGCGAGCAGGTTGGAGTGGAGATCAGCACATGCTGCAGGATCACGAGCTGGGACGTCGTGATCCGTTGCCCTCACACCACTAGCCCACCCCTGATATAGACATTCCCAATGGATGATCACGACGTTCTCGAAGCGATTCGTGCCTTTGTCGAACACTTCGCTGCGATTCCCGATGTGCAGTATGCAGCTGTTCCCTGGCCGTTGCACAGTCACGAGGGCATCGCCTATCTGCTCATGGTGGCGAGCATCAATCAGCAGGCTTCAGCTGAGAGCATCCGCGAGCTCGTCCGCACGATCTGCCACTCGATGCGCGATGACAACATTCTCCGCTACCACACTTTCCCCGTGGAACGTCGTGATGCATACCTGACACGGCTGCACGGCAGCAAAACAGTTCAGCGTCTTGGACTGTCCCGGTGGCCACTCTGGGAGCGAGATCCCGTCACGAGGACCTACCGTGTCGACCGCATTCTGGCCAGCGCCGCTGCCTTCATTGAAGCTGAGGCTAGTGCGCCTGGAGGGCTGACGACATATGGCCAGCGCTCGCGCACGGTCGAGCAAGCGGCTGCCCGGATCGCGCAGTCTATTGAGCATATGGGGCGCAGCCGCAGCAGCGCGCGCAAGAAGGTGTGGATGTTCATGCGCTGGATGGTTCGACCGGCCCCCGATATTGGCGTCTGGAAAGGTGCGCTCAATCCGGCTGACCTCCGCGTCCCTCTCGATGTCAACACTGGTCGTGCGTTCCAGGATCTCGCACGGCGGACGGTGATCGGCACATGGATGAAAGAGAGGGGCCTCGCGTTCGAGGTGGACCGACTGGGTCAGCTACAGCCGACGGCAGCGAATACTGAAACCGTGACCGCGATCGCCCGCTGGCTGTATCCCGATGATCCGGCGCGGGTGGACTACGCCTTCTTCTCTTACGGGCGCCGTCACAAGAACGAAGCGGATACCTGCCACCGCATCGTCACCTGCGAGGCTTGTCCCATCCGTACTCTCCTTGCCTGCACAGGACGGCCACACGCTCGACGTTGACCTTATAGAACCTGCCGCAAGCTGCCAGGCTTCAACTCGGGCGGTTAAGCGCGTTTCTCTCCGGCTTCAGCTAGTGTGCTGGACATGCCTATACTGAAGATCTTCGCCTATTGCCTGTATTCGAACAAATTGCACGCACGGCTATTGGACCGCACGCTCGAAACCTGCCGGTGCTGGTACAACGAGTGTTTTGCCGAGCGGCGTGATGCCTACCAACAGCGCGGAGAAACGATAGGCAAGTTTTCACAACTGGCGAAGGTGAAGGAGCAGAAGGCGCATAACCCCTACGCGAGAGGCATCCACAGCCACGTCCTGTAAGTAGTCGTGGCCGATCAGGACATGGCGTTCCAGGCGTTCTTCCGGTGCGTGAAGGCGGGCGAGAGGCCAGGATTTTCGAGGGTCAAGGGCCGCAACCGCTTCGCCTCGTTCGGCTTCAAGGAGTATGGCAACGGCTGAGTCTGTCGGGCATCGGGCGAGGTGTGGTGCGCTGGCATCGTCCGCTCCAAGGCTAGATCAAGACGGTTTGCATTGCGCGCCGCGCTGGGAAGTGGTAATGCCTGCTTCACCTGCAAGGTGGATGCTAGGCCGTTGTCCGCGACCGGGTGCGAGATTAGTGTAGACGTGGGCATTGCCAGCCTGATCACCACGAGCGAAGGTGAGCAGGTGGTGCACCCCGGCTGGTATCGAGGTGCACAGCGGAAACTGCGCGTGCTTCAGCGGCGCCTCGCGCGGCGGAGGAAGGGTAGGACGAGCCGACGTAAGGTCGTGCAAGTGCTTCAGTGGCA
This sequence comes from uncultured Roseiflexaceae bacterium, assembly GCA_937974195.1. Taxonomy (GTDB): domain Bacteria; phylum Chloroflexota; class Chloroflexia; order Chloroflexales; family Roseiflexaceae; genus CALJIC01. The sequence goes on along the minus strand of CALJIC010000051.1, from coordinate 1,130 downwards.
GCACGAGCGCGTAGCCAACCAGCGCAAAGACTTCCTGAACAGGCTGGCACACCGGCTGATTGAGCACTCCCGCGGAAGAATGCGTCCGAGCCCAGGTGGATGATGGTGCGATGCGCTGTGTCCATCTTATCCTCGGGAGTCTCGCCAGCCGGAAGTGCAATCCGCTGATCCAGGCACCGATCGCTGCTGCTCGCACATAGTGGTGCGGTCGAAGCGCTTGTTCCAGGTTCCCCCGCCCGACTTGACAGAGCGCATGGCCCGTGACAGCGAGTGGGATGTTGTGGTGCGGCCGCGGGCTGCGTCACGGATCGCAGCGGCGTAGGCTCGCAGGTGCTCTGTAGTTGCCAGCGAAGCGAGCCAGGGCATCAGGGTGCTCAGATCTTGCAGGAGCGCAGGCCGTCCGGGCCGCAGTCATACGCAGTGTCGCCTGGAGATGTTGCAGATTCGCGGCTGGCTCTGCGACAAGGTGAGGCACCAGGAGTGCTTCGTCGTACGACACCTTGAGGATGATGGCATGATCAGCGTCGAGGGCTTCCAGCCAGACCGCCGGCTGCTCGCTCTCCGGCAGGCGGGGAACCAACGCGGCGAGCGCACGGGCGCGCCATCTCTTGTCGGCAAAGGCACGCGTCGCCGCGAGGGCTTGGGGAAGCAACTCCGCCGGCAGGCGGGGAGCCAGCGCTGCGAGCGCACGGGCGCGCGAGGACTCGTCAACAATCGCTCGTGCCACGTTCAGCGCTTCGCCCATCGAGGGCTGAGGGATGCAGCCGTGCTCGAGCAGCGCTTGGAGCGCTTGTACCTGTTGTTGTGGCCGAGGCATCTGTGCGATGTGGGCCAGCGCCGCTTCGGCACTCCATCTCCCGTTCGGCGTGCCGACCGTCACTAGACCGACCAGTAAGGCGGGGGAGAGGTTCCCGCTCAGGCTGCGAATGCTGGCGCTGAACAGCGCACACTGTAGGATGAGTCCGACGTTGCTGTTCGCCTCACCGTGACGCCAGAGGTGCTCGAGGTCGCTCAGATAGCCGGCGTAGCTCCCCTCGGCTGCCAGACGCAGGCTCGCCCACGGCTGGTAGAACGTGCCCTGAACCGGCCCGACCTCCGTCAGCACACGTTCGACCAGGTCCCACCGCTGC
>CALJIC010000050.1 GCA_937974195.1 uncultured Roseiflexaceae bacterium | reverse complement strand
ACGGAAATAAAGCGTTCGTGGAGGGCCAGCGGCCCTCCACACCTCCCCGCTTGGGAGGCCGGTCGGCAGCGACCGCGTAAGCCCGGACCTGTGCTGAGCTAGGCGCGCGGCACCCCGTACAGCCGGACCGTCATATCGCGCGCGCTCACCGCCAGGTGCTCGCCGTCGGGGCTGAACGCCAGCGTTATGACGCCGTACTCCTGCTGCAGGCTCGCCACCTCGGCGCCCGTGGCCGGGTTCCAGAACTGGATGAGCCCGGTGGGCGTGCCGGTCGCCAGCAGCGTGCCGTCGGGCGAGAACGCCAGGCCGCTGAACCAGCCGTGCTCGGGGGCGGCCAGGATCGAGCGCACCTCGCTGCCGGTCTCGCCCTCGTAGAGGCGCAGCACGCCGTCGACGCTGGCGGCCGCCAGCAGCGTGCCGCCGGGCTGGAACGCGATGCTGCTGAACGGCGCGTCCTCGGTCGCCACGGTCTGCAGCAGCGTCTCGCTTCTGGTGTTCCAGATCTGCAGGCGCGGGTCGGCCGGCGGCCCGGCGACGGCGATCCGCTCCCCGTCCGACGAGATCGCCAGCAGCGCCGCCGGCAGGTCGCCCTGCAGCTCGCCGCGCTGCTCGCCGCTGGCGCCGTCCCACAGCGTCACGGTGCCGCTCATGGTGCCGCTGGCCAGCAGCGACCCGTCGGCGCTGGCGGCGACGCTCAGGGGCGGGGAGCTCAGCCCGCGCAGCTCGGTGGTGCTATCCTGGCCCAGGTCGAGAAGCACCACCGTCTGCTGGTCGGTGATCGCCGCCAGCCTGGCGTTGTTCAGGAAGGCGAGCGCCTGCGTCGCCGCGGCCGAGCCGGCCAGCGCCCGCGAGCGGCCGTCGGACATCAGGCGCAGCTGCATGATCCCGTTGTACCCCACCGATCCGAGCACCGCGCTGTCCGGCGAGAAGGCGAGCGACGTCACGATCCCCTGGCCGATGCTCAGGCTGTTGATCGGGCGGCCGGCCGCGAGGTCCCAGACCAGCATGCGCCCCTCCTGGTCGCTGATCGAGATCAGGCGCGAGCCGTCGCCGTTCACAGCGATCGCGAAGATGTCCAGCTGGTGGCCCGCGAGCCGCGCCTGCTCCTGCCCGGTGTCGATGTTCCAGATGCGGGCGGTGCCGTCGAGGCTGCCGGTGTAGAGGGTGTTGCCGCTGGCGGCGAAGCTCACCCCGCGGATGACGATCCAGCTGGTGTGGCCGCGCAGCTGGCGCTGCTCCGCGCCGGTGGTGGCGTCCAGGATGTACACCACACCGTCGGTGGCGCCGACGGCGATGCGCGTGCCGTCGGGGGAGAAGGCCACGCCGGTCGTCCAGTAGCGCGCGGTCGTGGTCGGGTCGCGCGGGGCCTCGAAGCTGAACCCGCTCTCCTGCTGGCCGCTGGCCACGTCCCACAGCCGCACGGTCCCGTCGCGCGAGCCCGAGACGAGCCGCGTGCCGTCGGGCGAGAAGGCCACCCCGCCGAGCCAGGACTCGTGGCCCTCGAGCGTGTGCAGCAGCTGCCCCGTCTCGGCGTCCCACAGCTTGATCGTGCCGTCGGTGCTGCCCGAGGCCAGCGTCGTGCCGACGGGGGCGAAGGCCAGGCTTCTGATCCAGCCGCTGTGCCCGCTCAGGCGGTGGCGCGGCGTGCCGCTCTGGGCGTCCCAGACGATCACGACGTTGTCGCCCTCGCTGGCCCCGGTAGCCAGCAGCGACCCATCCGCCGACCAGGAGAGCGAGGTGATGCGGCCCGTGTGGCCGCTGAGCTCGGCGCGGCTCTCGAGCGACTCGGCGTCCACCAGGCTGACGAAGCTGCTGACGCCCACCGCCAGCGTCCCGCCGTCCGGCGAGTAGGCCGCCGGCCCGAGCACCGCGCTGGTCAGCACCTCGGTCTGGGTGATCGAGGCGGCGTTGGCGATGCTGATCGCGCCGGCGGAGACGGCGGGGGCGGCGGTTGGCGCGGGGGCCTGCGTCGCCGGCTCCGTCGCGGACGTCGGCTGCTCCGCGGACGCGGCGGTCGGCGCGCTGACGCTCGCTGGCTGCTCCCCGAGCGAGCTGAGCCGGCTGCCGAAGATGAAGAACCCCAGCACCAGGCACATCCCGAGAGCCAGCATGGTCAGCAGCACGGCGAGGGCGACCAGGCAGCCGGTGCTGAGGCCGCGCTTCGGGGCCGGCTGGGCGTAGGGCGCGCCGGGCGGCACCTGGCCGGGGGCGTAGCCGGGCGGCGGCGGGTAGGGGATGGCGGCGGCCGGCGGCGCTGCGGCGGGGGCCTCGGCGGGCGGGGGCATGTGCAGCGGCGGCGCGGGCGCCTGGGGCTGGCTGGGCGCGCCCGTGTTGGCCGGCAGCATCTCCGAGCCGCTCAGCACATCGGGGCCGAGCCCGAGCGAGCGGCCGCTCAGCATCTGGACCGTCTCGAGCGCGATGCGCATCTCGCGCGCCGTCTGGTAGCGGTTGAGCGGCCGCAGCTGCAGGCTGCGCAGCAGCGCCTGCTCGGCCAGCTCCGAGATCTGCGGGTTGAGCACCCGCGGGCCGTTGAGCGGCATGCCCGCCCGCTGCTGCTCGGCCGTCGGCGGCGCCCAGCCGGTCATCACCTGGTACAGCAGCGCGCCGACCGCGTAGATGTCGCTCGCAGGGGTCGGCTCGGCGTCGGCCTGCGACAGCTCCGGGGCGCGGTAGGGCGACGGGGTGTTGCCGATCGGGCGCGCCAGCGTGAACGGCGTGAGCGACCAGTCGCCGTCTTCGCTGACCCAGATGTCGGAGGGCAGCGGGTCGCCGAGGAAGAGCTGCGGCTTCTGCTCGTGCAGGTGGCCGGTGAGGTCGAGCAGGCGGCCGATCTGCTGCAGCGCCTCCTTCTCCGGCAGCGGGCCGCCGCGCATCCGCAGCGCGCGCTCCAGATCCTGCCCGCCCGGGTCGTCGCACACCAGGTAGTAGCTGTTCTCCTGCGCGAAGTGATCGGCGAGCGGAATCAGCCCCTCGATGCTGAGCGTCGCGATCTGCCTGGCTAGGAGCTCCAGGTCCTCGCGCACCCCCGCGTCGGCGGCGGGCAGCTCGGCGATCAGCACCAGCCGCCCGCTCTCATCGTCGCGGCAGCGGTAGGTCCGGCTGCCCGGGCGCTCGTCCACCGCGTAGATCGCCCGGTAGCGTCCGTTGAAGACCAGCTCAGATGATGATGACATCGAATTTCCAATGCACGTAAGCGATACAGATATGCAGCATTGTACTGCATATTGTGGCTGTGGCGCCAGTGCCTCACCTGACAAGATTTACGCGGTGGCCCGGTCCTCGTACCCCTGGAGATGTTTGGGGAGGCGAAGCCTCTTAAACAAGGACGTGGAGGGTCTGTGGCCCTCCACACCTCCCCGCGCTTACGCGGGCGATCTGCAGGACGAGCGCGTCAGTTCTGTAGAAGGAACGGCCGGCGGCTACACATCGGCCAGCCCGAAGTCGCGCGCGATCAGCCGCGCGGTCATCTTGGCCGACATCATCACCGAGGGGGTGCCGCCGCCCGGCTGGACGCTCGCGCCCACCAGGTACAGGCGCTCGATGTCCTCGCTGCGGTTGTGGGGCCGGAAGTAGGCCGACTGCGCCAGGATCGGCTCGAGGCCGAAGCCGTTGCCGAGCCAGCTGCTGAGGTCGCGCTCGAAGTAGTCCGGCGTGACGAAGCTGCGGTGGACCAGCCGCTCGCGCAGGCCGGGGATGTAGCCGCGCTCGTCCAGGAAGCGCAGCACCTTCTCGGCGAACGGCTCGCCGAGCCTGGACCAGTCGAGGCGGCTGCTGTTGTTCGGCACCGGCACGAGCGTGTAGGCGGCGTGGTGGCCGGGCGGCGCCAGGCTCGGGTCGGTGAGCGTCGGGATGTGCAGGTACTGCGAGAAGTCCTCGGCGAGCACCTTACGGTTGAAGATGTCGCGCAGCAGCTCCTCGTAGCGCGGCCCGAGGATGATGTTGTGGTGGCACAGGTCGAGGTCGAGCCCGTCGGCGCGGAAGCCGAAGTAGATCACCACCACCGACATCGACTGGCGCGCCAGGCGCACGCGCAGGTCCGAGTTGACCCGCCGGTAGCGCCGGTCGATCAGCCGCATGTAGGTCGTGGCGTAGTCGCCGTTCGAGACCACCAGGTCGGCCTCGAGGCGCGTCCCGTCCGCTAGCTCGACGCCGCGCGCGATGCGCCGCGCCCGCAGCCCGCGCGGCTCGCGCCCGCGCTCGTCGGTGACGATGATCCGGCGCGCCTCGCAGCCGTAGCGGATCGTGCCGCCCAGCTCCTCGAACTTGCGCACCAGGCCCTGCACCAGCGCCCCGGTGCCGCCCCGCGCGAAGTGGACGCCCCAGGTCTTCTCGACGAAGTGGATCATCGCGTAGATCGCCGGCACGTCGAGCGGGTTGCCGCCCACCAGCAGCGGCTCGAAGCTGAACACCTGGCGCAGCTTCGGGCTGGTGAAGTAGCGGCCGGTGAAGGAGAACAGCGGGCGCACCGCGTCCAGCCGCAGCAGGTCCGGGACCACCCGCAGCATGGTGGGCAGGTCGCCGAAGTAGGTGTAGCCCAGCTCGAGGAAGCCGCGCTCGAAGATCGCCTTGGCCGCCGCGTGGAAGCGCTCGTAGCCCTCGAGGTCCTCGGGCGCCAGCGCCCGGATCTGCGCGCGGGTGTGGTCCGGGTCGCCGTCGTAGTCGAAGGTGGTGCCGTCGTCGAAGTAGATGCGGTAGAACGGCAGGACCGGGACGATCGTGACGTACCGCGAGGTGGCCGGCCCGCCGCTGACGCCGCTGGTCACGCGCGCCTCGGGCCGCAGCACCTCGGGCGGGAAGTCCGGCCCGTCGAGGTTCGGGCGGCCGCGCTCGAGCGCGAACAGCTCCTCGATGAAGTGCGGCACGGTGATCACCGTCGGCCCCATGTCGAAGGTGAAGCCGTCCACCCGGCGGACGTACGCCCGGCCGCCCGGGCCGTCGAGCTTCTCGACGATCGTGGTGTCGAAGCCGAGGCTCTGCAGGCGGATGCCCAGCGCCAGCCCGCCGAACCCCGCGCCGATGATGATCGCGCGCATCAGTGACCCTTCGCTGTATGTGATTCGAGTGGTGCGGTAGCCCTGCTCCCGCAACCCCTGATGGGGTCTGGGGAGGCGAAGCCTCCCCAGGTTTTCTCTCTTTCCGCCGCTCTGCGGCGACGCAGTCGCCGCAGAGCGGCGGAAAAAAGCATCCGTGGAGGGCCGCTGGCCCTCCACACCTCCCGGCTCGCGCGGGCGGCGGAATGGGGGAATGTGGCGGGCGAGCCTCCCGCACCTCCCCGCGGAGCGCTTACGCGGGCGGCCCGCAGAGCTACCGCATACGCCCTATGAACGAGCGCATGCGCTGCCGCACCGCCCTACGATTCGAGCGCCTGCCTGAGGTCCGCAATCAGATCGTCGGCGTCCTCGATGCCCACCGACAGCCGCACCAGCCCGGCGGGCACCTCGAGCGGCGAGCCGGCGACGCTGGCGTGGGTCATGGCCGCCGGCAGCTCGATCAGGCTCTCGACGCCGCCCAGGCTCTCGGCCAGGGTGAACAGCTTGGTGCGCGTCACGATGCGGTTGGCCGCCTCGACGCCGCCGCGGGGCGTGAAGGAGACCATGCCGCCGAAGCCGTCCATGAGCCGCTTCGCCAGCTCGTGCTGCGGGTGCGAGGGCAGGCCAGGGTAGATCACCTGCTCCACCGCCGGGTGGCTCTCCAGGAACCGCGCCACCGCCAGCGCGTTCTGCTCGTGGGCGCGCATCCGCACCGCCAGCGTCTTCAGGCCGCGCAGCACCAGCCAGCAGTCGAACGGGCCGGGCACCGCGCCGGCGGCGTTCTGCAGGAAGCGCAGCCGCTCGTACAGCTCGCTGTCGTTCAGCACCACCGCGCCGCCCACCACGTCCGAGTGCCCGCCGATGTACTTGGTCGTGCTGTAGAGCACGATGTCGGCGCCCTGCTCGAGCGGCCGCTGGAAGTAGGGCGAGGCGAAGGTGTTGTCCACCAGCGTCAGCACGCCGCGCTCACGGGCGATGCGCGCGATGGCCGGCACGTCGGCGATCTTCAGCAGCGGGTTGGTCGGGCTCTCGAGCCACACCAGCCGCGTCTCGGGGCGGATGGCCTCGGCCACATTCTCCGGGTCGCGCGTGTCCACGAAGTCGAAGCTGATGCCGTGGCGGGCGAACACCTTGGTGAACAGCCGGTAGGTGCCGCCGTAGGCGTCGTCGCCGCCGATCACGTGGTCGCCGGCCGAGAGCGCCAGGAGCACCGTCGTCTCGGCCGCCAGCCCGGAGGCGAACGCCAGCGCGTGCCGGCCGCCGTCCAGCGCGGCGAGCGCCTGCTCGAGCGCGGTGCGGGTCGGGTTGTGGGTGCGCGCGTACTCGTAGCCCTTGTGGACGCCAACGGCCTCCTGCGCGAAGGTCGAGGTCTGGTAGATCGGCACGATCACCGCGCCGGTCGCCGGGTCGGGCTCCTGGCCGGCGTGGATGGCGCGGGTCGCGAAGCCGTAGTTGCTAGTCTCGCTCATGGTCTGCCTTTCACAGCGGGGTGCGCCGCGCCGCCCGTGCGCCGGAGCGCCCGCGGGGATGACACGACGCTCGGTCGTGGGGGATTATAGCACCTGGCCGCCGAGGAACTCGCTCGCGTAGGCGTGGAACGCCGCCATCGCCTCCAGGCAGCGCCAGCTCGCCTTGGCGAGCTCGCCGCGCCGCCGCTCGGCGGCCTCGATGGCGCGCTGCGGCTGCCCCGCCTCGAGCTCCTCCAGCGCCATGCGGATCGCGTCGAAGCGGTAGTGCGCCTGCCGGAGCAGCGCCACGATCCGCAGCCGGCGCAGCTGCCGCTCGTCGTACAGGCGGTACCTGCTGCTGCGCTCGCGGGCCGGCTGCAGCAGGCCCTGCTGCTCCCAGAAGCGCAGCGCGGAGACGCGCACGCCGACCAGGCGGGCGGCGGCGCCCGCGCGCAGGTGCCCGACGTGCGGGTGCGGCTCGGCCGGCAGGTGCGCGGCCAGCGCCCGCAGCGCGGCCAGGGTCTGCTCCAGCTGGCGGCGCGCTCCGGCGAGCGCGGCGTGGCGCTCGTCGATCAGCGCGAGCGCCTGTGCGAGTTGGCCCTGGTGCGCCAACCGCATGATCTGCTGCGCAGGCGCCACGCCGTACCCGGCCATCAGCCGCCGGGCGGTCTCGAGCGCCACAAGGTGCTGCCGGGTGAAGCGGCGATACCCGCTCGGGCTGCGCTCGGCCATCGGGATGAGGCCGTGCGCCTCGTAGTTGCGCACCTGCTGCACGCTGATACCGGCGGCGCGGGCGAGGTCCTTGGTGCGGAGGTACGGGCCAACTGTCATGTCAAACTCGCAAGTGCTGTTTGCGACTTTTCGGGAGCCTCTCAAGGATACAGCGCCATCCCCGTGTGTCAACCCTCAACACTTGCATCTATGTTCTACAATAGCCCCGGACGAATCGTCGAGCGCGCAGCGCCCGGCTGCGCAGAAGATGGAGGTCAGCGCGTGTCTCACCCGACACCCAGGTACACTCAGCTCGACAGCTGGATCGCGCGTGAGGCGATCCCGTTCTCGCTCGATGCGCCGGAGGCGCTCGACGCCGCCGTCGATCGGATGGTCGCCGCGCTCGGCGGCTCGGTGGAGCTGCTCGGCTTCGGCGAGGCGCTCCACGGCGGCGAGGAGATCCTCCAGCTCCGCAACCGGCTCTTCCAGCGCCTGGTCGAGGCGCACGGCTACAGCGCCATCGCTATCGAGAGCAGCTTCCCGCGCGCGCGGGCCGTGAACGAGTACATCGCCGGCCGCGGCCCCGCCTCGTACGAGGAGGTGCGGGAGGCCGGCTTCGGCCAGGCGTTCGGCGTGCTCGAGGCGAACCGCGAGCTGGTCGAGTGGATGCGGCGCTACAACGCCGACCCCGCGCACCGCGTCAAGCTCCAGTTCTACGGCTTCGACATCCCGACCGGGACGCTCGGGATCGCCAGCCCGCGCCAGGTCCTGGGCTTCGCGCTCGACTACCTCGCCGCCCATGATAGCGCCGCCGGCCGGGCGTGCCGCGAGCGGATCGAGCCGCTGCTCGGCCAGGACTCCGACTGGGAGAACCCGGCCGCCATCGCCGATCCCGCCAAGTCGATCGGGCTGTCCCCGGAGGCGACGGCGCTGCGGATCGAGACCGAGGAGCTGATCTCGAAGCTGCGCGTCCGCCGGCCCGAGCTGGTGGCCAGGAGCGACGCGGCGCGCTACGAGGAGGCCCTCCACTACGCGTCGGTGGCGCGGCAGCTCCTGAGCTTCCACGCCGCGATGGCGCGCGAGTCGGACCATGCCGAGCGCCTCGGCATCCGCGACGCGCTGATGGCGGACAATCTGGCGTACGTGCTCTCCCGCGAGCGCGGCCGCGGGAAGGTGCTGGTCTTCGCCCACAACAGCCACCTGAAGCGCGGGCGGGCCCACTGGCAGATGGGCGCCGCCCTACACACCTGGTGGCCGGCCGGGGCGCACCTCGACACGCTGCTCGGCCCGCGCTACGCCGTCGTCGGCTCGGCGGTGGGCGTCTCCGAGGCCAACGGCATCGGGCGGCCGGAGCCCGGCACGCTCGAGGCGCTGCTGACGGGCGCGCCGGGGCTGGGGCGGCTCATCCCGACGCACCGCGGCCGCGCGCTGCCCAGCGCGGCGGTCGCCGGCCTCCCGACCCGCTCCGGCAGCGTGAAGAACCCGACCTACATCCCGCTGAGCCCGGAGAGCCTCGCCGACTTCGACTGGCTGGCGGTGCTGGACACGGCCACCTACAACCGCGGCGGCCCGCCGCTGGACGCGTGGGACGCCGAAGAGTGAGCCGCAGGCCCATCGAGCGCCTTTTGCCGGGAGGCGTGGAGTGCCTCAGGCGCACCACAGACTCTTTTCTGCTAAGAGCTGAAGCGGGCCTTTTGCAGGAGGTGTGAAGGCCGCAGGCCCGCTCGGGCTGCTTTCTGCAGGAAGGTGTGGAGCGCCGCAGGCCCACCCGGCTGCTTTCCGCGGGGAGGCGTAGGGCGCTGCTTTCCGCAGGAAGGTGTGGAAGAACATCACCGTGAGCATCCCGACCGGCGTCCTGACGGTCGTGACCGGCGTGGCCGGCTCCGGGAAGAGCACCCTGATCGGCGACGTCTTCCTCGCGCAGCACCCGGACGCGATCGCGATCGACCAGTCGCGCGTGACGGCCAACAGCCGCTCGGCGCCGGCCACCTACACCGGGATCATGGACGACATCCGGCAGGCCTTCGCCAGGGCCAACGGCGTCAGCCCGTCGCTCTTCAGCTTCAACTCGGCCGGCAGCTGCCCGAACTGCAACGGCCTGGGGGTGGTGTACACCGACCTGGCCTTCATGGAGGGCATCATCTCGACCTGCGAGATCTGCGAGGGCAAGCGCTTCAAGGCCGAGGTGCTGGCCTACCGCCTGCGCGGCCGGACGATCAGCGACGTGCTGGACATGACCGCCGAGGAGGCGCTGGAGTTCTTCACCGAGCGCAAGGTCAGGCCGGTGCTGCAGGCGATGAACGACGTGGGGCTGGGGTACCTGCGGCTCGGCCAGCCGCTCAGCACGCTGTCGGGCGGCGAGGGGCAGCGCCTGAAGCTCGCCACCGAGCTGCACAAGCGGGGCAGCATCTACGTGATGGACGAGCCGACCACCGGGCTGCACCTGTCGGACATCGGCCTGCTGATGAAGATCATCGACCGGCTGGTGGACGCCGGCAACACCGTGATCCTGATCGAGCACCACCTGGACGTGATCCGCCAGGCGGACTGGGTCATCGACCTCGGCCCCGAGGGAGGCAGCGCCGGCGGCGAGGTGCTGTTCGCGGGGCCGCCCCACGCCCTGAGGAGCTGCGAGCGCAGCATCACCGCCCGGTTCATCTGACAGAGGTTTCCGCGGCTCTGCAGCGACTTCGCCGCCGCAGAGCCGCGGAAAGAGAAAAGTTTTCGGGGAGGCTTCGCCTCCCCAACCCCTCCAACAGCGTGGAGGGCTGCCAATGCGCTTCCCGCCGGGGGATGTGGTGGGCGGAAGTCCCACCGGAAGCAATTCGCAGGGAGGTGCGGTAGGCAGCAGGCGCTCCGCCCTGCACCACCCGCGCCAGGGCCTGCGGCCCTGGACCCGCAAGGGAACGCGTACCGTGCCAGTCCGCCCGTTGTCATGCCCACCTCCACCGATGCCCGTGCCCCAAGCACAGACTGATGTGCTGCAATGCTCAATGTGGTCGAGCTGTGCGGCTGGTGTGCTGAGGCATGACAACGGGCGGGCTACAGGAGGTGGCGCCGC
>CALJIC010000049.1 GCA_937974195.1 uncultured Roseiflexaceae bacterium | reverse complement strand
GCGGAGAGCCTGCGCTGGAGGGCGCGCCGCCCTGCGGACCTCCCTGCGGAGAGCCTGTGCTGGAGGGCGTGCCGCTACTGGAGCGCGCGGCGCAGCGACTCGACACCGCCGAGCGGGCTGGAGAGCACCGGGACCGGCAGCTCGCCGAGCTGCGGCACCAGGCGCGCCATGCTGGCCTGCGCCAGCACCACCACGTCGGCCCCCTGCGCCGCGCGCTCGACCTCGGCCATCACCAGCCGGTCGTGCTCGTCGGCGCGGCCGGCCATCAGCGCGTCGAAGGCCCCCTCCACCAGGTGGCGGCGGATCTCGACCTCGCGGCCGATGTCGCGCCCCTTGCTCGCGATCAGCCGCGCCGTCGGCTCCAGCGTCGTCGGCACCGTCGCCACCACCGCCACCCGCTCGCCGAGCGCCACGGCCTCCTCGGCCATGCAGTCGTCGATCTTGACCACCGGGATGTCGACCGCCTGGCGGATCAGGTCGGCGACCTCGCCCACCGACGAGCAGGTGCTGAAGATCGCGTCGGCGCCCGCCCCCTGCGCCAGCACCGCGTAGCCGACCATGCGGCGCGTCACGGAGGGCGTGACCCTGCCGGCGGCGCGCACGTCGGCCAGCAGGCTGTCGTCCACCACGTTCACGATGCGCACGCCCGGCAGGTGCGCCTCCAGCAGCTGCCGGAACATCTCGACGGTCGCGAAGCTGGTGTGCAGCACGAACACGGTCTTCTGCCGGTCGCTCATGGCGCCTCTCTCCGCCAGTCCGGGTCGTCGGCCCGGCCGGCGCTGCCCAGGAAGTTGGCCATCTTATCGGCCACCGTCTGCGCCACCGCGGCGCGGGCGCGCTCGAGCTCGTCGGGCGGGAGCGCCCGGCACTCCTCCTCGGTCAGGCGCGTCTCGCGGCCGAGCGCCGCCAGCAGCGCCAGCTCCAGGTCGGTGGCGATGTTGACCTTGCTCACCCCGCCGCCGGGCAGCCGGATCGCGGCGGCCATCATCTCGGCCGGCACGCCCGAGCCGCCGTGCAGCACCAGGTGGACGGGCGTGCGCGCGCGGATGGCCCGCAGCCGCTCGTAGTCGATCTTCGGCTGGCGGACCATGTAGACGCCGTGGGCCGTGCCGACCGAGACCGCCAGCGCGTCCACGCCCGTCTCGCGCACGAAGCGCTCGGCCTCATCGGGGTCGGTGTACAGCTCCTCGTCGTGCTCGGTCTCGACGAAGTCGGTCGTGCCGATCATGCCCAGCTCGGCCTCGACCGACACGCCGCGGGCGTGGGCGTAGTCCACCACCTCGCGGGTGATGGCGATGTTCTCCTCCAGCGGCTTCTCCGAGGCGTCGATCATCACCGAGGTGAAGCCGGCCTCGATCGCCTGCGCGATCGTCTCCATGCTCTTGGTGTGGTCCAGGTGCAGCACGAGCGGCACGTCGATGCGCTCCTCGCGCACGGCGGCGTAGAACTCGGCGGCGAACGCCTCGGGCGTGACCCCGTAGTGGCGCAGCTCGCCGCTCGAGATCTGGACGATCAGCGGCGAGCGCTCCCGCTGCCCGGCCCGCAGCGCGGCGCGGATGATCGGCGTGCAGCGCGGCGAGAACGCGCCGAGCGCGTAGCCGCCGCGCTCCGCGATCGCGAGCGCCTCCTTCAGTGTGTAGACGTTTGTGGGTGTCATGGTTCCTCTCAGGGTACGACTTGCGCGGCCTCCCGGCCGCCTCCCCTCGCGGGGAGTGTGGAGGGACTTCGGCCCTCCGCGGACGCTCTTGTTCGCCGCCGAGCGGCGGAGATAGGGAATAACGCGGTGCGGTCAGAGTGTGCTTGAGGGCGAGAGGGGTTGCGACCCCTCTCGCGCTCTCCCCCGCCGGAAGGGGCTGTGCAGCCCCTTCCGAACCATCCCCGCAAGGGGTGCCACCTCCCCTCGCTCGCCCGTTGTCATGCCTCTGCACACCGGCCGCACGTCTCAACCGCACTGGCTGTTGCGATGCAGCACACCGGCCGCACGTCTCAACCGCACTGGCCATTAGGAGGGCATGATTCAGGCCTCCGAACGCATCCGGTGCGCAAGGCCAGGGCATTATACAGTCTTTCCTCGCGACCCTGCGGCTGCTTCGCACCCGCGGAGCCGCGAACAGAAAGACTCTGGGGAGGCGTCGCCTCCCCAGACTCCTCCGGGCAGACCAGCGGGAAAGAAGAGACTTACGGGAGGTTCAGCGTGGGCAGGAACTGCGGCGGCCGGCGGGCCTGGGTGGCCTGCTCGAAGGCGTAGGCCAGCCGGATCAGCGTCGGCTCGCTGTAGGCGCGGCCCATGAAGGTGATGCCGATCGGCAGCTCGCGCTCGTAGCCGGCCGGGACGGTGATGAGCGGGTAGCCGGCCATCGCCGCGGGCGACGAGCTGGCGCCGAGGAAGTGGTCGCCGTTCAGCAGGTCGATCGGCCAGGCCGGCTGCCCGGTCGGCGCGACGAGCGCGTCGAGCTCGTACTGGTCCAGCACGGCGTCGATCCCGTCGCGCCCGCCCAGGCGGCGGCTCGTCTCGAGCGCCGTCAGGTACGCCTCGTCGGTCAGCGGGCCCTTGGCCTCCGCCATCTCGAAGATCTCCTGGCCGAAGTACGGCATCTCCAGCTCGGCGATCGCCTCGTTGAAGGCGATCAGGTTCTTCAGCGAGCCGAGCACCGGCACGTCGGGGAAGCGCGGGTTGGGGACGCGCGTCGCCAGGTAGGCGTTCAGATCGGCCTTGAACTCGTACAGCAGCACCTCGAACTCGCTCGGGCCGGTCGCGATCTCGTCGGCCGTCGGGATGTCGGCCGGGTCGACGATCGTCGCGCCGAGCGCCCGCATGGTCTCGATCGCCGCCTCGGCCACCCGGTCCGCCGCCGGGCTGTAGCCGAAGTAGCGCCGGCGCGCCACGCCGATGCGGGCGCCGCGCAGCCCGTTCGGGTCGAGGAACTGGGTGTAGTCGGCGTAGAACCGCCCGGCGCTCGCCTCCGTCGCCGGGTCGCGCGGGTCCACCCCGACCAGCGCGCCGAGCACGGCGGCCGCGTCCGCGACGCTGCGCCCGTGCGGGCCGACGGTGTCCTGGCTGTGGGCGATCGGGATCACGCCGGCGCGGCTGGTCAGCCCGACGGTCGGCTTGATGCCGACCACGCCGCAGTTGTGCGACGGGCAGACGATCGAGCCGTCGGTCTCGGTGCCGAGCGCGGCGGCGCAGAACCCGGCGGCCACCGCGGCGGCCGAGCCCGAGCTCGACCCGCACGGGTTGCGGTCGAGCACGTAGGGGTTGCGGGTCTGGCGGCCGCGCCCGCTCCAGCCGCTCACCGAGCGCGTCGAGCGGAAGTTGGCCCACTCGCTCAGGTTGGTCTTGCCGAGCAGGATGGCGCCCGCCTCGCGCAGCCGCCGCGCGACGGTCGCGTCCTGGGCTGGGCGGGTGCCCATGAGCGCGATCGAGCCCGCGGTGGTCAGCATCTCGTCGGCGGTGTCGATGTTGTCCTTGAGCAGCACCGGGACGCCGTGGAGCGGGCCGCGCGGCCCGCGCGTGCGCAGCTCCTCGTCGAGCGCGTCGGCGATCGCCAGCGCCTCGGGGTTCACCTCGAGCACCGAGCGCACCGCCGGGCCGGCGTGGTCGAGTCGCTCGATGCGGTCGATGTACGCCTCGGTCACCTCGCGGGCGCTGGCGCGCCGCTCGCGCAGGGCCGCCGCGATCCCCGCGACGCTCAGCTCCTCGACGCCGTCGAGCGAGGCTTTGGCGTAGCCGCGGGCCGCCGCCGCGGCCGGCGCCGCCAACGACGCGACGGAGGCGCTGGCGGCGGCGACGGCGCTGCTCCTGAGGAAGGTGCGGCGGCTCAGACGCGCGCGCGCACCCTTGGACCGTTTCGGGCCAGGCATCGCGGTCCTCCTGTTCAGCTGAGGGCTCTACCGGATACGCGTACGATACCACTATTGGTAGTAACGCTCAAGCGTGCCGCTGCGCGCGGCAGACGGCAGGGGGCTCCCATGCACCCCGTGGAGCGGCCTCCACATCTCCTGGCGGAGCGCCTATGCAGACGCTGCGGGGCCGGGCTTCTGCCGAGTGGGGGTGCCGCTACGCGCGGCAGGCGGCAGGGGCCAGCCCCTGCACCCCTCTGGAGTAGCCTCCAGCTAGCAATCTCGTACTCCTGCCAGGTGTGGATGCTGCTACGCGCGGCAGGCGTGTGGCCGACCTCGGCCTCGTACTGCCGTCGAGTGGGG
>CALJIC010000048.1 GCA_937974195.1 uncultured Roseiflexaceae bacterium | reverse complement strand
CCGCAGAGCCGCGAAGAAAAAGATCTCGGAGGGCCGTAGGCCCTCCGAACCTCCCGGCAGCAGGCCGCCCCCGCCAGGGGCGCGAGGACGAAGCCACCGCACCCCTGGCGGGCGCTAGATGAGGAGCAGGCCGTGAGGCATCTCGCTGTCGTTGTGGGCGCGCTGGGCGCGCTGGCCGGGCTCGGCTGGCTGGGCCTGCAGGTCCCGCCGGCGCCCTTCCCGGACTACCCCCGCCCGACCGTCGGGCTCGACTCTGTTCCGCTGCCGGGCGGGCTCCCGGCGCCGGTGGAGCGCTACTACCGCCTGGTCTACGGCGAGCGGGTGCCGGTGATCCGCTCGGCGGTGCTGACCGGGCGGGCGACCATGCGCATCGGCGGCATCTCCTTCCCGGCCCGCTTCCGCTTCGTCCACGACGCCGGGCGCGGCTACCGCCACTACATCGAGCTGACGCTCTTCGGGCTGCCCGTCGCCCGCGCCGACGAGGCCTTTCTGGACGGCGCCGGGCGCATGGAGCTGCCGGTCGGCACGTTCGACGGCCCGAAGATCGACCAGGCCGCCAACCTGGGGATGTGGGCCGAGGCGAGCTGGTTCCCCGCCGTCTGGCTGACCGACCCGCGCGTGCGCTGGGAGCCGGTTGACGACGCGACCGCCGTGCTGGTCGTGCCCGGCCCCGCCGGCGAGGAGCGCTTCGTCGTGCGCTTCGACCCGGCGACCGGCCGGCTGCTGATGATGGAGGCCATGCGCTACCGCGACGCGGACGGCGAGAAGATCCTGTGGATCGCCGAGAGCCGCGACTGGTGCACGGTCTGCGGCTACACGCTGCCCGCCAGCGGCGCCGCGACGTGGCTGGACCAGGGGCGGCCCTGGGCCGTGTTCACGGTCGAGGACGTGGTCTACAACGCCGACGTGAGCGCGTACCTGCGGGCGCGCGGGCTCTGATGGCGCTCCTGTGCGCCGACTGCAACCGAGGGTTGCGCATTCTTTCCGCCCGGCCGCGCCGCCGTGCAGATACTTAGTTGTGCGGCGAGGGCGATAGAGAGTAGAGGCTCTGCCATGTCCGGTCCAACCACCGCAGTGAAGCAGAAACAGGCGGCCCACCCCAGCGGGGACAACCGCTTCCGCATCCTCGAAGCGACGATGAAGCGGCACCAGCACCAGCCGGCCGCGCTGATCGAAGTGCTGCACAAGGCGCAGGAGCTCTTCGGATATCTGTCGGATGACCTGCTGCTGAATATCGCGCACAGCCTGAAGCTGCCGCCCAGCCGGGTCTACGGCGTCGCCACCTTCTACCACTTCTTCACGCTCGCGCCGCAGGGCGAGCACACCTGCGTCGTCTGCCTCGGCACCGCGTGCTACGTGAAGGGCGCCGCCGCGCTGCTCGCCGCGATCGAGCGCGAGGCGGGCGTCAAGGCCGGCGGCACCACCGCCGACAACCGGCTGTCGCTGCTGACCGCGCGCTGCCTGGGCGCCTGCGGCATCGCGCCGGCGGTGGTCTTCGACGGGACGGTGGCCGGGCAGCAGACGCCAGAGACGGCCCTCGAGCGGGTGAAAGGATGGCTTGAAGATGGAACTCGCTGAGCTGCGCGCCATCGCCGAGCGGGAGCAGCAGCGGCGCAAGCCGATCTGCCTGCGCTGCTGCATGGCCGCCGGCTGCCTCTCGTCCGACGCGCGGACGGTCAAGGAGCGCTTAGAGCAGGCCATCGCCGAGGCCGGCCTGCAGGATAAAGTCGAGGTGCGCGGCGTCGGCTGCCTGCGGCTGTGCAGCCAGGGGCCGCTCGTCCAGGTCGACCCCGACGGCACGTACTACGCGAACGTCACGCCCGAGACCGCGCCGGCGGTGATCGCGGCGCTCGCCGGGTCCGGCGACGGGGAGGCTCCCGCGCCGCGGACGATCGAGCCCGACCACCCCTTCTTCGCGCGGCAGATGCCCGTCGTGCTCGAGAACAGCGGCCGGGTCGACCCGGAGCGGATCGAGTCGTACATCGCCGCCGGGGGCTACCAGGCGCTCTACCACGTCCTGCACGAGATGACGCCCGCCGAGGTGATCGACGCGATCACCCGCAGCGGGCTGCGCGGGCGGGGCGGCGCCGGCTACCCGACCGGCCTCAAGTGGGCCACGGTCGCGAAGGCGAGCGGCGAGCGCAAGTTCGTGGTCTGCAACGGCGACGAGGGCGACCCGGGGGCGTTCATGGACCGCAGCGTCCTGGAGAGCGACCCGCACCGCATCCTGGAGGGGATGGCGATCGCCGCCTACGCCGTCGGGGCGACGCAGGGCTACGCCTACGTCCGCGGCGAGTACCCCCTGGCGATCCGGCGCCTGGAGCTGGCGATCCGCCAGGCGAAGCGCTACGGGCTGCTCGGCAGCCAGATCTTCGACACGGCCTTCGACTTCCGGGTGGACATCCGCATCGGCGCGGGCGCCTTCGTGTGCGGCGAGGAGACGGCGCTGATCGCCTCGATCGAGGGGCAGCGCGGCACGCCGCGCCCCCGGCCGCCCTACCCGGCCCAGCGCGGCCTGTGGGGCTGCCCGACGCTGATCAACAACGTCGAGACCTTCGCCAACATCGTGCCGATCATCCGCAACGGCCCCGAGTGGTTCTCCGGGATCGGCGCGGCCAAGAGCGCGGGCACCAAGGTGTTCGCGCTGGCGGGCAAGATCCGCAACACTGGCCTGATCGAGGTGCCGATGGGCATGACGCTGCGCACGATCGTCGAGGACCTCGGCGGCGGCACCCCGGACGGCACCCCGGTCAAGGCGGTGCAGACCGGCGGGCCGTCGGGCGGCTGCATCCCGGCCACGCTGTTCGACACGCCGGTCGACTACGAGTCGCTGGCGCAGATCGGCTCGATCATGGGCTCCGGCGGCATGATCGTGATGGACGAGCAGACCAGCATGGTGGACGTGGCGCACTACTTTATGGAGTTCTGCATGGACGAGTCGTGCGGCAAGTGCATCCCCTGCCGCGTCGGCACCGTGCAGATGGAGCGGCTCCTGTCCAAGATCCGCGCCGGCCAGGCCGACCGGGAGGACCTGGAGCGGCTGCGCGAGCTGTGCCTGATGGTGAAGGCGACCAGCCTGTGCGGGCTGGGCCAGTCGGCGCCGAACCCGGTGCTCAGCACGCTGCGCTACTTCCCCGAGGAGTACGAGGCGCTGCTCGTCAGTCGTCAGTAGTCGGTGCGCAGCACCCCATGCCGGCGGGTGACCTGACTGCTGGCGGAGAGGCAATCGTCCTATGGCGTCAATAACACTCACAATCAACGGCACCGAGATCAGCGCCGTCGCAGGTGAGAGCATCCTGGACGCCGCCCGGTCGGCCGGCATCGCGATCCCGACGCTCTGCCACCTCGAGGGGCTCAGCGAGGTCGGGGCCTGCCGCCTCTGCCTGGTCGAGATCGAGGGCGCCGCCAAGCTGCAGCCGGCGTGCGTCACGCCCGTCGCCGAGGGCATGCGCGTGCGCACCGACAGCGAGCAGCTGCGGGCGTACCGGCGGATGATCGTCGAGCTGCTGTTCGCCGAGCGCAACCACGTCTGCTCCGTCTGCGTCGCCAACGGCCACTGCGAGCTGCAGGACCTGGCGGTGGAGGTGGGGATGGACCACGTGCGCTACGAGTATCTCTCGCCGGCGTGCGGGGTGGACATCAGCCACCCGCGCTTCGGGATCGACCACAACCGCTGCGTGCTCTGCACCCGCTGCGTGCGCGTGTGCGACGAGGTGGAGGGCGTGCACACCTGGGATGTCTCCGGCCGCGGGGCGCGCTCGCTGGTGATCACCGACCTGAACCAGCCCTGGGGCGCGGCGGCGAGCTGCACCGCGTGCGGCAAGTGCGTGGCGGCCTGCCCGACGGGCGCGATCTTCTCGCGCGGCGCGACGGTGGGCGAGATGCAGCACGAGCCGGCGCGGATCGCGGCGATTGTAAACGCCCGGAAGGAGCGCTGGTGATGACGATGGACCGACCGAGACTGGCGACGGTCTGGCTGGGCGGCTGCTCCGGCTGCCACATGTCGTTCCTCGACCTGGACGAGTGGCTGATCGACCTGGCCGGGCTGGTGGACGTGGTCTACACCCCGATCGCCGATATCAAGACCTACCCGGAGCAGGTCGATGTGGCGCTGGTGGAGGGCGCGGTGGCGAACGAGGAGCACCTGCACACCATCCGCCTGGTGCGGGAGCGCACGAGGCTGCTGGTCGCGTTCGGCGACTGCGCGGTGACGGGCAACGTGACCGCGCTGCGCAACCCGCTCGGCGGGGCCGCCGGGGTGCTCCAGGCCGTGTACGTGGACGGCGTTGACCTGCAGGGGCAGGTGCCCGCCGAGCCGGGGATCGTGCCGCCGCTGCTCGACCGGGTGCTCCCGGTGCACGCGGTGGTGCCGGTGGACGTGTACCTGCCGGGCTGCCCGCCGCCCGCCGCGCGCATCCGCGCCGTGCTCGAGCAGATCATCGCCGGGGAGACGCCGCGGCTCGCGGGGCGCGAGATGCTGAAGTTCGGCTAGTGAGGCTGCACATGGCGCAACGTATCGTGATCGACCCGGTGACCCGCATCGAGGGCCACGCCAAGATCACCATCCACCTCGACGACGCGGGGCAGGTGAGCGAGGCGCGCTTCCACGTGACCGAGTTCCGCGGCTTCGAGCAGTTCTGCGTGGGCCGGCCGCTGTGGGAGATGGCCGGGATCACCTCGCGCATCTGCGGCATCTGCCCGGTCAGCCACCTGCTGGCCTCGGCCAAGGCCGGCGACCGCATCCTGGCGGTCAGCATCCCACCGGCGGCCGAGAAGCTGCGCCGCATGATGAACCTGGCCCAGATCATCCAGTCGCACGCGCTGAGCTTCTTCCACCTGAGCGCGCCGGACCTGCTGCTCGGCCTCGAGAGCGACCCGGGCGCGCGCAACATCTTCGGGCTGATCGCCGCCGAGCCGGAGCTGGCCCGCGGCGGCATCCGGCTGCGGCAGTTCGGCCAGGAGGTGATCGAGCTGCTCGGCGGGCGCAAGATCCACCCGGCCTGGGCCGTCCCCGGCGGCGTGCGCTCGCCGCTGTCCGCCGAGGGCGCGGCGCACATCCGCAGCCGCATCGGCGAGGCGCGCGCCACGGCGCTCGACGCGCTCGGGCGCTTCAAGCGCCTGCTGGAGCAGTACCGCGAGGAGGCCGAGCTCTTCGGCAACTTCCCGACGCTGTTCATGGGCCTGGTCGGGCCGGACGGCGCCTGGGAGCACTACGACGGCGCGCTGCGCTTCGTGGACGGCTCCGGGGCGATCGTCGCCGATGGCCTCGACCCGGCGCGCTACCGGGAATACATCGGCGAGGCGGTCGAGCCGTGGTCCTACCTGAAGTTCCCGTACTACCGGCCCTACGGCTACCCGGACGGCGCCTACCGCGTCGGGCCGCTGGCGCGGCTGAATATCTGCTCGCACATCGGCACCCCCGCCGCCGACGCGGAGCTGCGCGCCTTCCGCGACTACGGCAAGGGCGCGGTGACGTCGTCCTTCTTCTACCACTACGCGCGGCTGATCGAGATCCTGGCCGGCGTCGAGCTGATCGAGCAACTGCTGGACGACCCGGATATCTACTCGGACCGGCTGCGCGCCGAGGCCGGCATCAACCAGCTCGAAGGGGTCGGCGTCAGCGAGGCGCCGCGCGGCACGCTCTTCCACCACTACCACGTCGACCGCAGCGGGCTGATCACCTCGGTGAACCTGCTGATCGCCACCGGGCAGAACAACCTGGCGATGAACCGCGCCGTCGAGCAGATCGCGCGCCACTATGTGCGCGGGCCGCAGATCAGCGAGGGCATGCTCAACCGCGTCGAGGCCGGCATCCGCGCCTTCGACCCGTGCCTCAGCTGCTCGACGCACGCCGCCGGGTCGATGCCGCTGCAGATCCAGCTGGTCGGGCCGGACGGCGCCCTGCTCGATGAGGTGCGGCGATGACTCACCGACAGCCGACAGCCGGCGGCCTGTGGCCGGAGGTCGTTGGACGCGGGCGAAGGGCGACGGACAGGGCGGCCGGCGCCCGCCGCTCGGCGGTTGTGATCGGCTACGGCAGCGCGCTGCGCGGCGACGACGCGGTGGGGCAGCGGGTGGCCGCGGCGGTCGGCTGCTGGGGGCTGCCGGGCGTGCACGCGATCGCGGTGCACCAGCTGACCCCCGAGCTGGCCGAGGCGCTGGCCGACGCGGACACCGCGATCTTCGTGGACGCCGACCAGTCGCTCGAGGGCGGGGCCATTCGCGCGCGCGAGGTCGAGGCCGCCGGGCCGCCGCTGGCCTCGGCGCACAGCTGCGATCCGGGCGCGCTCCTGGCGCTCGCGCGGGCGATCTACGGCCGCAGCCCGCGCGCCTGGTGGCTGACGATCGCGGCGTCGCGCTTCGACTTCGGGGCGGACCTTTCGCCAGAGACGTGGCACGGCGCGGCCGCCGCGCTGCGCTGGATCCGCTCGCACCTGAATAGCGGCCCGGCTGAGTGAGGAGCCAAGCCATGCATGAGATCGGACTGATGCAGCAGGCGCTGGACGTGGCGCTGGAGCAGGCCGCCGGGCGGGGAGCGCGGCACATCGAGCAGATCACCTTCCGGATCGGGGCCGCCTCTGGTGTGGTGCCGGAGGTGATCGAGATGGCCTTCGAGGTGGCGACGCGCGGCACGATCGCCGAGGGCGCGCAGCTCACGATCGAGCGCGTGCCGCTGGTCTGCTTCTGCCCGGCGTGCGCCTATGAGTTCGAGCCGGACGACGAGCTGCTGCGCGCCTGCCCGCGCTGCCAGCGGCCGGCCGCGGAGGTGCGGCAGGGGAGCGAGTTCGAGCTGGTGTCACTCGAGGCCGTGTGACGCCGAGGGGAGGCGTGCTGTGTACGACGTGCTCGCCGACACACCGGTCGCCACGTGCGCGGAGCCGCTGCGCCGCCTGCGCGTCTGCGTGCGCGGCGCGGTCCAGGGGGTCGGCTTCCGGCCCTTCATCTACCGGCTCGCGGCCGAGCTCGGCCTCGCCGGGTGGGTCAACAACTCGTCGCAGGGCGTCCAGATCGAAGTCGAGGGCGACCAGGAGCGGCTGGACCAGTTTCTGCTGCGCATCGAGGCCGAGCGGCCGCCGCGCTCGTTCATCCAGAGCCTCGAGGCCACGCTGCTCGACCCGGTCGGCTACACGGGCTTCGAGGTGCGCCACAGCGACGACGCCGGCGCGAAGACGGCGCTGGTCCTGCCCGACATCGCCACCTGCCCGGACTGCCTGCGCGAGATCTTCGACCCGGCGAACCGTCGCTACCGCTACCCCTTCACGAACTGCACGAACTGCGGCCCGCGGTTCAGCATCATCGAGGCGCTGCCGTACGACCGGGCCACCACCACGATGCGCGGCTTCGTGATGTGCCCCGAGTGCCAGGCGGAGTACGACGACCCGCTGGACCGGCGCTTCCACGCCCAGCCGAACGCCTGCCCGCGCTGCGGGCCGCGCCTGGAGCTGTGGAGCCCGGGCGGCGAGGTGCTGGCGGGCGGCGACGAGGCGCTGCGCGATGCGGCCGACGCCATCCGCTGCGGCGAGATCGTCGCGGTCAAGGGGCTGGGCGGCTTCCACCTGATGGTGGACGCGCGCAACGAGGCGGCGGTGGCGCGGCTGCGCCGCCACAAGGCCCGCGAGGCGAAGCCCTTCGCCCTGATGTTCCCGACGCTCGCCGCGATCCGCGCCGAGTGCGACGTGGCGCCGCTGGAGGAGCGCCTGCTGCGCTCGCCCGAGGCGCCGATCGTGCTCCTGCGGCGCAGCTGGGCGGCCGAGGCGCAGCGCACACTGATCGCCGGGAACGTCGCGCCGGGCAACCCGTACCTCGGGGTGATGCTGCCCTACACGCCGCTCCACCACCTGCTCATGGTCGAGCTCGGCTTCCCGGTCGTCGCCACCAGCGGCAACCGCACCGACGAGCCGATCTGCACCGATGAGCGCGAGGCGCTGGTGCGCCTGGCGGGCATCGCCGACCTGTTCCTGGTGCACAACCGCCCGATCGCCCGACACGTCGACGACTCGGTGGTGCGGGTCGCGCTCGGGCGCGAGCTGGTGCTGCGCCGCGCGCGGGGCTACGCGCCGCTGCCTGTCCACAGCGGTGCAGGCGGCCCGCCGGTGCTGGCGGTCGGGGCGCATCTCAAGAACACCGTCGCGATCACCCGCGGCAGCCAGGTCTTTCTGAGCCAGCACATCGGCGACCTGGAGACGCCCCAGGCGCTGGCGGCCGTCGAGCGGGTGGTGCGCAGCTTCGCCGGGCTGTACGAGTGGGCGCCTGAGGTGGTCGCGTGCGATATGCATCCGGACTACCGCTCGACGCGCTTCGCCCGGCAGACGGCCGCGGCGCACGGCGCGCCGGTCGTGCCTGTCCAGCACCACTACGCGCACGTGCTGGCCTGCATGGCCGAGAACGAGCTGGAGGGGCCGCTGCTGGGCATCTCCTGGGACGGCACCGGCTACGGGCTCGACGGCACGATCTGGGGCGGCGAGTTTCTGCGCGTGGGCGAGGGCGGCTTCGAGCGCGCGGCCTACCTGCGCCCGTTCCGGCTGCCCGGCGGCGAGGCGGCGGTCAGGGAGCCGCGGCGCGCGGCGGCCGGCCTGCTCTACGAGGTCTTCGGGCAGGCGCTCTTCGAGATGGGCGACCTGGCGCCGCTCCGGGCGTACTCGCGGCAGGAGCTGGCGGTGCTGGGGCGGATGCTGGAGCGGGGCATCAACGCGCCGTGGACCAGCAGCGCCGGGCGGCTCTTCGACGCCGTCGCCGCGCTGCTTGGGCTGCGCCAGCTGGCGCGGTTCGAGGGGCAGGCGGCGATGGAGCTAGAGTGGGCGCTGGACGAGGCGGCGGACGGCGGGCCGTACCCGTTCCTGCTGCGCCAGCACAGCCCGGCGCTGGTGGTCGACTGGGAGCCGATGCTGCGCGCGATCGTCGAGCAGATACGGGCGGGCGAGCCGGCGGGGAAGATCGCGGCGCAGTTCCACACCACGCTCGCGGCCATGATCGTCGCGGTGGCCGAGCGCATCGGCGAGCCGCGCGTCGTGCTGACGGGCGGGTGTTTCCAGAACATCGCGCTGCTGGCGCGCGCCGTGCGCCAGCTCCAGGCGGCCGGGTTCCGGCCCTACTGGCACCAGCGCATCCCACCGAACGACGGCGGCATCGCGCTCGGCCAGGCGGTGGCCGCCGCGCGCATCATCGAGCAGGGGGAGTGACCATGTGCTTGGCAGTGCCGGGGAAGATCCTGAGCATCAGCGGCGACGATCCGCTCGAGCGGGTGGGCAGCGTTCAGTTCGGCGGGATCATCAAGAACGTCAGCCTGGCGTACGTCCCCACCGCGCAGGTCGGAGACTACGTCATCGTCCACGTGGGGTTTGCGATCAGCGTGGTTGACGAGCAGGAGGCGACGCGGGTGTTCGACTATCTTCAGCAGATGGACGAGCTGCGCGAGCTGGAGGAGACCGCCGAATGAGATACATCGACGAGTACCGCGACGCGCGCGCGGCGCTGCGCTACGCGAAGGTGATCGAGCGCATCACCACGCGCCCCTGGACGCTGATGGAGATCTGCGGCGGGCAGACCCACGCGATCGTCAAGTTCGGGATCGACACGCTGCTGCCGCCGCAGATCACGCTGGTCCACGGCCCCGGCTGCCCGGTGTGCGTCACGCCGGTCGAGCTGATCGACAAGGCGGTGGCGATCGCCGCCGACCCGAAGGCGATCTTCTGCTCCTTCGGCGATATGCTGCGCGTGCCGGGCACCTCCCGCGACCTGCTGAGCGTCAAGGCGGCCGGCGGCGACGTGCGCATCGTCTACTCGCCGCTCGACGCGCTGAAGATCGCCCGCAGCAACCCGGACAAAGAGGTGGTGTTCTTCGCGGTGGGCTTCGAGACGACCGCGCCGGCGAACGCGATGGCGGTGTACCAGGCGCGGCGCGAGGGCATCCGCAACTTCTCGATCCTCGTCTCGCACGTGCTGGTGCCGCCGGCCATGGAGGCGATCCTGTCCTCGCCGCAGAACCAGGTGCAGGGCTTCCTGGCGGCGGGCCACGTCTGCACGGTGATGGGCTACACCGAGTACGAGCCGATCGCCCGGCGCTACGGCGTGCCGATCGTCGTCACCGGCTTCGAGCCGCTGGACATCCTGCAGGGCGTAGCGATGTGCGTGCGGCAGCTCGAGCAGGGGCGGGCGGAGGTCGAGAACCAGTACGCGCGCTCGGTGCGCCGGGGCGGGAACCGGCTGGCGCAGGAGCTGATCGCCGAGGTCTTCGAGGTCGTGCCGCGCAAGTGGCGCGGCCTCGGGTGGATCGCGGACAGCGGCCTCGGGCTGCGCGAGCCGTACCGGGAGTTCGACGCCGAGCGCCGCTTCGACCTGGCCGAGTACACGGCCGAGGAGCCGGCGGAGTGCATCAGCGGGCTGGTGCTCCAGGGGGTCAAGAAGCCGCACGAGTGCCCGGCGTTCGGGACGCGCTGCCTGCCGGAGCACCCGCTCGGCGCGCCGATGGTCTCGTCGGAGGGCGCGTGCGCCGCCTACTACCGCTACCGGCGGGTGAGAGCCGAGAAGCCGCAGCCAGCCGCCCGCGACGCATAGCGAAGGAGTTTCCGTCCATGGACACAGCTCCCACACTCACCGTGACATGCCCGCTGCCGATCGCCGACTACCCGGCGGTGCAGATGGCGCACGGCGGCGGCGGCACGCTGATGCACCAGCTGATCGAGCGCCTGATCGTGCCGGCGTTCTCCAACCCGGCGCTCGAGACGCGCCACGACGGCGCGCTGCTCGAGCTGCAGGGCCTCCGCCTGGCGTTCACGACCGACTCGTACGTGGTCCACCCGCTGTTCTTCCCCGGCGGCGACATCGGGTCGCTGGCGGTCCACGGCACGGTGAACGACCTGGCGATGTGCGGGGCGCGCCCGCTGTACCTGAGCGTGGGGCTGATCATCGAGGAGGGGCTGCCGATGGAGACCCTGCGGCGCGTGGTGCAGTCGATGCGCCAGGCGGCCGACGCGGCCGGGGTGCAGCTCGTCACCGGCGACACGAAGGTGGTGGACCGCGGGACGGGCGACGGGATCTTCATCAACACCGCCGGCATCGGCGTCATCGAGCACGGGCTGACGATCGCGCCGGCCTCCGTGCGCCCCGGCGACGCGCTCCTGCTCAGCGGCGACCTCGGGCGGCACGGGATCGCGATCATGGCGGTGCGCGAGGGGCTCGAGTTCGAGAGCGCGATCGAGAGCGACTCGGCGGCGCTGGCGGGCGTGGTCGGCAGCCTGCTCGCGGCGGGCATCGAGATCCGCTGCATGCGCGACCTGACGCGCGGCGGGCTGGCCAGCGCCCTGGTTGAGATCGCCGAGGCGGCCCAGGTGTCGATCGACATCGACGAGCGCGCCATCCCGGTCTGCGACGATGTGCGCGGGGCGTGCGAGATCCTGGGCCTCGACCCGCTGTACGTCGCGAACGAGGGCCGCTTCGTCTGCTTCGTGCCGGCCGAGCAGGCCGACCGGGCGCTGGAGGTGATGCGCGCCCACCCGCTCGGCGCGGGCGCCAGCCTGATCGGCCATGTCGGCGGTGACACGCCCGGCCTGGTGACGATGACCAGCGGCATCGGCGCCAGCCGGATCATCGACATGCTCAGCGGCGAGCAGCTGCCGCGTATCTGCTAGGCCGCTGGCGGGATGGCCTGCACCTCGCGGCCCTCAGGAGTCACCACGACCTGGTAGGTGCTGCCGCGGCAGCGCAGGCGCACGCGCAGGCGCGTCCAGCCGGAGGGCAGCGTGGGCGGGTGCGGGAAGGCCAGCCCCTCGTCCGTGAGGCGCGCGCCGCAGCAGCCGAACAGCAGCGCCTGCAGCAGACCGCCCGCGCCGGTCACGAAGGTGCAGTAGTCCTGGTCGGGCGTCTCGGAGAAGCTGAGGAACGGCGGGCGCAGGTTTGGCTCGTAGCTGCGCCGCAGGTACTCGCTCAGCAGCGCCCGGTCGCCGGCCGCCGCGGCCAGGATGGCGTGGATCGCGTAGGTCATCGCGGGGCCGTGGTCGGCGTCCACCCGTGTGGCGTAGTAGCGCGCGTTGTTGGCGGCCACGTCTGCGGGCAGCGGCCACTCCAGCGGGTAGGTGAGCAGCACCACGTCGGCCTGCTTGATGATCGCGTCGGTGTAGCCCTCGTACTCGAGCGTGATCCGCCGCTCCGGGTCGAAGGGCAAGTACATGCGCTCGGCCACGTGCTCCCAGAGGGGCGGAGCTGTCTCGCCGATCAGCGCCGCCGCCCGGGCCGCGAGCTGTAGGCAGCGGGCGGCGCTGGCGTTCGTCCAGGCGTTGTCGTCCACGTGAATGGCGTACTCGTCGGCCGCCTGCACGTCGCGGATGTGGTACACCTGCTGCGGGTCGAGGCGCTCGGGGTCGGGCTGGGGCGTGACGCGGCTGGCCCAGAAGTTGGCGCAGTCGCGCAGCAGCGGCCAGCCGCGCTCGCGCAGCCAGACGAGGTCGCCGGTCGCCTGCCACCACTGCCAGGCGGCGATCGCCACGCACGCGGTGATGTGCTGCTCGTACTGGCCGCACGGCGCCCAGCTGGGCGTCGTCTCCACGCCCAGGTCGTCGCTCTCCCACGGGAACATCGCCCCCGCGTAGCCATACTGGCGCGCCTTGGCCCGCGCGCCCTCCAGCCGGTCGCAGCGGTACTCGACGCAGCTCTGCGCCAGCTCCGGGTGGGTGAGCAGCACGGCCGGGTAGATCCAGATGTCGGCGTCCCAGAAGATGTGTCCGCCGTACCCGCGCGACGAGAGGCCCATCGGGGAGACGCTCCAGCGGCTGCCGGCCCGCAGGCTGCTGAGCACCGCGTACTGGGCGGCGCGCACCACCCGCTGCGCGTGGTCGTCGCCCTCGATCTCGATCGCGCCCTCCCACAGCTGCTCCCAGGCTGCCGCGTGCGCGGCGTGTAGCCCGGCGTACCCGATCTCCCCGGCGCGCCGGGCCTGGCCGAGCGCGTCCGCCGCATCGAGCCGGCCGACGGCCACGTAGCGCGTCAGGGTGTAGGTGGCGTCGGCCTGCGCGTGGAAGGTCAGCTGCACGCCGCTGCTGCCGCAGGTGTCGACGAACGAGTGCTCGAGCGCCTCGAACGGCCCGGCGAGCTGCAGCAGCGTCGCGATCGCGACCGTGGTGTCGCGCTGGGCCGGGCTGCACAGCAGCGTCCAGCCCAGGTCGGCCCGGTTGGGGGCGGTGGCTCGCAGCGGCTCCGCGGCGAGCTGGTCGCGGAGGAGGTCGCCGCGGCGCTCGTCGGTGAGGGCGGACAGCCGCAGCGGGCCGCTGAAGTGCGGCGTCAGGGTGAGGCGCTGCACCGCCAGGCCCGGCTCGTGCCGGCAGACGAACAGGTCGATGGCGATGTCGATGCGCCTGTCGCCGTCGTGCCAGCGGTAGCGGGTGGTGAGGGTCGCCGCGCGCAGGTCGAGCTCCTGTCTGTAGCCGCGCACGAGCGAGGTGTTGCGGTCGAGGCCGCCGAGCCAGTGCAGGCCGTTGTGGATGTCGAGGGCGTGGAAGGCGGGCAGACGGGCGCGCACCGTGTCGGCCGGGTCCGACGAGCGCGTGAACAGGTCGGCCAGGTGGCAGTCCCCCTTCCCGATGCCTAGCCAGTCTCCGGTGATGCCGAGCGCGCCGTTGGCGACGAAGGTCGGTGTGTACGGTGCCAGCAGGTTGTTGGTCGCGAGCGTCCAGCTCGACATAAAGGATTCCTCCGAGATCGCGCATCAGGACGGCGGGTAGACGCGAAACTGACCGCTGGCGTGCAGCAGGCCGAGCATGTAGAGCATCCCGTCGTAGTAGCGCCACTTGCCCGAAGGGATGGGCGTCTCCCAGAGCGCATCGACGAACTCGCCGGCGCCCGGGTCGCTCGCGGCGAGCGCCACCACCGCGTTCATCGCCACCAGGCCGGGCGAGTGGTCGCTCGAGAGCGGCGTGCCGTCGAGCGTGTACTGGTTGGCGTAGCTGTCGATGCCCTGGCTCCGGAAGAAGGCCAGCAGCCGGTCGCTGTACTCCACCGCCCAGCTATCGGCGGCGAACCAGGCGTAGTCGACGGCGACATTGCTGGCAGCCCGCCAGGCGTCGAAGCGGAAGTCGGCGTGCTCGCCGGGGTACGGCTGGCCGTCGAACGTCGCGTAGTCGGGCATCAGGCCGGTCTGCGGGTGTGCGGCGGCCTTGAAGAAGGCGCGGCTGGCGGCGGCGGCCTCGCGCCAGAACTCATTGTCCTTGTCGGCCCAGCGCGCCCAGAGCTCGTAGTAGGCCGGCAGGTGGTAGGACGGGTCGGTGAACGTAGCGCTGGCGCCGAACGGCACAAAGACGACCTGCTTGTAGGTGGCGTCGAACATACTGGTGACGGCGCCGCTGCTCTCCTCACCCTTGTGCAGCATCGTGTCCAGGATCGCCTGCGCCTCGGCGCGGTAGTTGAAGATCCCCTCGCCGTCCCCCCAGCGGCCGGAGGCGAAGAACAGCGCCATCGCGAACCACTCCTCGCCGTCGGAGGCCGGGTTCGGGTCGAGCTTCGTCCCGTCCGGCGTGCAGTGCCAGGCGAAGTAGCCCTTGCGCGGGCCGTCGCTGTGGTACATATAGGTCTTGGCCCACTTCCACAGCCGGTTGAACTCCTCCTGCTTGTCGAGCTGCACGGCGATCATCATGCCGTACGACATGCCCTCCGAGCGCACGTCGCCGTTGCCGATGTCCATGATGTAGGCCATGTCGTCGCCGACCGGGTAGTAGACGCGCTGGGTGTCGTCGTCGCCGTAGAAGAGCTGCTGCCAGGCCGCGTCGAGCTTGGCCTGGATCTCGGCGTCGCTCCTGCCGCGCTCGCGGAACAGGTTGCGGTAGACGCCCGACTCGACGGCGCCAGCGGGCGCGGCGGGGGTCGGTGACGGCGCTGCGGTCGGCGAGGCGACCGGCGTGGGCGGCGTGGGGCTGGGCGGCGTGGGGCTTGGCTGCGCGGGGCCCGGCTGCGCGCACGCCGCCAGCAGCGCCAGCACCGCGAGCAGCAGCGGCGGCCTGGCGCGCAGAGGGCGGCCCGGCCGCGCCGGGGCGGGCCGAGCGCCGGGTGCGGAGGCTGGGCGAGTGTGGGCCGACATCATTGCGACGATCCTCGTGCGGTGTGGTGCGGGGCTGGTGGCGTCTCGGCGCCCCGCCTGTACCAGCTGGCCCAAGTATACCAGTTTCTTTCTCGCAGCTCTGTGCAACTGGCGAGAGGGGTACCGACCCCTCTCGCGCTCTCCCCCGCCGGAAGGGGCTGTGCA
>CALJIC010000047.1 GCA_937974195.1 uncultured Roseiflexaceae bacterium | reverse complement strand
TCGGTGGCGCGGCAGCGCAAGTAGCCCGGGCGCAGGGCGGAGCGCCTGCAGCGCAGGAAGTCGGTGGCGCGGCAGCGCAAGTAGCCCGGGCGCAGGGCGGAGCGCCTGCAGCGCAAGCAGCCCGGGCGCAGGGCGGAGCGCCTGCAGCCGATGGGCGCCTACGCCCCGGCGCTGCCCTCCGCAGGCGCAAAGAATACCAGCGCCGTCAGGTCCTCCTCGATATCGTGGAAGCGGTGGGGCGCGTGGGCCGCCACGAACACCACCGAGCCCGCCTCCACCTCGCGCTGCTCCCCGCTCACGGTGATGCGCGCCTTGCCCCTGACGATGTAGTAGACCTCGTCCTCGCTGTGCGGCTCCTGCGGGTCCACCGCCCCGGCCGGGAGCGTGTACACCCCCACGCTGAGCGACGGCACGCGCAGGAACTCCAGGTAGCTGCGCCTCTGCTCCTGCTGCCGCGCGAGCAGCTCCTCGATCGTAAACGCGTCCACGGCTCTGTCTCCTCCCCTGAAGCGATCGTGGGGAGTATAGCACGCCCCCGCTCTTCCAACCGCGATCCCCTCCTTTCGGTAGGGCCGCTCGCCGGGGGTTGGGGCGTACGATGCACCCGTCGTGAGCAGCGCCCGGCCTGCGGGCTATGAGGCGCGGCCGGCTGGCACCGCTGTCTGGTGCGCCGGTGAGATGTGTGGAGCAAGAGGAGGACATCTGTGGCGTACGCTGGAATCTGGCGAGCTGGGGCGATTATCGCGCTGATCGCGCTTCTGGCCGCAACGGCCGCTCTGGCGCTGGCGAATCAGACCTCGGCGGCGGACGGGCCGCGCACCGAGACGATCGCGATCGACGTAGCCGAGGACATGACCCGCTTCGTCTTCGACCCGGATGTGGTCCACGACGACGGCATGCCGAGGCACGGCAGCGCCTTCATCACCCAGGGGTACATCTACCCGGCCGGGACGCTCAACGGCAGCAACGGCGTGAACGAGGACGGCTCGCCCGAGTTCCCGGACAAGGTGATCGGCGAGTGGACCTGCCGCGGCTGGTTCGTCGGCGAGGGCGCGCACGCGCAGTCCGGCCCGATGGTGATCACGACCCAGCTGTACAACTTCGGCGCCGAGCTCGGCAACGAGATGCTGGTCCTGGAGGGGTACGAGCTGGCCGATGTGGGCGTGGCGATCGAGCGGGCGATCACCGGCGGCACCGGCAAGTATCGCAGCGCGCGCGGCTCGGCGCAGCAGACGTTCCTGGGCTTCAACGCCACCGAGGGTGTCAACCTGAGCCTGGTCATCGAGGTGGAGCGCTAGGAGCTGCCTCTGCTCGGGCGTGACGAGATCGCGCCCGGGCAGAGCGCGCCGGGCTTCGGCCCGCGCTGGCGGATGGCTTGCCGGCTCTTTTCGGACACGGAGGTACACATGGCTCTTGGTATGGAGCAGATCGCGGCCCCGCGCGGCTCGCTCCTGACGCTCCTCAGCCCGCGCGGCCAGGGCGCCCTGGTGGCCGGGATGCTCGCGGCCGGCCTGCTGCTCGGCTGGCTGGCCGTGAGCCGGCTCGCCGCGCCGCTCTGGGTCGCCGCGGTGCTGGTGGTTGGGCTGCTGCTCTACCCGGCCGTGCGCAAGTGGCGCGTCGAGCGCCGCATCTACGGCACGCCGGTGATGGTGCTGAGCATCCTGCTGATGACGCAGGGCTTCCACACGGTCGAGCACCTGGCGCAGGTGGTCCAGTACCACCTGCTCGGCTGGCCGCTCAAGGCGTCGGGCGGGCTGATCTCGCCGCTCAACGCCGAGGTCGTCCACTTCAGCTGGAACTGGGCGGTGCTCCTGGCGGTGGCCTTCCTGGTGCGCGCCGGCCTGCGCAACGTGTGGATGTGGGTGCTGCTGATCTGGGCCGCGGCGCACACCGCCGAGCACACCTACATGTTCGTGAACTACCTGGCCGAGGTGCGGCGCCTGGCGGAGGCGGGTCTGCCGCTCGATGCGGCCCAGGGGCTGCCGGGCTTCTTCGGCAAGGGCGGCTGGCTGGCGTCCAACGCCAACGCGGCGCCGCCGCTGGCCTGGCTCTGCACGCTGGCCCCGGGCCTGACGACGGCGCCCCGGCTGGACGTCCACTTCTGGTGGAACCTCGGCGAGGTGACCCTGCTGCTCGCCGCCGTTCACACCAGTATGCGCCGCATTCGGATCGCATCGTAAGGGCGCGGCGTGCTGCGCCCACCGAGAGGAGAACAGTGATGAGCCAGAATCTCTTCCCTCCAGGCTACGAGGACGCGCTGGAGTTCCCGCTGATCGCGGCGCTGTTCGGCCGGCGCGCGCGGCGCTTCGCGCTCGGCGACAGCATCCCCGACGGCCCGCTGGCGTACACGTCGCGCCACGAGCCGATGCCGCTCTCGGAGCTCGAGCGCATGATGGTGCTCACCGCCGCGGCGGGCAACACCGGCTGGCACTACATGATCACCCGCCACGCCCGCTATGCGCCGCACCTGTCGAACTACTCGGCCGCCGCCGGCGGGCGCACCTTCCCCTCGGCCGCCGGGTTCCACACTAGCGAGGTGTTCTTCACCGACGACAGCGGCACCTACCTGTTCCAGACCCGCGACGCCCCGGCGCTGGCCGAGCGCAACGCGGACGGCAGCATCGACCCGCAGGCGCTGCTGGAGGCGCACCGCGCGCGCATCCGCAAGCTCTCCGACAAGCGGCTCTACATCCCGGCCGCCGAGCCGTACATGGAGGGCCACAACACCTGGTGCGTCAACGTGCCCGGCAGCCTGCTGCTCATCCCGGTGGCCGATGTCGCCCAGCACCTGATCGCGACGATCTGCTTCCTGGTGCAGAACGGCTACGCGATCACCGACGACATCAACGGCGAGCCGATCCCCGGCCTGGGCGACTTCCGCGGCCTGGTGGACGTGGACAACCCCTTCCCGCTGAGCTTCGTCGAGCAGTACGCGCTCACCGAGGTGACCGCCGAGCTGGCGACCAGCTGCTACGCCGGGATGCTGATGCTGCAGGCCATGGGCCTGGGCGGCTGGATGTTCGACGGGATCGACCGCCACGTGGTGCTGGGCGCCAGCGGCGACCCGGACGTGCCGGGGCTGGGCTTCCGCTACGACACGGACGAGCGCTGGGCGCTGCCCAACCCAACCGGCCTGCCGGGGGTCTTCGAGGGCTACTGCCCGCCGCACTACAAGGACATGCGCGCTGCGGTGGACGCGCTGGTCGAGCGCAAGTTCGGCAAGGACGGGCCGTTCAACGCCGCCACGCCCGGCCCCTGGCGCGAGAGCAGCCGGGTGCGCTCGAGCGCCCAGTGGCACAGCGAGGAGTTCCGCGCCTGCGTCGCGCTGATGTGCCAGTACATCTACGACCGCTTCGGCAAGTTCCCGGGGCATGTGCCGAGCATCTTCATCCTCAACTACCTGCAGGCGCACCACCTGGACCTGGAGTTCTACGACACGCACTTCCAGCAGGGCGCGTACCTGCGCACGCACGCCCAGCACATGGAGCGCTGGCACTCTCACGGGTAGCGGCGCTCCGCTGAGGCCACGCCAACCAGAAGCCCGCCGAATCGCTGGCGCTCAGGCGCAGCGGCTCGGCGGGCTCTCTACATCGGCGGGGCGCCGTACCGACGTCCACTTGTTGAACAGCCCTTCCGGCGCGAGTCCTCGGTCGCGCGGGCGTGACAGCGGTAGTATACTTCGAGCCTCACCGAAGGAGAAGGCCGATGGAGCCAGTCTCGCTCGAGCCGCTCGCGGAGGTGCCCGTCCCGGCGTGGGTCGCGGCGCTGCCGAAGGCCGACCTGCACATCCACGCGGAGGGCGAGGCGCGGCTCGAGCGCGTCCTGGCCCGCGAGCGTGGCTGCCCGCCCGCCGACCGGCGCCGCTGGGCCGCGCACCTGCTCGGGGCGGTGCCGCCCGGCATGCCGCGCCTGCTGGCCCTCGGCGACGACCGGCAGCTGGACCGGGCGGCCGCCGACGCGCTCGACGCGCTGCCCGAGTACTTTGTCGCGTGCGTCGCCGGCCTGCTGGAGGAGGGCGCCGCCGAGGGCGCGCTGCTGATCGAGGTCACCTTCGGCGCGGCGACGGTCCTCATGCCGGATTTTATGGCGCTGTTCCGCGAGGCGGAGCGGCGCGCGCAGGCGCGCTACCCCGGCCTCCGGGCCGAGGCGATCATCGCCGGGACCAAGCCGGCCGGGCAGCTGTGGCGTGAGGTGCAGCTCCCGGCCTGTCTCGCGGCCGCGCGCGAGGGCCTGGCCGGCATCCACATCCTTCCCGACCCGTATATCACGGAGATGGACTGGGCGCCCGTCTACCGGTGGGCCGAGCGCGCGGCCGACGCCGGGCTCGGGATCGCGGCCCACGCCGGCGAGTTCGCCGCGGCCAACATCGCCGCAGCCCTTCGCACGCCGGGCCTCACGCGCCTCGGCCACGCCGTCTACGCCGCCGGCGACCCCCGGCTGCTGGAGCAGATCGCGCGCAGCCGGGTCACCGTCGAGTGCAGCCTCTCGTGCAACGTGGTGCTCGGCGCCGTGGTCTCCTACGAGGCCCACCCGATCCGGCAGTTCGTCTCCGCCGGCATCCCGGTCACGCTCAGCACCGACGACCCGGTGCGCGTCGTGACGACGATCGGGCGCGAGTACGCGATCGCCGCGGCGCTCGGCTTCGGCGAGGGTGACCTGCGCGGCTTCACGCGCGACGCGGTGCGGGCGTCGTTCGCGCCGGCGTCTCGCCGCGCTGAGCTTCTGGCTGAGGTTGGCGGCGGGCAGGAGGTGTGACAGGAGGCACGTGGCCGTTGCCGACCGCGTACCTTCCGAGATGAGATGTGGAGGGCGCAGGCCCTCCACGTGCGTTCTTTCGCTTCAGCAGCCGCGCGGCTGGCGTGGCTCAGGCACAGCCGAGCGCGAACGAGTGGCGCAGGCGGGCGAGGGACGCCCGTTCGCGCGCCTGCTGCTTCAGCAGGTAGCGCTGTAGCTGGCGAACCACCACCCGCGCGTCCGGGCCGACGCCGCGCAGCGTGGCCGAGGCGGCGGTGCGCTGGCGTGGCAGCCCGACGAAGTACAGGCCGGGCACGCTCGTGCTGGCGCCGTCGCGCTGGAGGGCCGTCCCATCCTCGGCGAGCGCGCCAAGCCCGGCGAGGTACGCCAGGCTGGGCCGGTAGCCGGTCGCGAAGAGGACGGCGTCGACGCGCTCGTGGGTGCCGTCCGCCCACACCACCCCGTCCTCGCTGAAGCGGGCGAACATCGGGCGCCGGTCCGGGCTGCCTGCGGCCAGCGCGGCCCGCTCCGCCGGGGTAGCGTACGCCGGCGAGGTGCGCTGGCCGAGCCACTGGCTCCGGTCGAGGCCGGTCGCCCGCAGCCACGTGTGGATGTCCAGCCCCAGCAGGCGCTGCGGCATCAGGCGGAGCGGGCTGCGGGTGGCCAGCGTCACGCGGGCGAGTCCGGCGAGCTCGACACCGATCTGCACCGCGCCGTTGCCGCCCCCCACGATCACGACCCGCTGGCCGCGGAACGGCTCGGGGCGCCGGTACTCGGCCTCGTGGAGCACCCGCCCGCGGTAGCGCTCCTGCCCCTCGATGCGCGGCCGGTGCGGGTTGCCGAAGAAGCCGGTCGCGGCCACGACCGTGTGGGCCAGCAGCGGGCGCTCGCCGGCCCGCACCCGGAAGAGCCCGCCGCGGTGCTCGATCTGCCGGACGCGCATCCGCGTGCGCACGGGCAGGCCGAAGGCGAGCCGGTACGCCCGCAGGTAGTCCACGACCTCATCGCGCGCCGGGTAGCGGTCCGGGCGGCCGGGGAACGGCAGGCCGGGCAGCGCCGAGTAGCGCGCCGGCGTGTTCAGCCGCAGGCTGTCGTAGAACAGCGGCCACGAGCCGCCCGGGTCCTCGCCCGCCTCGAGGATCTGGAAGGTGGCCCCGGCCTGCTGGAGGTAGTAGCCGGCCGCCAGACCTGCCTGGCCGGCGCCGATCACAAGCGCATCGTAGACAGTCATGAAAGAGCCTCATCTTTGATCTTTCAACGCTATTGTGATTTTCTTGCGGGCTGCTCGTGGTTGTAATGAGGGGTGGGCGGAGCCGTCGACACGCTGTAGGCGGCCCGTATGGGTTACCTTCCGGAGGTGCGGGGCGAGGCCGCCGCGTCACGCGTGCATTGAGAGGCGCTTCCCGGCTTGTATGCCAGCCGGGAAGCGTTTCTGTGGTGCTGTGTGGCGGGGATTCTCCGCGCCGCTACTCGCTCTCGAGCCAGTTAGCGGGGTCTTCCGGCTGGCAGGCGGGGTGGCGCGGCTGCCAGTCGCTCAGCGCGTACCCGATGTCCGCCTGCGTGTGCAGCGGCTTGCTCGCGATCTCGCCGATGCCGCACAGCTCGCACGGCCGCACGAGCGTCAGCTGCCCGCTCTCCCAGCGGAAATGCACGCCGTCGACGGTCACGCCGGCGATGCGCTCCGCGCGGTCCACCCAGATGCGCTCGGGGGCGATCTCCAGGCCGGTCAGGGTGTGGAGCCGGCGGGCGAGGGCGTCGCGCAGCTCCACGGCCTCGTGCCGCTGGCGCTCCTGGTAGCGGGCGACCGCGCGGGCCTTCCAGTCGTCCGCGCGTCTCGCCCGGGCGCCCTGGCCGCGCCGCGCCGGCAGCTCGAGCACCTGAAGGCTCTGCATCTCATTCATCGCCGAATCTCCTTAACTGCCAATATCACAGCTTTGTCTCTCTCGCCGGGAGGCCGCGTAGCCGTGCGCCGCTCCTCTGGCTCAGCGCATCCTACGCGCTGCGGGCAGCATGCGGAATAGGCCAGCGGAGCTATTGGGTGGACTATCGGGCGGACTACGGAGGGGCGCTAGCGCGGTGTGAGTGGGGCGAGGCCGAGCGCGCGTCCGCGCAGCGCCGCCTGCGTGCGCGTGGCGACGCCGAGCTTCTGGAGGATGCTGGCGACGTGGTTCTTGACGGTGTAGCGGCTGATCACCAGCGTGTCGGCGATCGCCGAGTTGGCGGCGCCGGCGATCAGGAGGCGCAGCACCTCGACCTCGCGCGGGCTGAGCGTCTCGCCGGTCTCGGCCACGTGGAGCCCGCCGGCGGGCGCGCTCGGGAGGGGCCGCGCCTCTTCGCGCGGGGCGGGCGGCCGCGCGCAGATCTCGGCCAGCCAGGGCAGCAGCGCCCGGTCGCCCGCGTGCCGCGCCGCTGCCTCCCGCCGCCCGCTGTCCAGCCGGCGCGCGAGCTCGGACCGCAGCCGGGCGGCGCGCTGCAGGGTGTCGTGCTCGCCCGCGCCGTGCCCCAGCGCCAGCAGCACCGCCAGCGCCTCCTCGCTGTCGCCCTCGTGGTCGAGGATCAGCGCCGTGTCGTAGGCGGCCTCGGCGGTGAGCAGCGCGGGGGTGATGCGGGCGCACTCGACGAGCTCGGCGCACGCCCGCCGCGCCGCTCGCAGGGCCCCGCGCGCCAGCTCCGCCCGCACGAGCTGCGCCAGGCTGCGCCCCCGTGCCCAGGGGTCGCCCAGCTCGCGCAGCATCTCGACGCTCTCGGTCAGCAGGTAGCGCGCCTCGTCCAGCTCGCCCTGCTGCCAGGCGAGCGCGCCAAGCTGGCACAGGCACATCCCGATCACCAGGCTGTCGTGGGCGGCGCCCGCAACGCGCAGGCTCTCGCGCAGCCGGGCGGTGGCTTGCTCGATGCGCCCGCCGATCCGCAGCACCTCGCCGAGCAGGGTCAGGTTCACCGCCTCGCCCCGGCCGTAGCCCAGGTCTCGCCAGGCCGCGGCCTGCGCCGCGGCGTGCGACTCGGCCGCCTGGTAGTCGCCCATCAGCGCGGCGATCACGCCGACCCAGTACTCGGCCCACAGCTGCAGGAAGTGGTCGCCGCTGCTGCGCGCCAGCCCGGCGGCCTCGCGGAAGCGCTCCAGCGCCGGCGCCAGCCGCCCCAGGTGCAGCTCGCTGATCCCCGCCGAGAGGTTGAGGATGCCCAGCCCGTCGCTGCCTCCGGCGGCCCGGGCGAGCGCCAGCCCTTCCTCCAGCAGCGGGCGGCTGGCGGCGTAGCGGCCCGCGCGCCCGAGGAAGTACGCCTGCGAGCCGAGCAGGTGCGCGCGCAGCGTGGCGCCGTCCCCGGCGGCGCGCAGAGCCTCGGCCGCGCTCCCGAAGAGCTCCGCGCCGCCGAGTAGCCAGCCGTGGTCGTCGTACAGCACCCAGAAGCCGCGCGCCATCGCCGCCAGGGCCGGTGTGTCGGCGGCGGCCGCTGCGCGCGCCCACGCCACGCGCAGGTTGTCGATCTCGCGGTTGAGCTGCGACCGGGCCTCGGGCGTGTAGCTCCCGGTCTCGGGCGCGATCAGCCGCTGCAGCAGCGCGGCGAAGTAGGCGGTGTGCCGCGCCTCGCTGCTCGTGCGGTCCGCCGCATCGGCGGCGAGCTGCTCGGCCGCGTACTGGCGCACCAGCTCGTGCAGCGTGTAGCGCGTCGTGCCGCCGTGCTGCTCGCGGCGCACCAGCGACTTATCGATCAGCGCGGTCAGCAGCGCCAGGTGCGCGAACCGGCGCGCGCCCTCCGGCTCGCCCTGCGGCGCCGCGCCATCCCCCGCGAGCACCGCCTCAGCCGCCTGCGGGTCGCAGCCGCCGCGGAAGACGGCCATGCGCGCCAGCGTGCGCCGCTCGGCGTCGTCGAGCAGCCGCCACGAGTGGTCGAGCGCCGCGCGCATGCTGCGGTGGCGCTCCGGGGCGTCGCGCTCCGGGAGGCGCAGAAAGTCGAGCGAGCGGTCGATCTCGGCGGCGATCTCGCCCGGACTGAGCGTCCGGCTCCAGGACGCGGCCAGCTCGATCGCCAGCGGCATCCCTTCCAGCTGGCGGCAGATGTGCGCCACCGCCGCCCGGCCGGCGGCGTTCAGCACGAAGTCGGGGGCGACGCGCTGCGCCCGCTCGACGAACAGCCGCACCGACTCGGAGCGCTCGACCCGCGCGCCGCCCTCGGCCGGGGGCAGCCCGAGGCCGCCCAGCTCGACCACGCGCTCGTCGCGCAGGCGCAGCCGCTCGCGCGAGGTGGCCAGCACCCGGACCCCGGGCGCCTCGGCGAGCAGCCGGCGGACGAGCGCCGCCACGAGATCGCCCTCGGCGGCGGTCAGCAGGTGCTCCAGATTGTCGAGCACCAGCAGCTGCGCCCGGTCGCGCAGCGCCGCGACGAGCTGCTCGGCGGCCGGGCGCGGCCCGTGGAGCGGCACGTCGAGCGCCTCGGCGATCGCGCGCGGGACCTCGGCGGCGCTGGGCGCGGCGGCCAGCTGCACCACCGCCACGCCGTCCGGGAAGGCCGGCTCCTCGAAGGAAGCCAGGTCGGCGGCCACCTGGAGCGCCAGGCTAGTTTTGCCGATGCCGCCCGGGCCGACGATCGTGAGCAGCCGCTGGCCGGTGGCGCGCAGCAGATGGAGCAGCGCGGCGCGCTCCGCCTCGCGCCCGATCAGCTCGAGGGTCGGCGCCCACGGCGGGCGCGCCCGCGAGCTCCGCGGGGCATCGGCGGGCGCGTGCGCGGATAGCCCGACGCTGGCGCGGGCCTGCTGCAGAAAGCGCGGGCGGTCGTCTGCCGGCACCGCGAGCGCGTCGGCCAGGCGCTCGGCCATCGCGCGCGACGGGCGCCTCGTCCCGCTCTCGAAGGTGCGGATCGTCTGCACCGCGCAGCCGACGCGCGCCGCCAGGCGCTCCTGGGTCAGGT
This sequence comes from uncultured Roseiflexaceae bacterium, assembly GCA_937974195.1. Classification (GTDB taxonomy): domain Bacteria; phylum Chloroflexota; class Chloroflexia; order Chloroflexales; family Roseiflexaceae; genus CALJIC01. The sequence continues at coordinate 4,568 of CALJIC010000047.1, read as the reverse complement.
CGTGCTCGGCGCGCAGGCGCTTGATCCAGCCGCCGAACGTCGGCTCCGGAGGAACAGTCCGCATCTCGCCTCCTGTGTCGGGCTCCGTCACGCCCGCGGGCGCGGTGTGGCGGCTGTGCCCCTCCAGCGCGACGTCACGCAGTCGGCGCCTCGAGCGGCAGGTGCGGCGGCCGAACGCCCGCCACGCTCTTTCCGCACGTGCGGCGGAAGCGAGGGAGGCGCGGCCTTCCTGCCACTGCGTCAGTCGAGCATGTGAAAGAAAGCAGTGCTAGTGTAGCACTCTTTGGCGCGCTTTTTGTGCATGCCCGCCGCGGCGCAGCGGCCGGATCAGCCTTCCGATGTATGCCGGATAAGGCACTCTCAGATGGCGGCCCGGCGGCAACGGTGTACAGTGTCTATGCTGTCCGAAATGTCCGCCGCTTGACCAGGACTGTGGATGTCACAAACGCTGATCGCCGATCATCCGGCCGCTATCACGCTCGTGCCCGCACCGCCGGCGCGCCCGGCCTGCGCGCAGAGCCGGCCGCGGGCGCACGGCCTCCCCTCGCACACGACGCCGTTTGTCGGCCGCGAGGCTGAGCTGGCCGAATTGGCCGACCTGCTGGCCGACCCCGCCTGCCGCATGATCACGATCGTCGGCCCCGGCGGCATCGGCAAGACGCGCCTGGCCATCCAGCTCGCCGGGCGCGTGGGCGCGGCCTTTGAGGATGGCGTGGCCTTCGTGGACCTGCAGCCGGTCAGCGGCGCGGATGGGCTGGTGATGGCGGTCGCGGCCGCGCTGTCCCTGCCCCTCACCGGCGCCGGCGACCCGCGCGACTGCGTGCTGCAGAGCCTGGCCGGCGCGCAGGTGCTCCTGGTCCTCGACAACTTCGAGCATCTGGCCGAGTGCGCCGACCTGCTCGTCGAGCTGCTGCGGGCCGGGCCAGGCGTCAAGCTCCTGGTGACCTCGCGCCGCGTGCTGAGCGTGCAGGAGGAGTGGCTCTACCCGCTGGACGGCCTCGATCTCCCGGCGCCCGGCGCCGCGCAGGAGGCGGCCCACGCCGGCGCCGTCCGGCTGTTCGTCGAGCACGCGCGCCGCATCCGCCGCGACTTCTCGCTCGAGGCCGAGCGCGAGGCGGTCGTCCAGATCTGCCGGCTGACATCCGGCGTGCCGCTGGCGATCGAGCTGGCCGCGGCCTGGACGCGCACCCTGCCCTGCTCCGTGATCGCCGAGCAGATCGCCGGCGGCGCGGCCCTGCTCGAGACGCGGGCGCGCAACGCGCCGGCGCGCCACCGCAGCATCCGCGCCGTCTGCGATCAGTCCTGGGCCTACCTGTCCGACGACGAGCGCCGCTCGCTGGCGCAGCTGTCGGTCTTTCCGGGCGGGTTCACCCGTGAGGCGGCGGGCGCGGTGGCCAGCGCCTCGCTCGGGCTGCTCGCCGCGCTGGTGGACCAGTCGCTCGTCCGCGTGGCCGCGGATGGGCGCTACAGCCTCCACGAGCTGCTGCGGCAGTATGCGGCCGAGCGCCTCGAGGAGTCCGGCGCCGCCGACGCGACGCGGCGGGCGTTCGCGGCCTACTACGCGCAGCTCCTCGCCGGCGGCTGGGCGCTGATGACCACGGGGCGGCAGCGCGAGGCGGTGGCCGAGATCGATGCGGAGCTCGACAACATCCGCGCCGCCTGGCCGTCGATCGTCCAGAGCGCCCCGCCCGACGTCCTACACCGCGCGCTGCTCGCGCTGGCCGCCTACTACCGCGTCCGCGGCCCGCTCCACGACGGCCAGGCGGCGCTCAGCGTCGCCGAGCAGCGCCTCCGCGCCGCGGGCGACGACGCGGGCTCGCGCGCCGCGCTGGCCTCGCTGCTGGTGGTCAGCGCGCAGATCCTGATCCGGCTCGGCAAGGGCCGCCAGGCCGAGGGGATGCTCCAGGAGAGCGACCGCCTGCTCGAGACCTACGACCTCGCCCCGCCGCCCGGCGCCGACCCGCTGATCTGGCTCGCCGCGAGCGCGCTGGTGCGCGGGGAGTACGCGCAGGCCGCCAGGCTCGCCGAGGCGGCCCGCGCCCGCAGCGAGCGCCACGGCCTGCCCGGCAACGCGTCGGGCGCCTGGCTTGCGCTGTCCGAGGCGGCGCTGAACCAGGGGCGCTACCGCGCCGCCCAGCGCTACGCGGCGCTCTCGCACGCTGCGGCGGAGCAGGCCGGCGACCGCTGGCTGATCAGCGACAGCCTCAACCAGCTCGGCAAGGTCGCCTGCGCGCTCGGCGCGTACGACGAGGCGCAGCGGCACTTCCAGAGGAGCTACGAGCTGCGGGCCGAGTTCGATGACCGGGCGGGCATGGCCTGCGCGCTCTCCTACCTCGGCCTGCTGGCCGACCACCGCGCGGCGTACGACGAGGCGCGCGCGCACTACGAGCGCAGCCTCACGCTGTACTGCCACACCAGCGACCCCGGCGCCACGGCCCAGGCGCTCGGCGGTCTGGGCAGGGCCGCGGCCGCGCTCGGCGACCAGGAGGCCGCCGCGCAGCACTTCCGCCGCGCCCTCGAGCTCGCCTCGTCGATCGGCTACATCGCGATCGTGCCGGCGCTGCTTGTGGATGCGGCGGAGCTGCTGTCGCGCGCCGGCCGCCTCCCGCTGGCCGTGGAGGTGCTGGTGAGCGTCCTGCGCCACCCGGCCACCAACCACCAGGCGGGTGTCGGCGCGCAGGAGCTCCTGCTCCAGGCCGCGGCGGCGCTCGGCCCCGCGGAGCTTGCGGCGGCCGGCGCGCGCGGACAGGCCCGCAATCTCACCGCGACCTGCGACCGCGTGCTGGAGGAGCTTGAGGCGCCGCTGCCGCCGATTCTCGCGGCTGTGCCCGCCGTCCGCGCCGCGCCCGCGGCGCGGGAGCCGCTGCTCGAGCCGCTCACCGAGCGCGAGCGCGAGGTGCTGGAGCTGATCGCCGAGGGGCTCTCGAACCAGGCGATCGCCGACCGCCTGATCCTCTCGGTGGGCACGGTGAAGTGGTACACCGGCCAGATCTACAGCAAGCTCGGCGTGCAGACCCGCACCCAGGCCATCGCGCGCGCGCGAGAGGCCGGGGTGCTGGCCTGACCCGGCCGTCCGCCGGGGCGCAGCGCCGCCCCCCATCAGCCGGCCACGACGGGCGGGCGCCGCTTCCAGAAGCCGGTGGCGCGCTCGAAGGCGTAGGCGAGCTGCAGCACGGCGAAGTCAGCCTGCGGCCGCCCGACGAGCTGCAGCCCGACTGGCAGCGGCGGCGTCCCCGCATCCTCGGCGGTGAAGCCGCACGGCACGCTGATCGCCGGCAGCCCCAGCACCGAGATGTAGTAGCACGAGCGCATCCAGTCGATGTAGGTCTCCATCTGCACGCCGTTGATCTCGGTCACATAGGGCTGCTCGATGTCGAACGGCGGCACCTGGCTCACCGGCAGCGCCAGGAACTCGTGCGTCTCCATCAGGCGCCGCACCCGGTGGTAGAGCTCGGTCCGCAGCCGCTCGGCGCGCCCGAGCTGCGGCCCGCTCAGCGCCCGCCCCTGCTCCACGTTCCACACCACAGTCTGCTTGATCGCATCGCGGTGGCGCTCCACCAGCTCGCCGTAGCTCTGCTCGAAGCCGAACGCCCGCAGCGCCTTGAACGCCTCGTCCGCGCCGGCGAAGTCGAGCCGCACCGGCTCGACGCTGCAGCCGAGCGCCTCGAGCGTCGGGCGCTGGGCCTCGAGCGCGGCGGTGACGCGCGGGTCCACCGGCACGCCCTCGATCTCCTCCAGCCACGCGATCCGCACCCCGCGCAGGTCGCGCTCGAGCGGCCGCGCGAAGCTGCTCGCCGGCTCGGCGATGCTGATCGGCGAGCGCGGGTCGGGCCCGGCGATCGCCGTGAGCATCAGCGCCACGTCGGCCACCGTGCGCGCCATCGGCCCGTCCACGCTCAGCGTGCCCCAGGCGTTGCGGGTGGACTCGCTCGGCACGCGGCCGGGCGACGGCCGGAAGCCGACGACGTTGCAGTAGCCGGCGGGGTTGCGCAGCGAGCCGCCGGTGTCGCTGCCGTCCGCGATCGGAATCATGCCGCAGGCCAGCGCCACCGCCGCGCCGCCGCTGGAGCCGCCGCAGGTCTTGCTCAGGTCGTACGGGTTGCGGGTGGCCCCGAAGACCGGGTTGAAGGTCTGCGAGCCGGCGCCGAACTCGGGCGTGTTCGTCTTGCCGATCATGATCGCGCCGCCCAGCCGCAGCCGCTCGACGATCAGATCGTCCCGGTCCGGCACGAAGTCGGCGAAGATCGGCGAGCCGAAGGTGGTGCGCACCCCCTTGGTGAGCGCCAGGTCCTTGTGCGCCACCGGCAGCCCGTGGAGCGGCCCGGTCGCCTCGCCGCGCGCCAGCGCCTCGTCCGCCGCGCGCGCGCCCGCCAGCGCCCGCTCGGGGAGCAGCGTGACGATCGCGTTGACCCGCGGGTTCACCCGCTCGATCTGCGCCAGGTGGGCCTCCATCACCTCCAGGCAGGAGACGCTGCGGGCCCTGATGAGCTGCGCCAGCTCGGTCGCCGGGAGGAAGCAGAGTTCGCTTGTTGTCATCGCTCTTCTCCACAAATAGCACGACGTGCGCG
>CALJIC010000046.1 GCA_937974195.1 uncultured Roseiflexaceae bacterium | reverse complement strand
GCGTAACTTCAGTCTTGTCACGGCTGGCGCAGACGATGCGCCCGGAGCACCGGGACATCGTCTGCGCCGCAAGGACACAATGATGCCGAGAGAACGTTGGGGCCGCGGCGAGGGCTGGGTGGTGGCGCAGCTGGCGCTGTTCGCGGCGATCGCCCTGGCGCCGCGTCGCGTGCCGGGCCTCCCGGAGTGGCCGGCCGAGCTCCGCGGCGCGGCCTCGCTCGCCGGCGGCGCACTGATGCTCGTGGGCGCCGGGGCGGCCGGCCTGGGCGCGCTGCAGCTCGGCAGGAGTCTCACCATCTTCCCGCGGCCGAAGGAGGACGGCGCCCTGGTGCAGACCGGCCTCTACCGCGTCGTGCGCCACCCGATCTACGGCGGGATCGTGCTCGGCGCGATCGGCTTCTCGCTGCTGCGGGCCGGGGTCCCCTCGCTGCTGCTGAGCCTGGCGCTGTGGGCGTTCTTCGAGCTGAAGGCGCGGCGCGAGGAGGCCTGGCTCGCCGAGCAGTTCCCCGAGTACCAGGAGTATATGCGGCGGGTGCGGGCGCGAATCCTGCCGCTCTGATGGCCTTCAACCAGATATGCGCAGCACCCGGCGACCCGCGTGGCACCGTCGCCTTGCGCTGCGGGTGCGCTTGCGTTACACTTGGGCGGTCGATTCTGCGTACACGATATCTTGTGGAGACAACAGTATTATGACAAGCAACTTCCGCTCCATGGGCGGGGCGATCGTCGAGCAGGTGCGCGCAGTCCAGGCGGGCAGCGGGGCGGTCGCACACCTACAGCCCTTCCAGCCAGGCGCCGACCCGCGGCTGCTGGAGGGCGTGCTGTTCGTCAAGCCCGAGGCGACGGATGTCGCCGGCGGCGTGGCGCTCGACAAGGTGCTGGACCTGGTGGCCAGCGCGCTGGAGCGCTGGAAGCTGGAGGTCGGGGGCGTCTCGGTGCTGGGCGCCGAGTACCTGAAGCAGCACGACATCATCGCGCGGCACTACGGGGTGATCAACAGCATCTCGCGCAACGGCGAGTCCGCGCTGGCCGAGGCGGCGCGGGCCAGGCTGCAGGAGCTGTTCGGCGCCGAGCTGGCGCAGGGCGCGCGCGTGATGGGCGGGCACGAGTTCATGGCGCAGTACCCGGAGTACACCGCGGCGCAGCTTAGCCAGATCGCCGACTCGGGCAGCTTCAACAAGCTGGGCCCCGGCACCTACGCGACGAAGCACGTGCACGACGGCCAGACCGTGATTCTGCTGAACGCCTTCCACCCGCAGCAGATCGAGCACTTCACCGCCCCCGGGCGCTCGATCGTCGTGCTGGCGGTGCGCAGCGCGGCCGACCGCCCCGAGGCGTGGAAGGCGCTGCGCAACGAGATGCTCGGTGTGACCGACCCGTCCCAGGCGGCGGAGGGGACGCTGCGGCGGACGTTCCTCGAGCGCCGGGGCGAGCTCGGGCTGGGCGAGGTGAACCGCGGGACGAACGTGGTGCACTTCTCGGCCGGGCCGCTGGAGGGCATGGTCGAGACGGCGCGCTACTTCAGCGACTACGCCGCCGGCCAGGTGCTCTCCTACGGCGCGACCTGCTTCGGGCGGCTGATGCTGGCCCAGGGGATCGACGAGGAGGACGTCAGCTGGCTGGCGTCGAACCCGAACCTGTCGCTCGACGGGCGGCAGATCTCGGCCTTCGACGCCACCGAGGAGACCGACCCGCAGCCGGCGATCGAGACGCTGAAGCGCGGGATCAGCGCGAGGTAATCCACGGAGGGCACGGAGGGCACGGATAGCTGGATCCGTGCCCTCCTGTGTTCTTCGCCTCTGTGTCCTCCGTGCTCTCCGTGGATCACTCGAAGAACGTGGAGCCCTCCTGCAGGTGGGCGCGGGCCACGTCCTCGTTCAGCTCCAGCCCGTGGCCCGGCCGGTCGCTGAGCTGAATGTAGCCGTTGTGGATCAGGCCCTCCTCGCCGGTCACCAGCGCATCCCACCACTCCACATCCTGCGAGTGGAACTCGATGATCAGCGCGTTGCGCATCGAGGCCAGCGCGTGGCAGGCCGCGATCGTCGCGATCGGGCTGGACACGTTGTGCGCCGCCATCGGGATGTAGTAGATGTCGGCCAGGTCCGCGATCTTCTTGGCCTCCAGCAACCCGCCGACCTTGGGGATGTCCGGCTGGATGATATCGACCGCCTGCGAGACGATCATCTGGCGCAGGCCGTGGCGGGTGTAGTGGTTCTCGCCGGAGCAGATCGGCACCGGCGAGGCGTCGGTGACGCGCTTGAGCGCCTCGACGTTGTCGGGCGGCGTGGGGTCCTCGAGCCACATGATGCGGAACGGCTCCATCTCGCGGGCGATGGTGATCGCGTCGCGGGTGGAGTAGTTCCAGTGGCAGTCCAGCGCCAGGTCTATCGTGGGGCCGATCGCCTCGCGCACCGCGCCGACGAGCTCGATCATGAGGTCGAGCTCGGCGTTCGAGACGGGCGCCTGCTGCATCATCCAGCCCTTGCGCCCAACCCCGACGTGCGACGGGTCCCAGAAGCGCTCCGGGTCGATGTTGTCGATGTCGAACTTGATCGCCGTGAAGCCCCGCTCCACCGCGCGGCGGGCGCGCTCGGCCCAGGCCTCCGGGGTGGGCGCCGCCCCGTGGCCGCAGTCGGCGTAGGTGCGGATGGCCGTGCGGTACTTGCCGCCGAGCAGGTTGTAGATCGGCGTGTTGAGGATCTTGCCCTTCAGATCCCACAGCGCGATCTCGACGCCGCTGATCGCCGCGACGGTGGCGCCGCCGGTCGAGCCCGCGCCGGACATCGCGCGCACCATCTTCTGGTAGAGCCAGTCGATGTTCTGGGGGTCCTCGCCGACGAGCACCGCCTTCAGGCGCCGGACGATGTTCTCGACCCCGGCCCCCCAGTAGCACTCCCCTAGCCCCACCACCCCCTCGTCGGTGTAGACTCGCACGAGGATCCACTCGAAGTTGGCCTGCACCACCGCTGTGCGGACGTCGGTGATCTTCATGGTTGCGACCTCGCTGCGTTACTGGCCGAGGGAGAACCTCGGGCTCCCGGTGGAGGCCAGTATACTCTATCTTTTTTATTTCCCCAGCGCTCTGTGGCAGCTTCGCTGCCGCAGAGCGCTGGGGAAAAGGCGTCTGTGGAGGGCCTGCGGCCCTCCACACCTCCCGCTGTTGGGCCATAGCCTCCGCGCCTCTCGCCGGCACCAAGGCTATCGCAGCCCTGCGGCCCTCCGCGCCTCCCGCCGTCGGGCCACGGCTATCGCAGCCCTGCGACCCTTCACTCCTCCCGCCGCCGGCACCAAGGCTGTGGGAGGCCTGCGGCCCTCCGCGCCTCCCACTGTCTGTAGGACTCGCTGTGGGCCTGCGGCGCGCTGCGCCCCCGCTGCCGGCGGTTGTGGTATCGTATGCCGAGAGCGGCACGCACCGAGCGCAGAGCACCCACATGGCGAAGCCAACGCTGATCATCGTGACCGGCCTGCCGTGCACTGGCAAGAGCAGCCTGGCGCGCAAGCTCGCCGGCCGCCTCGGGCTGCCGGTGTTCGCCAAGGATCTGATCAAGGAGGCGCTGTTCGACACGCTCGGCTGGGGCAACCGCGCCTGGTCCAGGCGGCTCGGCGTGACGAGCACCGCGGTGCTGTTCGCGCTGGTCGAGTCCGAGCTGGCGGCCGGGCGCTCCTGCATCGCCGAGAGCAACTTCCACCCCGAGCACGACACCGCCCGGCTGCGCGCCATCCAGCAGCGCACGCCGGTGGCCGTCGCCCAGGTGCTGTGCGTCACCGACGGGCAGGTGCTCGTCGAGCGCCACCGCGCCCGCGCGCGCTCCGGCCGGCGCCACCCAGGGCACATGGAGCGGCAGCTGGTCGAGGAGCTGCGCCCGTTGCTCCTGCGCGGCCGGCTCGACCCGCTCGACGTCGACAGCGTGCTGATCGAGGTCGATACGACGGACTTCGCGCAGGTGGACGACGCGGCCCTGGCGGCGCGGCTGGCGGAGCTCCTTCGAGGGGCGCAGTAGAGGAGCGCGCCAGCGAACCTCCTGTCAGGAGCCCGGTGCACCCCCTGCGCGGCCTGTGGCCCCCGCCTCAGTGCGGCCGAGCCGCTCGCGCAAGCGCTCGGCCAGCTCGGCGAAGTAGGCCAGCGTGTGCGGGTTGGCCATCGCGTCCGGGTTGGCGGCCTTCTCCACCGGGGCGCCCAGGAGGATCTTCTTGATCGGCACCTCCAGCTTCTTGCCGTTCAGCGTGCGCGGCACCTCCGGGATGGCGAAGATCTCGTCCGGGACACAGCGCGGCGAGAGCGCCTCGCGGATCGCCGCGTTCACCCGCTGCCTGAGCCCATCGTCGAGCGCCAGGCCGTCGCGCAGGACCACGAACAGAGCCATGTACGGCGCGCCGCCCAGCCCCTCCAGGTCGATCACCAGGCTGTCGAGCACCTCCGGGAGCGCCTCCACCACCCGGTACACCTCGCTGGTGCCCAGCCGCACCCCCATGCGGTTGATCGTCGAGTCCGACCGGCCGTAGATCACCACGCTGCCGCGCTCCGTGATCTTCACCCAGTCGCCGTGCCGCCATACGCCGGGGTACTTCTCGAAGTAGCTCTCGCGGTAGCGCCTGCCCTCGCGGTCGCCCCAGAAGTACAGCGGCATCGAGGGCATCGGCTCGGTGATCACCAGCTCGCCGACCTGGTCGATCACCGGCCGGCCCTGCTCGTCGTACGCCTCGACCTTGGCGCCCAAGCAGCGGCACTGGATCTCGCCGGCGTGGACGGGCAGCAGCGGGCAGCCGCCGACGAAGGCCGTGCAGACGTCGGTGCCGCCGCTGATCGACGCCAGCCAGATGTCGGACCCGACGTGCTCGTACACCCAGCCGAACCCCTCGACCGGCAGCGGCGAGCCGGTGGAGCCGACGCCGCACAGCCGCCTCAGGTCGTAGCTGGCGCCGGGCCTGATGCCCGCCTTCACGCAGGCGCTGATGTAGGCCGCGCTCGTGCCGAAGAACGTCATGGCGCTCTCCTCGGCGAACCGCCACAGCGCGCCCATGTCCGGGTAGGCCGGGCTGCCGTCGTAGAGCAGGATCGGGCAGCCGATCAGCAGCCCGCCCACCAGGAAGTTCCACATCATCCAGCCGGTGGTGGTGTACCAGAAGAACCGGTCGGCCGGGCTGAGGTCCAGGTGCAGCTCCAGCGACTTGAGGTGCTCGAGCAGGATGCCGCCCTGCCCCTGGACGATCGGCTTGGGCAGGCCGGTGGTGCCCGAGGAGTACAGCACCCACAGCGGGTGGTCGAACGGCAGCTGCGCGAAGGTCAGCGGGGCGCTGCCGGACACGACGTCGGCCCACAGGACCACCTGCGGGTCGTCGGGCCGCGCCGCCTCGTCCAGGTAGGGCACCAGCACGACGCGCTCGAGCGTCGGCAGCCTGGCGCGCAGCTCTCGCACCACCGCCCGCCGGTCGAAGGGCTTGCCGCCGTAGCTGTAGCCGTCCACCGCGAACAGCACCTTGGGCTCGATCTGCTGGAAGCGGTCGCTCACGCTGGCGGCGCCCATGTCCGGCGAGCAGCTCGACCAGATCGCGCCGATGCTGGCGCAGGCCAGGAACGCGACCACCGCCTCGGGGATGTTCGGCAGGTAGGCCACCACCCGGTCCCCCTGCCGGACGCCCATCCGCCGCAGCGCGTCGGCGACCGAGCCGACCTGGCGGCGCAGCTCGTCCCACGAGAGCTCGGCGAGCGGCCGGATCTCGGACTTCGAGATGATCGCCGGGCGGTCGGCGGAGGCGTGGCGGAAGGCGTGCTCGGCGTAGCTCAGCTCGGCGCCGGGGAACCAGCGCGCCCCCGGCATCGCCCGCTCGGCCAGCGCGGCGCTCGGCTCGCGCGTGGCGCAGATGCTGAAGAACTCCCACTGCGTCGCCCAGAACGCCCCGACGTCCGCGACCGACCACTGCCAGAGCTCATCGTAGGTGGTGAAGGACAGTCCCTTCTCGAGCGCCAGCCACTCCATATAGCGGTGCAGCGCGCTGCCGCGCTGGTGCGCCAGAGACGGCGTCCAGAGCACGTCGCCCTCTGACAGATGCCTCATCGCACCCTCCCTTCCTGCTCCACCCACACAACACACCAGCCCGCTGGCAGGAGTGACGCGGCCGTGCCGCCCGCCCTCTGCCGCTCTGCGGAGACAAAGCCGCCGCGGAGCGGCAGAACGAGGGAGATCCCGGGGAGACGTGGCCTCCCCATACCCGTTCGAGGGGTGCGGGGCCAGGCCGCCGCGTCACTCGTGTGGCTGAGCCACCCGTGTGGCTTCAGCCGCTTCTTCAGCGCGTTGCGGCGTAGGTTGCACAGATTATACCCCGCCAGGCGTCTGAGTGTATAATTCCGGCAGCGAACGCCGCCCACGAGAAGACCTATGCTCAAGCGCACCACCGCAATCACGATCTGCGTCGTCCTGGGCGAGCACCTGAGCAACGACCACACCGGACCGATCGTGCGCGGCCGCCTCCGATCTCGGCTACTGCCTCATCCTATGCAGCGCCCTGAGCGTCCACCTCACCCGCAGCACGCTGGTGCCGGACGACCTGACGCTGATCCCGCGCGGCGCCGGCGCCTACCTGCTCCCGGCGTTCGTGACCGACGAGGTGGTAGCGCTGTGCACCAGCTACGGCGCGCCGATCGTGCTCTACGCCGGCACAAGCCCGGCCTGCCATCGATCGGGCCGGACGACCGGCGCGGCGCGCGGGCGGCGACCGACCACCTGATCGCGCACGGCAGGCGCTGCTGGCGCACCTGTTTATGAGTGAAGGAGCTTGAAGATGGAGCAAGCCAGCGTCAGGCTGCTGACGCCCGCGGACCGGGACGCCTGGGAGCCGCTGTGGAAGGGCTACCAGGAGTTCTACAACGTCGACCTCCCGCCGGACACCACCGACCTCACCTGGCGGCGCTTCCACGACCCCGCGGAGCCGATGTACGCCCTGGGCGCCTTCCTGCAGGGCGGCCTGGTCGGCATCGTCCACTACCTGTTCCACCGCTCGAGCTGGACGCCCGGCCCCTACTGCTACCTGCAGGACCTGTTCACCGCGCCGGCGTTCCGCGGGCGCGGGGTCGGGCGCGCGCTGATCGAGGCGGTCTACGAGGCCGCGCGCCAGCAGGGGGCCAGCCGCGTCTACTGGCTGACGCACGAGACGAACGCGCAGGCCATGGCGCTGTACGACCAGCTCGCCGATCGCACGGGGTTCGTGCAGTACCGCAAGCTCCTGAGCTGAGATGATCTCCCGCGAGCCCATTGACTACGTCGAGCTCGCCTACGGCGAGGCGCGCGAGCGCTCGGCGGCGTTCTACCTGCGGCGCATGGCCGGCGACACGATGCCGCAGCCCTTCGACGACCCGCCGCACCGCCACAACTTCCAGGAGCTGCTGATCATCGAGTCCGGCAGCTTCCGCCACACGATCGACGGGCAGCGCTTCGAGCAGCCGCCGCCGGCGGTCTTCCTGATCGCCCGCGGGCAGGTGCACGTCGTCGAGGGCGGCGACGATCTGACGGGCTGGATCGTGCGCTTCACCGACGACTTCCTGCCGGCGGGGTTGATCAGCCCGAGCTGGAACTACCACACGACGCTCTTCAGCCAGCTTGGGGCGAGGCAGGCGCTCGCGCTGACCCCCGCCGACCTGCGGGAGCTGCGCCCGGTGCTCGACCTGCTCGAGGCCGAGTACGCAGCCCCCGCGGCCCTCCAGCGCGACAGCGCCCTGCGCCACCTGCTCTCGGCGCTGATCATCCGCGTCGAGCGCATCCACCAGCGCGCCATGCGCGCGGACCAGCACCAGCAGGAGGAGTACCGCATCTACCAGGAGTTCATGGCGCTGCTCGAGCGCAGCTTCGCCAGCCGCCACGACGTGCAGCACTACGCCGGGGCGCTCGGCATCGCGCCCGCCCGGCTCTCGCGCATCCTCGGGCGGATCGTCGGCAAGTCCACCAAGCAGCTGATCGACGAGCGGATCGTGCTCGAGGCCCGGCGCTACCTGCAGTTCACCGATCTGCCGATCAAGGAGATCGCCCAGGCCCTGGGGTACAGCGACCTCTTCCACTTCAGCAAGACGTTCAAGCGCCTCACCGGCACCGCCCCGCAGGCCTTCCGCGAGCAGCAGCAAAAACTGACATAGCCCCGCTGCGGTTCTTCCATTCCCAGCCGTCGTCCCGCCTGCTATCCTTGTGTCGCTCACAAGCCCTACGCAGTGGTGAGGCCGGGGAGGATTCGCCTCCTCCCGAGATCCCTTTCCCGTCGCTCGGCGGCAAAGGGTCGCTCAGGGCCTCTCCGCCAGCAGGAGTGAAAGGAGCACATGTATGGTCACAACCGCACCATCGAGCGCAGCCGGCGAGCGCGTCGCCTTCAACAAGCTGCTGTGGGTCGGGCCGCTGGCGATCATCGCCTCGATCGTCGCCAACCTCATCATCCAGCAGATCGCCGCCGCGGTGCTGCGGCCGGACCCGGCCTTTCTGCCGCTGACGCCGCCGCCGACGATCGCCTTCACCTTCTTCGGCGTGCTGGGCGCAGTGATCGTCTACGCGCTCGTCGGGCGCTTCGCGCGCCAGCCGATCGCGCTCTTCCGGCGCATCGCGCTCGTCGTGCTGCTCATCTCGTTCATCCCGGACATCCTGATGCTGATCACCGGCTTCAACCCCGGGACGACTCCAGCGAACGTCGCCGCGCTCATGCTGATGCACGTCGTCGCGTGGGCGATCAGCGTGCGCCTGCTGACGACCATGGCGCGGGCGTAGCGGCCTGCCGCAGAGCCCCGGTAACCCATCACCCCGCCGCTCTGCGGCGGCAGAAAAGGAAGGCTCACCATGGCACACGAATCGATTCCCGCCGGGGCCCACATCGGGCACGTGCACCTGAAGGTCGCCGACCTCGACCGCGCCGTCCGCTTCTACCGCGACCTGCTCGGCTTCGACCTGGTGGTGCACCTCGGCAGCGCCGCCTTTCTCTCGGCCGGCGGCTACCACCACCACATCGGGCTGAACACGTGGGAGAGCAGGGGCGGGTCGCCGCCCGCGCCGGGCACGACCGGGCTGTACCACTTCGCGATCAACTACCCGACCCGCCGCGATCTCGCCGCGGCCCTGGTGCGGCTGCTGGAGGGCGGCTGGGGCATCGACGGCGCCTCCGACCACGGCACCCACGAGGCGATCTACCTGCACGACCCGGACTACAACGGGATCGAGCTGGCGTGGGACCGGCCGAGGGAGGAGTGGCCGGTCGTCAACGGCGCGCTGTCCTTCAGCCGCAAGCCGCTGGACTTCGCCAGCCTGCTGAGCGAGCTGGACCGGCCGGAGACGGCCGCGCACCTGCCCGGCCTGGCGCAGTACACCTAGCGCGAAGGGCCATGTCGCGGCCTGCAGCCCGCACAGCCAGAACGCAGCGCCGGGGGCTAGAGCTCCGGCGGGCGGCGCACGAAGGCGCACAGCCACTCCACCAGCGCCTCGATATCGCCCAGGTGGCCGGTCTCGAACGGGCTGTGGGTGTAGCGCGCCGGGAACGCCACCAGGGCCGCCGGCACGTCGGCGCGCATGAGCGCCGCCCCGTCGCTGCCGAACGAGCCGAACACGGCGTGCTGGATCGCGATGCCGGCCTCGGCGGCGGTGCGCTCCAGCGCCGCCGTGAGCGCGTGGTCGTAGTGGACCATCGAGTCCTTGTGGATCAGCGCCGGGCCGGCCCCGAGCCGCAGCGGCATGCTGCGCTCGTCGAGGCCCGGGACATCCCCGGCCATGCCGATCTCCACCGCGATCGCGGCGTCGAACGGCGCGCGGGCCGCCAGCGCGCTGGCCCCGATCAGCCCGACCTCCTCCTGCACCGTGCAGGCGAGCGTCAGGTCCCAGGCGCGCTCATCCGCCGGCACCCGGCGCAGCACCTCGGTGATCACCGCCAGCGGCACCCGGTCGTCGAGCGCCTTGCCGACGACGTGCTGGCCGTGGCGCACCGTGGCGACATCCCACACCACCCGCGTCCCGGGCGTCACGCCGCGCTCGATCAGCTCCGCCCGCGTGAGCCCGGTGTCGACCCAGAAGTCGTTCCAGGTGAGGGTGTCCGGCTCGGGGAGCGCCAGCGTGGCGATGTGGCCGGTGACCGCCGCGATCACGCCGGGGATCGGGCCGCCGCGCGCGAGCACCTGGACCCGCTGGCCGACGGTGAACCAGTTGCGCAGGCTGGTGGTGCGCTCCCACCCCTGGCCGTTCGCCAGCCAGAGGAAGCCCGACGGGTCGATCGCCCGCACCAGGTAGCACAGCTCGTCGGCGTGGGCCACCAGCAGCAGCGAGGGGCCGCGGCCCCCGGCGCGCGCCACCAGGTTGCCGATCCGCGTCCGCTCGGTCTGGGCGCCGGCGTCGCGCCACAGGGCCTCGACGCGGTCCAGCACGGCGTTCTCCTGGCCGACCGGCCCGTGGAGCTCCGTCAGCTCTTTGATCAGTTCGAGCACGTTGCACTCCAGATGATGGAAGCGGGGCTATTGTGGCGTGCGGTGGCACAGCGAAGCTGCCGCACCACCGCACATCCTCTTCCCTCCGCGAGCCGTGGAGGGGCAGGGAGAAGGGAAGGGTGGATGTGGAGGGCGAAGGCCCACACCTCCCTAGTCGAACACAATCACCGAGCGGAGCGTCTCGCCGCGCTGCATCGCCTCGAACGCCTCCTCGGTCTGCTCGAGGCTGATCGTCCGGCTGACGATCTTATCCAGGTTGAGCCGCCCCTGCCGGTACCACTCGGCCAGCATCGGGAAGTCGCGCGTCGGCAGGCAGTCGCCGTACCACGAGACGCCCAGCCGCCCGCCGAGGTCGAAGAAGCGCTGCAGGTCCAGCGTCAGGCTCTTGCCCGGCCCCGGCACGCCGATGATGATGCAGGTGCCGGCGAGGTCGCGGCACCAGAGCGCCTGGTCCCAGGTCTCGGCGATCCCGACCGCCTCGAACGAGTAGTTCACGCCGTGCCCGCCGGTCAGCTCCTTGATGCGCGCCACCGGATCGCCGTCGCGCGGGTTGACGGTGTGGGTGGCGCCGAACTCCTTGGCCCACTCGAGCTTGCGCGGGTCCACGTCCACCGCGATGATCTTCGTCGCCCCGGCGATGCTGGCCCCAGCGATGACGCTGTCGCCCACCCCGCCGCAGCCGAACACCGCCACGCTCGAGCCCGGGCGCACCCCCGCGGCGTAGAGCGCCGCGCCGATGCCGGTCATCACCCCGCAGCCGATCAGCGACATCTGCGGCGCCGGCAGGGACGGGTCGTACGGCACCGCCTGGTCCGCGTGGACCAGGGTGTGGGTGCAGAAGGTGCCGATCCCGAGCACCGGGTTGAGCGTCTTGCCGTCCAGCGTGCGCATGCGCTTCTCGGCGTTGAGGCTGGCGGCGCAGAAGTTCGGCCGCCCGTCGCGGCAGAAGCGGCAGTTCCCGCACGGCGCGCGCCAGGCGAGGATCACGTGATCGCCCGGCCGGTGCTTCGTCACCCCCGGGCCGACCGCCTCGATCACGCCGGCGCCCTCGTGCCCGAGCAGGAAGGGGAAGCCGTCGGTGCCGTAGGTGCCGCTCTTGACGCCCAGATCCGTGTGGCAGACGCCGGACGCCAGGATACGCACCAGAACTTCGTTCGGGCCGGGGTCGTCGATGGTGAACTCCTCGATCGAGACCGGCTGGCCGGGCACGCGCGCAATGGCGCCACGAGCGTTGGTCGGCATAGGTTGCTCCTTCGCAGCTAAGCCGGAGAATTACGGCGCCGCCAGTATAGCGGAGGTGCTGTGCACCTGTCGAGAACAGCCCGCTCAACGCCAGGAACGATGCGGTCGCGCCGCCCGCCCGCCTGACGGTGAGATCGAAGGGCCGCGGGCCCGCCGGAACCTCTTCCTGCCGGAAGATCGAAGAGCCGCTGGCGCTCCGAGAACCGCTTCCCGCGCCGCTCCGCGGCAGAGGGAAGCCGAAAAACAGAGTCCACACCGGCCCTGCAACCTTGTTCCTGCTACCCCTCATAGTGAGGGGACCGGGTGGACCCATGACTAATTGTTTATTGTTTGTAATTGACAAAACGGTTAATGTACAGTGTAATCGGAAGCAGCCGTTTTCCAAGGATCATCGCATGTCTTCGTCTTACCCGACCGTCGACACTGAGCTGCATTACCTCCAGCAGCGCGCGCTGTCGCAGCGCCGCCGCTTCACCCGCACTACCACACACGTCGCACCCCCATCGCTTAGCACTGTTCGGGGCGGCCTCACCGCCATCCCGCTGCGCTTTGCACTGCACGCGGTCGTCGCGCTGCTGGTGCCTCTGGCCAC
The DNA here is from genome assembly GCA_937974195.1 of uncultured Roseiflexaceae bacterium. Taxonomy (GTDB): domain Bacteria; phylum Chloroflexota; class Chloroflexia; order Chloroflexales; family Roseiflexaceae; genus CALJIC01. Next base: position 11,097 of record CALJIC010000046.1, on the reverse strand, counting down.
GCTCCTGAGCTCGAACGCGCTGCCCTACGGCCTGCTCCGGCCGCTCTCCACTCCCGCCGAGCTGCCGCGCTGGGAGGGAAGCGACTTCACCACCGCGCTCGCGCCGCTCGGGCTAGAGCTCGGCGTGACCGAGAGCCCGCCGCCGGACTCGGCCTTCGCCGCGATCGACGCCCTGCCGGTGCCGCCGCTCAACCCCGATCTGCTCGCCGTCCGCCCCGTGCCGGCGACGATCGCGGCCGAGCAGGGGATCGTCCGCAACGGGCCGGGCACCGAGTACGACAAGGTCACCACATTGGGCGCCGGCGCCTCGCTGCGCCTGATAGCCCGCCACGGCGACTGGTTCCAGGCCGAGGCGGAGGGCGGCCAGATCGTCTGGGTCGCCGCCGAGCTGCTGGCCACCGACCAGATCGCCGCGGAGTTCCTCCCATCGCCGGTGAGCATCCCGGCCCCACCGCCGCCGAAGATCGGCCAGGTGACCGTGGATGGTCTGAACCTGCGCGACGGGCCCGGCACGAACTACATCGGCATGACCAAGCTGCCGGCCGGCGCCCAGCTCGACCTGCTCGCGCGCTACGAGGACTGGTTCCAGGTCCAGACTCCCGAGGGCCAGGTCGGCTGGGTGAGCGGCGAGCTGCTCGAGATCGGCCCGGGCGTCGTCGAGCGGATCGAGGCGGTCAGCCAGATCCCGGACCCCAACCCGGCGCTGGTGGGCGTGGTGAGCCAGGCGCGCGTGAACCTGCGCGGCGGGCCGGGGACGGTCTACGGCAAGATCGGCGTGCTGGGCGCGAACACGACGCTTGAGCTGCTGGCGCGCCACCAGGACTGGTTCCAGGTGCGGACGCCGGGCGGCGTCGGCTGGGTGTCGCGCGAGCTGGTGGAGGTGAGCCCGTACATCGCGCGGCGCGTCCCGCAGGCGCGGAACATTCCGCCTGCGCCCCGGGCGGCGCCCAGGGCGGCCCAGCCCGCGAGCAGCGGCATCCGCGGAGTGCAGTTCGCCCCGGCGGAGGCCACCTCCGGCCCGGCGCAGTTCGCGCTGCAGTTCGTGGGCGCCCGCTACGTGTGGGGCGGCGCCAGCCCCGACCGCGGCTTCGACTGCAGCGGGTTCACGCGCTACGTCTACGCGCAGTTCGGCCTGAACCTGCCGCACAACGCGGCCGCACAGTACAACACCAGCTACGGCGTGGCGATCTCCAACCCCGCCGACCTGCAGCCCGGCGACCTGGTGTTCTTCGTCAACACCTACCGCCGCGGGATCAGCCACGTCGGCATCTACATCGGCGGCGGGAACGTCGTGCAGGCGCTCTCGCCCGGCCGCGGCGTCGGCATCGCGAACATCGGCAGCGGCTACTGGGCGGCCCACTACTACGGCGCCATCCGCCCGGGTCGCTAGGTCCGCGTTCGGAGAGGAAGATGCTGGGGAGGTTTCGCCTCCTCAGCATCTCTTTTTTCCGCGGCTCTGGTGGAAGAACAAGGGCTGCGGAGCGCTGACGCTGGCGACCCGCAGGGCGCCCAGCCCGCACCGATACCCTACTGCGCAACCCCCTCGGCGGCGAGCGTCTCGGTGAAGAACTCCACCATACGCGGCAGGTACTCGGCGTTGCCGGCCGCATCGAAGGAGTGCGGCTGGCCGGGGTACACCACGAACTCCACATCTTTGCCAGCGGCCCGCAGCGCGTTGTACAGATCCTCAGGCCACTTGCGCGGCACGGTCTCGTCGCGGTCCCCCCAGATGATCAGTACGCGCGCGGTGACGTACTGCGCGTAGTTGAGCGGCGAGAGGCGCTCGTACAGCTCAGGCGCCTCCTCCGGCGTCACCGGGAACTCGATCTCCAGGCGGTCGATCACGCCGGTGCGGCGGCCGGGCGGCTGCCCCTGACGCGCCCGCCAGCGCTCGGCGCGGAACTGGTAGTCCTCGACGATGTTGGAGGACGCCGGCGAGTAGATCAGCGCGGCGGCGATCTGGTCGCTCACCGCGATCGCCTTCGAGGTGATCGCGCCGCCGTTGCTGTGCCCCCACATGAGCACCCGGCCCGGCTGCGCCATCGGCAGCCGCTGCGCGAGCGGGATGAGGTTCAGCGTGTCGATCACGTGGCCGGCGCGGAACACGTTCGGCGCGTCGTCCGAGCCGGCGTGGCTGCGGAAGTCGGGCGAGAGGGTCAGGAAGCCGCGCTGCGCCAGGTAGTCGGCCGCGCGCTGCGTGCCGTTGCCCGTCTGGTAGCCGTCGAGCGGGTAGTAGCCGTGGTTGAGGATGACGACCGGAAACGGGCCGTCGCCGCGCGGCTGGTTGAGCATGCCGGTGATCCGCAGCCCGTCGCTCGGGTAGGCGAACAGGTAGCGGGTGAACGCCGGAGTCTCTTCGAGCACGCGGACGATCTCGATCTCCCCGGAGCCGTAGCTGCGGGCGCGCAGGCCCTCGATCGTGTACTGGGCCAGCCCCGCGTACGGGTCAGGCGTGGGCGTCGGCGGCGGGGGCGTGGGTGTCGGCGGCAGGGGCGTCGGTGGAGGCGTGGGTGTCGGCGGGACGGGCGTCGGGCTGGGAGCCGGCGCCTCGGTCGGCGCATCGGGTGCCGGGGACGCCGGCGGGCTGGTGGGCGGCTGGGCGACGGGCGCGGTAGGCGCCGGCACATTGGCAACCGGCGCGCCGCACGCCGCCAGCAGTATCGCGAGCGCGACCGCGATCTGGCGCATAGGAACCCCTCATCATGGGTGCGCTGGCGCACAACCGTTGGACCGGCCACATTGTAGCACGGCCGCCGGCGGCTAGCCGGCAGCGAGCTGCGAATCTGCTGCGCCAGCGCACCCTTCCCGCGCACCTCCTCTCAGCGCCGCACCAGCGGCAGCGCGAGCTGGAACCGCTGCTCGCTGACGAACCCGCTGGTGTGAACGCGCACTGTGGCCTCCGTGTACGCGGACTCGTTGTTGCCCTGGACGAACTTGACCCGGTAGCCCAGGCTGCTCGGCATGCCGGGGTGGTACACGAACGGCCCGGCGACGGGAGCGGTCCCGAGCGGCAGGTAGCCGGCGTAGCCCTGCGGGTTGACCTCGATCACCGCTGTGGCTCCGGCTGGGCCGCCGGTCCAGCTCACCTGCACCCGGCCGTCCGGCAGGAGCTGGGCGCGCACCTGCCGCGGGGCGGGGAGGGTCTGGGTCCGCGTCGTCCCGCTGGCGACGTTCGACACGCCGCCCTCGCCGAGCCCGTTGAGCGCCCGCACCCGGTAGTAGTAGGTCGTGCCAGGCGCCAGCTCGCTGTCGGTGTACTCGCGCGCCTCACCGGTGGTGGTGCCGACGGGCGCGAAGGGGCCAGCGGCCGATGTGGCGCGCTCGATGCGGTAGCCGGTCACCTCGCCGGACCCCTGCGTCCAGCTCAGGCGCAGCCGGTCGGCGGCGATCGTCTCGACCGGCGCGAGGACCGGGGCGGCGGGGAGATCCGGCAGGCTGCGGACCTCCTCGGCGGTCGCGGTGAAGTCCGAGTCGTTGCCGGCCGGCCCGAGCGCCTTCACCCGGTAGCGGTAGAGCTTCCCGGGCTCCACGCCGAGGTCGGTGTAGCTGCGGGCGTCGCCGCCGAGGATCGCGACATCCTCCCAGGCGCCGTCGCCGGCGCTGCGCTGGACCAGGAAGCCGGTCGGGAGGGCCGCCTGCGGTGCGGCCGCTGCGCTCGCCGATTCCAGCTGCCACTCGACGCGGATGCCGGCCAGCGACTGCTGCGGCTGGATCGCCTCTGCGACGGCGCGCACCAGCGTCGGCGGCTCGACCCAGCCCTCGCCGAAGGCCACCAGCTTGCCGCCCGCAGTCTGAACGTACAGCTCGCGCCCGTACCCGACCGCCACCGAGCCGGGGGCGGCCCCCGCGCCGAGGCTCCGGTCCCACAGCGGCGCGCCGCTGGCCGGGTGGAAGGCCCGCAGCGAGCTGCCGCTCACGACGTAGAGCGCGTCGGCGGAGAAGGCCGGGACGCCGCGCACCGCCGCGCCGATGAAGCGCGACCAGCGCAGCTCCAGGTCGGGCGTCAGGCTGTAGAGCGTGCCCGCGGCGGTCCCGATCAGCACCTGGCCGCCCGGCCCGGCGATCGGCCCGGCGGTGATCGCGCCGTCCGCTGTAAAGACCGCCATGTCGGCCAGCGTGGCGGCGTTCTTCTTGACGAGCTGGCCGTTCGTGCGGCCGGCGTAGAGCGCGCCGTAGGCCAGCAGCGGCGGTGTGCTGTAGGCCGCCGGGCCGGCGCTCTGGCGCGGGGCGCAGATGACGTTCCTACAGAACTGCTCGAAACGCGCCACCACCCCGCGGTCGGTCGTGATATAGATCGACCGGTCGGCGTGGACCGCCAGCGCGCCGGGTATGGCGCCGGCGATCAGATAGTCCTGCAGCTTGCGCCCGTCCGGCCGCACCACCGTCACCAGGGACACCGAGGCGGGGGTGCTGCGCCCGATGACGATGAAGCCGTCCGAGCCGACGACCGGGCTGGTGACGGGCGCGCTGCCGAGCTCGAGCGCCCAGCTCCGCCGGCGGCTGGTGCGGAAGTCGGGTTCGGTGTAGGTGAAGGCGTACAGCTTCCCGTTGACGTCGAGCGCGTACAGCGTCCCGTCGGCCGCCAGCGCTGGCGTCCCGTAGGCCGGGGCGTCCAGCTGCAGGCGCTGCGCCTGCCTGCCGCGCTTGACGACGTCGACGAAGCTGCCGTGGGCAACGATCACTTCGCCGTTGTTGCTCACCAGCGGCGAGGGCGCGAGGGCGGACGCGGCCGGTGGGCTGGCCGGGTGCTCCCACAGCCGCTGCGGCACGCCCGGCCCGACCAGCGTGGTCGAGCCTGTGCCGAAGGCGTTCTGGCGCAGCATCGGCCAGGCGGCCTGCGTGCTCTGCCCGCCGGGGTTGCCCCAGTAGCTCAGCGTCGGATCGCCGTACAGGTCGAAGACCACCGTGCTGAAGTCGGTGTTGCCGCGCCGGATGTACTCGCTGAGCCCCTGCCAGACGGCGTCGCCCAGGCGCATGTGGCGGCCGAGCAGGTTGCGCGTGATGTAGTAGGCCGCGTCGTTCATGCCGCCGCCGCCGACCGTCGTCCAGCCCTGCCGGTACTGCGCCGTCGTCAGCGCGCCGACGAACGCGGCCCCCTTGCCGCCGCTGAGGATGGTGGCACCCAGGTTGTCCGGGTCGAGGAAGTCGGCGGTGCTGCAGGCGGCCACGATGTAGACCGGCCCGCCCGTGAAGCGGTTGAAGTGCACACGCTCCATGCTGTTGCGGTTGAGCAGCGCCGGGTTCCCGACCTCGTTCACGCTGCGCGGCGGGTTGCCGGTGGGCTGCGCCGGGTTCTCGACTATGCCGTTGCCGTTGTCGTCGCGCATCCAGGCGGTGCGCACGACCCCTTCCGCGTTGCCGTGGCCGTGGAGGGTGACGACGCCGTAGGGCTCGTCGGCTAGCTCGTCGGTCACGTTCGGCTCGGTGAGCGGCTCGGGCGAGGTGCGGTACGAGGGCGAGGAGCCGGTCGCCGGCGCGAGGTTCTCGAAGAACGGCGTTATGCTGTAGCCGCCGGGCTCCAGGACGTTGCGCTCGAGCGCGGTGGCGAGGTAGGCGCCGTCGGTGCCGGTGGGGTTGCAGTCCGCGTACGAGCCGGTCGGGTCGTCGGCCGGGGTCCAGCAGCGGGAGCGCAGGTCCATCATCGCCATCGCGGCCAGCGTGCGGAGCTTGAACTCCGACGACTGCTGCTCGAAGAGCATACTGGTGCGCAGCGCCATATCGACCGCCGCCGGAGAGGTGAACGGCAGCCGGCCCAGCGCGACGGTCGGCTCGAAGCGGATGCCGCTGTCGCCCGGGGTGGGGATGCGCCGCCGGGCCGGGTCCGTCCAGATGCCGTCGGCGATGCAGCCGTTGCCGTTGCTGTCCATCGGGCTGGTGAGGTCCACGTAGTACCAGTCGCTCGGCAAGCCGATGTCGATGCAGTCGCCCTCCTCGTCATGAATGTCGAAGATCGTCATCGGGATGACGCTGTGCGGCCCGATCAGCAGCACGTACTGGAAGCGCTCGCCGTAGGTGGCGAGGCGGGCCAGCTCCAGGTTGCGGATCTTGTCGCGGCGGTTCGCGCCGCTCACGGTGGCGTCGATCGTCTCGACGCTGATCACCTCGACCTGGAAGCCGAGCTGCTGCTTGAAGGTGACGAAGTTGCGCAGCACGCCGCTGTCGATGATCAGCCGCGGGGCGATGATCAGGAAGTACGGGCCATTTAGCGGGTCGGTGACGACCGGCTGCGCGTCCTCCAGGGAGAAGTTGTTGCTATAGGTGGTGGAGGCCCCGATGCTCGGACTGCGCGCGATGTAGCCGCGCGGCAGCGTGGCGATGTCCAGGTCGAGCCGGTGGCGGGAGTAGTCGTCGGTGCTGGTGATGCTGAAGCGCCCCTCGTGGTCGCTTCTGGCGAACCCAACCACCGCCTCCGCGCCACCGGGGTCGTAGCCGACGAGGCGCACGCCGACGCCGGGGACCGGGATGCCGGAGGCGGAGCGGTCGCGAGGGCTGTAGAGCACGAAGCCGTTGTAGGTCTGGGGCTCGGCGCTGCCCCCGAGGGTGGCGGCGCTCCAGCTCGCCGGCGCGCCCGGCTCGGCCAGCGCGGGCCAGAGCTGGGGCTGACCTCCGGCGGTGGCGTAGGTCGCCAGCGCCAGGCCGATCACGCCGCCGGAGCCGAGCAGGTCCTTGCCGATGCGAAACTCGATGCCCTGCGGGTCGGGGCCGGCGACTCTGCGCTTGAACATGGCGCCCCACGAGCCGTCCGGCAGCGTAGCCGGCGCGTAGCCGCCGAGGCCGTCGCCGGCTAGCGCCCGGGCGAAGGGGGAGGCGGTCGAGAACAGCTCGAACACCAGATCGTCCGGGCCGGCCAGGCTGGCGCGGCTCAGGTCCGCGTCCAGGTACACCGCCGCCCCGTTGATGATCTCGGGGAAGCAGACCCACAGATTGTTGGGGGTGTGCAGCAGCCAGATGTCCGCGCCGTGTGCGCTGATCCTGGTGGCGGTGGCGTACTCGCCGGCGGTGTCGCACACGCCGTCGAGCGTCGGGTCGGCCGCGAACGGCGGGATGCGGAAGTCGTGCGGGATCGCCCCCTCGCGGCTATAGGAGGGCGCGCCGACCCAGCTGCCGTGAGGGGAGCCGCGGACGTTCTCCAGCGTGCCGTTGAAGCCGAAGGCGGCCGCCAGGCCGGGCGCGTTGAACGTGACCTGCTGGAACATCCCGGCGGCGATCTCCTCCTGCGTGCGCAGCGTGCTCCAGATGCGCACCTCATCGATCAGCCCCTGGAAGTGGTCCGCCCAGCCGGTCGGCGCGCTCGGGGAGGGATCGGCGCCGATGCCGAGCGGACGGTTCGAGCCGCTGGGGGCCGGGCGCAGCGGGCCGCTGGTCGTCCTCGATGCCGGGTCCGGGCGGCCGTTCACGTAGAAGCGCGGCGCGACGCCGTCGTAGGCCACCGCGACGTGCGTCCAGACGCCGGCGGGGATGGGCGTGGTGCCGCGCGCGTAGGCGCCGTCGCCGCGGTAGAAGTGCAGCCGCGCCGGATCTGACGAGCCATCGGCGCAGAAGCCGAGCCGGTACGAGTCCTGGTAGCCGTTGCCGACGATCGTCTCACAGCGGCTGGCGCTGTCGCGCCGGATCCATGCCTCGATCGTGATGCTGCCGGAGAAGTTCGCGCCCGTGCTGTAGGGCATCTGGACGTTCTGGTTCGTGCCGTTCAGCCGGATGGAGTTGTCGCCGGGGGCGGCGTAGGCCGGCGGGGCAGCGGGGCCGGCAAGCGGCAGAAGCGCCGCGAGGGTGACTAGTGCGAGGGCGGTTCGGGCGAACGAACGCAGCATTGCAACCTCCCATGCAGCAGTGGTGCGGGCTCATGAGGTACAACGGCGCAGCGGAGGGTGATTCGGCCAGGATGAACAAATTGTCATATACAGCGGACACTCCCACCGGCAGGAGGAAAAGCTTTGACAGTGAGGAATGCGCTGAGCTGACTACAGCGCATGAAGCCGCCGCGCGCCGGGCGAATGGCGAGACTCTACTGCGCCCCGTCGCCTGCCACGCACCAGAACTGCAGCTCGGCGCCGGTGGCCGGGTGGTAGACGTAGTGGAGCCCGGTGAAGCCGTGGCCGCCGACGAACTGGTTCGCGGGCGCTCTGTCCGCCGGCAGCTGGTAGAGGACCGACATCAGCCGGTCGGTCTGGTCCGGGAGCGTCACGAACAGGTTGAGGCTCGGGCCGGCGCCCGGCTCGCTGAGGTACTGGGCGTGAAACACGAGGTCCGCGTAGGCGACGGTGACCGGCTCGATCGCCGGCTGGGCCAGGCTGACGGTATCCTCGCGCTCGATGGGCACGGCAACGCTGGGCCGGTAGGCCGTGTGGCAGGTCAGCGGCGCAGGCGCCGCCGGCTGCCCGGCGCACGCGGAGATCGCGCCAGCCACAAGCAGCAGCCAACAACACAGGGTCCAACGAATGAGATGCATGTTGCTCTGCCTCTGTGATATCTCTCCGCGCAGGCGGCGGGCGGCGGCTACGGGGAACCGCTCGCGCCCGCCCGGATCCAGCGCGGCTGGATCTCCTCCACCGGCGTATCGAACATGCCGAGCTGCGCGTCGCGCCGGAAGATCTGGTCGAAGTCGGCCGGGTCGAAGGCTTTCTTCAGGCGCGAGGCGTACGAGTTGAGCAGCACGTCGAGGTAGTGCTCGACGTCGTAGTCGTTCGCGCGCCGCGGCGCCGGTACGCGGGGGCGGCCATCATCGTCCGCAGGCGCATCGGCATCCGACGTGGAGCGCACAACGCCCACGGTCGGCTCATCGCTCTCGTCCGGGACCCAGACGTACGAGCCGTCCTGGGCCTTGTAGCAGCGCACGCGCTCGCCGACCGCCCACTCGGTCCGGCCGGCCGCGAGCAGCGCTTCGTACGGCCCCTCGCGCAGCGACGAGCGCGACGCCGCGTACTCCTCGGGGGTCTTGGAGAGCCGCGCGCGCTGCGCCACGTCCTCGACCGGGAGCGCGCGCGAGCGCAGCGCCGCGACCGTCTCGAGGTAGGCGGCGCGCAGCCCCGCGATGTCGCCGGTCATCGCGCAGCGCAGCGCCCGGTGCAGGAAGCGCTCACCGAACGGCTCGGCGCGGCTGCTGCGCAGCGCCACGCCGCGGACGATCAGGCGCCCGTCGTAGGTCAGGAGCGCGTAGTTCTTCACCTCGTGGGACAGCATCGCGGCGTAGCGGCCCTCGTACTCGAGCCGGATGCCGTCGTCGAGCGTCGCCGCGACCTCGGCCACCAGCGCGCGCTCGCGGGCCTCGTCCCAGTCGGCGGGCACAGCGAAGTACACGCCGTCGGTGTCGGCCTCGATCAGCGCCACGCCGCGCGCCCGCAGCTCCTCGACCACCTTGCCGAGCACCTCGCGCCCGCGGCGGGTCACCTCGTCGGCCGCGGCCCGGTCGGCGAACAGCGCCATCGAGCCGGCGCCCATGTAGCCGTAGGCCGAGTTGATCAGCACCTTCATCGCCGCCTGCATCGCGTCGTGGTGCGCGAACTCGGCGCTGCCGCGGGCCGCGCGCCTGGCGGCGGCCTTGTGGTGCAGGCGCAGGTCGGTGAGCCGCCCGACGATGTCGAGCAGGACGCCGAGCCGGTCGCTGGCGGGGCCGATGCGGTGGACGCGCATGAGCGACGGGTACAGCGAGGCGATGTCGGCCTTGACGACGTGCTCGGCGATCCCCTCGGCGAACAGGAACAGCGCGCCGCCGCTGTGCGGCCCCAGATCGCCATCGGCCCCTGGCTGCTGGCGCGGCAGGGCGGCTCCGGCGCGCAGGTAGGCGCGCACCAGCATCGGCTCGAGGATGCCCATGGCCGGCCCGGCGGAGGCCAGCCGCTCGAAGCGGCGCGGCGCCATGCCGGCCAGCGCGAATGGCGCGCCCATCAGCCGCTGGGAGAGGGCGTCCACCTCGGCCACGTCGGCCAGGGCGTAGCGCCGCACCAGCTCCGGGTCGCGCCGGTAGGTGGCGGGCACCTCCGAGCCGGGGATGTAGACCCGGTCCGGCGCGGCGATGCCGAAGACCCGCGCGACGTCCTTGAGGCCGTAGCTGGGCAGCTCGCGGGTCACGAAGTCGTGGCGCCGGACGGCGTCCAGCGTGTCGATCAGCTCGCGCCCGGCCACGCTGTAGCGGACGCGGCGGCGCGCCCGCGGCCCGGCCCAGGCGGCATCCTCGTAGCGCACCGGCTCCGGCGGGCCCTCCGGCCGGCCGAGCGCCAGCGGAACGCCCAGGGCGGCGGCGCGCTCCACCAGGAAGGGCATGTCGAAGCCGAACAGGTTGTGGTTCTCGATCACGTCCGGGTCGCGCTCGCGCACCAGCGCGCACAGATCCGCGATCAGCTGCGCCTCGTCCTCGGCGCGCGGCGCCTCCAGCACCACCTCCAGCCCGCCGGTGTCGCGCACGGCCGCCATGAAGATCCGGCCGCGGCTCGCGCTCAGCGCCGTCGTCTCCAGGTCGATCTGCATCCGCCGCAGGTCGCCGAAGGTCAGGCCGCGGAAGTAGACCCGCCCGCTGCTCATCAGGTACTGCTCGACCGGCCCGACGCGGTAGTAGTCCTGGTCGAGGTCGTACAGGCTGGCGGGCGACCACCCGAGCCGCCGGGCGGCGCCGGCCAGCAGCGCGCGCTCGAGGGCCCGGCCGCTGCGGGCGGCGATCAGGTAGCGGTAGGTGCCGGGCTCGCCGTCCAGCTCGCGGTAGCTGAAGGGCGCGCGCTCGGCGCCGGGGGCGTCGGCCGGCTGAAGCGCGCGCCCGACGTGGGCCAGGTCCTCGAGCGTGGCGGCGAACACCCACGGCCGGAAGCGCTGCTCCTCGCAGACGGTCGCGGCGCCGACCCGCCGCCAGACCAGCGCGCGGCCGTCGCGGTCGGCCCAGACCGACACGATCCCCAGCGCGCTCTCGTCCGCGGTGATGCCCAGGGTCCTGTCGAGGGCCTCCCAGAGCTCGCGGAAGCTCTCCGGCTCGGTAGTCATATCCATATTGCTCACGCAGCTTTCTCCACGGCTCTGCGGCGACTTCCTCGCCACAGGGCCATGGGGGAAAAGTGCCCGTGGAGGGCGTGCCGCCCTCCATACCTCCCTGCAGGAAGCCGTCTCGGCTGC
>CALJIC010000045.1 GCA_937974195.1 uncultured Roseiflexaceae bacterium | reverse complement strand
GGCGCGCGCGCACCCCCACGCCACCGGCGTCCGCGAGCGGCTGCTGAACCAGGCGCTGCGCGAGCTGCTCCTGGCGCAGTCGAGCGACTGGGCGCTGCAGGGGGCCGAGCCGGACGAGACGCCGCCCGAGCGGGCGATGGAGCACCTCCGGCGCTGCGAGCAGCTGTGCGCGCTGGCCGAGGCGGACTCCCCCGACGAGGCGCTGCCGTACCTGGAGGAGCTCGAGGAGCTGGATAATCCCTTCCCGGAGCTGAACTACCGGGTGTTTCTCGATGAAGGCTGACATGAGCCAGAACACGGCCGCCGGCGTCGACCGGCTGGCGCTGCTGGGCCAGGTGCGCGCGGCGCTGGACGGGCTGATGGACTTCGACAGCTACGCCTGGGACGAGAACGGGGCACTGACGCTGCGCGGCCGGCTGCGCGCGCCGGCGGAGCAGGTCTACCGCGCTATCCGCGCGCGCCTCGAGGCGCTGGGGTTCACGCCGTTCCTGCGGCAGCAGGGGGACGCGGACGAGCTGCTGGCGCTGCCGGGCGTGCTGAAGCGCCAACGCCAGCGCGTCGCGCTCCCGGCGCTGCTGTTCGCCACCACCGTGCTCACGACGCTGGCGACCGGCGCGCTGTACGAGGGCGTCGACATCTTCAGCAGCCCGGCCATGATCGGCGCGGGCCTGCCCTTCGCCGCGACGCTGCTCACGATCCTGCTCGTCCACGAGCTGGGGCACTACATCGTGGGCCGCCTGCGGCGCGCCCCGGTGAGCCTGCCGTACTTCATCCCGTTCCCGCCGATCCCGACGCCGGGCGGGATCATCATGGCCACCGGGACGATGGGGGCGGTGATCGTGCAGCGCGAGCCGATGGAGGACCGGCGCACCGTGCTGGAGATCGGGATCGCCGGGCCGCTGGCCGGGCTGGCGGTGGCCATCCCGCTCCTGCTGTACGGGCTGTCGACCTCGACGGTCGGGCCCCCGCCGCCCGGCGGCTACATGCAGGAGGGCAACTCGCTGCTGTACGCCGGGCTCAAGTGGCTGGTCTTCCGCCAGTGGCTGCCGGGCGGGGGCGTGGACGTGCAGCTGAACTCGGTGGCGTGGGGCGCCTGGATCGGCCTGCTGGTGACGATGCTCAACCTGATGCCGCTCGGCCAGCTGGACGGCGGGCACGTGGCCTACGCGCTGCTCGGGCGGCACGCCCAGCACCTGGCCTACGCGATGATCGCGATGTGCCTGCTGCTGGGCGTGCTCGTGTCCGAGACGTGGCTGCTCTGGGCGGTGCTGGCCTTCCTGATCGGCCCGCGCCACCCGCCACCGCTCAACGACATCAGCCGGCTCGGGCCGGGGCACACCGCGCTGGCGGTGCTCGGGCTGTGCGTGTTCGTGCTGCTGTTTATGCCGGCGCCGCTTCTGGTGGTCGGGGGCTGAGGCGCCCCCGTGCCCCGCCTTCGTCTTTGCGCCCCTCCCGCTTCCCCCTCCCCGCAAGCGGGGAGGGGTGAAACATGTGGCGACGTGATACAGCGGCTTCGCCGCCGATCACGTCGCCACAGCCTTGCCGGGAGGGCGAAGGCGGTTCCGCCGTTGCATCGCGCCACTTCCCTTCCCGAGAAGGAGCACTGCTCGGATCACGAGCCGCTTCGCAGGTAGCGCGTCACGACGGCAGGGAGCCCGGCGGCTTCGCCACGAGGAAGGCGAGCTCGGTGGGGAAGGCGAAGCGGGTGATCTCCCAGCCGGCGCCGGCGGTGAGCTCGCGGAAGCGGCGCTCGTAGTTCTCGGGCATGCCCTTGCCGCGCCCGCCGAGACTGTGGACGGGGAACGAGACCAGCAGGTAGGGGGCGCGCAGGCCGCGCAGCAGCCGCAGCGGCGCCTCACGGTCCATCTGCTCGAGCACCGGCAGCACCTTGAGCGCCAGCGCAAGGTCGGCCGGCTGCTGCGGAGGCCCGCGCACCAGGTCGCAGACCTCGGCGCGGCCGCTGACCCCAGCGAGGGCGAAGAAGCGCCCGAGGAAGCCGGCCAGGTCGGCGTAGATGTCGCAGGCGTAGTAGGCGGCGCCGGGCGCGAGCGGCATCCAGGGCAGCGCGAGCGGGTTGAGGCCGCAGGCGACGTCCACGACCGAGCGGATCGGCGGGAGCCCGGCGAGGGTCTCGGCGTAGAAGCGCTCCAGGATCGGGAGCCGCTCCCGCGTCGAGGCGTGGCGGCCCATGATCGCGCGGCAGGCGGCCTCGAGCGACGCCCGGTCCCCGCCCGCCGCCCGCAGCTCCGCCAGCCAGCCCTCGTAGTCCGGCCGGGCGTCGAAGTAGGCGCCGGCGACCTGGTGCAGCCGGTTCTTGACGGCCTTGACGGCCTCCTTGCGCCTGCGCCCGGCGCCGAGCTCGCGCGCGGCCAGGTCGCGCACCAGCTCCGGGCTGACGGCGCGGTACTTGGCGCTGGCGAGCACCTCTTGGACGATGATGTCTACCTCTGGCGGGTCGGTCACAGGCGGACCTCACGGATCGGGCGTGCTGGCGTAGGTCGAAGCCGCGGCATCAGCGCCCTTCTTCTTTTCCGAAGGCTGAGACGGGCACGCGGCCGGGGCGCCGGCGGCGTCCCTCCCCAGGCGGCCTACTCCCGGGCGAGCAGATCCATCAGCGTGGTCATGAAGCGCAGGTTGTGGATCGTCGCCAGGCGATTGTAGAGCTGCTCGCCGACCTTGTACAGGTGGTGCAGGTAGCCGACCGAGTAGCGCTGGCAGGTGTAGCAGTCGCAGCCGGGCGAGATCGGCGCGTCGGTCTTGATGTGCTTCTTGTCCTCGATGTAGAGGGTGGTGTACCAGCGCCCGGTGGGGCGGAAGCCGGGCGCGGCCGGGTCCGAGGCGTAGACGTAGAGCCGGCCGCTGCGGGCGTCGCGGGTGGGCAGCGCGCTGTCGAAGATCGGGTAGCCGAGCGCGGCGCACTGGACGACATACTCCGGGTGGCCGACGCCGAGCGCGTGCATGGGGAACTGGCGCGGGATCAGCTCGCGGGTGAGCTGGAGCATCTCGCGCAGCAGGCCGCCGGAGGCGTCGAGCGGCCAGCCGCCGTAGCCGTAGCCGTCGAAGCCGATCTCGAGCAGCCGCTCGGCGCACTCGCGCCGCAGCTGCTCGTCGCCGCCGCCCTGCACCACCGCGAAGAGCAGCGGCCGCACATCCTCCACCGCGCCGCCGCCCCTGGGGCGCCGGTTCTGGAGCTGGCGCTCGAACTCCTCCTTGCAGCGCCGGGCCCAGCGGACGGTGCGCTGCACCGAGGCGCGCTGCTCGGCGGGCGGGTCATCGACGTGGGTGCAGTCGTCCAGGCAGATCACCACGTCGGCGCCGTAGGCCAGCTGGAGCTGGATGCACTTCTCGGGGGTGAGGTGGTACTTGCGCCCGGCGCCCTCGGGCTGGAAGGTGATCCCCTGGTCGGTGAGGCGGCCGTACTTCGGGTTCTGGCGGATGAGCGAGTAGGCCTGGAAGCCGCCCGAGTCGGTGACGATCGGGCCGTCCCAGCCGGACATCCGGTGCAGGCCGCCGAGCGCCTCGACCGTGGTGGAGCCGGGGCGCTGCATCAGGTGGAAGACGTTCATCACCAGCCCGCGCACCCCGGCGCCGCGCAGGTCGCCCGCGTCGGTCGCGCGCACCGCGCCGAGCGTGGCGTCGGGGAGGAAGGCGGGCAGGGGGAGCGGGCCGTGGCGGGTTCGGAGCTCTCCCTTAGGCATCACGGTCATAGTCGTCGCACTCGTCCACCGCCTCCCGCCCTACTCTACCACGTACACGGGATTCGTGTACAGCCACGGCCGCCCGCGCCGGTAGCCCTCGAGGCGGTAGACGCCGGGGCGGACGACCGTCTGGCGCAGCGCGCGCAGACCCTTGGCGAGGATGCGGCCGTCGTGGATCAGGTGCAGCTCGGCGTCCAGGGGCACCTCGGCGACGAAGGTCAGCGGGCCAGCGGCGAGCGAGGCGGTGTCGCCGCAGCTCCAGCGATCCGCGGAGGGGCGATCCGCGGAGGGCACGGAGGGCACGGAGGGAGGAGCGGCAGAGGGGCCGCTGTGGCAGAAGAAGAGCAGCTCCGGGCAGTCGCCGTCGAGCCGGTTGACGAAGTAGGAGCGGCCGGCGGCGAGCGCCGCGTAGACCTGGTGCACGGCGCGCGACGCGTCGGGGTCGAGCGGCTCGGGCAGCAGCAGGTAGTTGGTGAGCGTGCCGAAGATCCAGCGGTAGGGGAAGATCTCGATCGTGCCCCACGGCGCGTGGCGCCGGAAGGCGTGCGCGTCCACCCCGCCGATGCCGAAGGTGCGCCGGCCGGACATGTTCAGCCGGTCCCACCAGGCCAGCGTCTCGGGGGTGGGGCCGCTGAGGCCGAGGCGCGGGAAGAAGAACAGCAGCTCCTTGTTGCGCCGCGTCAGCCGCTCGCCCCAGTCGCTCATCAGGTTCCACAGCTCGATGCCGACCGGGCGCCCCTCCCGCTCGCGCGGCCCGTCGACCGCCCAGTCGTCCCAGCGGTAGATGTCCTTGAAGTCGTTGCGGACGCGCTCGTCCGGGTGGGCGATGATGCCGAAGCCGCCGCGGGCGTAGACCTCGTCCACGAAGTCCTGCGGCGGCTTCGTGCGGTCGACCACCTGGTCCACGTTGAGCGCGAGGAAGTGGTTGCGGTCCGGCGTGATCTCGTGGCCGACGATCACCAGCACGTCGTAGAGCCAGCCCTCGCGCGGCTTGGCCGCGAGCGTGTCGTGGTCGGTGATGATGATCCAGCGCAGCCCGGCATCTCGGGCGGCGCGCGCCAGGTCATCGACGCTGCCGCTGCCGTCCGAGAAGCTGGTGTGCATGTGGATCGCGCCGGGGCTGAAGTACATACGCGCGCTCGACAGACGCTCAGGCCAGGATGGCGTTGATCTGCTCCACCTCCTCCGGCGTGAGCTTCCACTCCGCGGCCTTGGCGTTGGCCTGGACCTGGGCGACGGAGGTGGCGCCGGAGATCACCGAGCTGACCTGCGGCTTGGACAGCAGCCAGGCGTGGGCCAGCTCGCCCATGGTGTGGCCGCGCTCCTCCGCCCAGGCGGTCAGGCGCTCGACCCGGTCGTAGTTCTCGTCGGTCATGTAGGCACGGACGTACGGGCTGCTCTCGCCGCGCGACCCGGCCGGCGGCGCCTCGCCGCGGCGGTACTTGCCGGTGAGGAAGCCGCCGGCGAGCGGGAAGTAGGGCAGGATGCCGACGCCGAACTCGCTGCAGTAGGGCAGCACCTCGCGCTCGATCTCGCGCTCGAGCATGTGGTAGTGGTTCTGCACGGTGATGAACGGCGTCCAGCCGCGCAGCTCGGCCAGCAGGTTGGCGCGCGCGAGCTGCCACGCGGCGTAGTTCGACGCGCCGATGTAGCGGATCTTCCCGGCGCGCACCAGGTCGTCGAGCGCGCGCAGCGTCTCCTCGATCGGCGTGGTCGGGTCGGGCCGGTGGAGCTGGTACAGGTCGATGTGGTCGGTCTGGAGGCGGCGCAGGCTGGCGTCCACCGCGTTCACCAGGTGGTAGCGCGACGCGCCGCGGTCGTTCGGGCCCTGGCCGGTCGGGTTGAAGCCCTTGGTCGCGAGAACGACCTCGTGCCAGCGCCCCTTGAGCGCGACGCCGAGGGTCTCCTCGGAGCGGCCGCCGGTGTAGACGTCGGCGGTATCGAAGAAGTTGATGCCGCTATCGATCGCGGCGGCGACGATCTCCGTGACGCCGCGCTGATCCACCTTGCCACCGAACTGGTTGGTGCCGAGGCCGATCGCCGACACGCGCACGCCCGAGCGGCCAAGCTGGCGGTACTCCAATGCTCGCTCCTTGCACTCTACAACAACAACTACACCCTGTGGGAAGCCAAAGTGTACCACAGATGCGCCGGCCCGCGGCAGATGACACGTTTCTTAGCTGCGCAGCCGCCCGAAGTCAGAGCGAGATCATCTCGCGGCCCTATACTCACAGGCAGATGGGCGACGGCACGGATTGTGCAGCTTATGTGCCTGCTCGTTTTCGAAGCCGTGTGCGGTGTGGTTGCGAAGCGCGTTGACACCGCGCACGGCGATACTGGCAGAGCGCCTGGTGAGAGTAGGTTGACTGGAGTATGGCAATGGAGCAGCAGACACGAACCACGCCCAAGGCGCCGCGCTGGATCACGACCGATGCCGGGCTGCAGGCATGGGAGGAGTACGAGGCCTGGCGCAACCGCGCGGCGCGCGCGCTGAGCGTGCAGGAGCGCTCGCAGCTTCTGGCCGAGGCCGAGGAGCTCCTCGCGCGGCCGGATGTCACAACTGCCTGACGAGAGCGACCAAAGGATGACGAGGAGCGGCACTGCCCGAGCGGCGGTGCCGCTCGCGTGTTTGTGCGCAGGGCTACTCGACCAGCGCGCGCAGGCCGGCGCGGTCCAGCACCGTCACCGCGCCGCGCTCCAGGCGCACCATGCCGCGCTCCGCGAAGTCGCGCAGGGCGCGGTTGACCCACTCGCGGGTCGTGCTCGCGAAGGCGGCCAGCTCCTGCTGGGTGAGGTCGAGGCGGACCGGGTCGCGGGGGTCGGCCGCGTCAGCGAGCTGCGCCAGGAGCGCGGCGACGCGCCCGGGGACGCTGAGGAACGCCAGGCGCTCGGCGTAGGACGTGTTGTAGCGCACCATCTCGGTGAGCAGGCCGAGGACGTGCTGCACCAGCGGGAAGCTGTCGCGCAGGATCTGCATGAAGTCGTCGCGCAGCAGCACGAGCGTGACGGTGTCGTCGAGCGTGGCGGCGCTCGCGGCGCGCGGCGCCCGGTCCAGCACCGCTAGCTCACCGAACGACGTGCCGCTCTCGAGGATGCGGATCGTCGCCTCGCGGCCGTCCGGGCTGGTGAGGTAGATGCGCACCCGGCCCGAGACGATGACGTACAGGCAGTCCCCGGGGTCGCCCTGGTCGAAGATGAGCTCGCCCTTGCGGTAGCGCCGCTCGCGCAGATGCTTGCTCAGCCGCTGGACGTGCGCCTCGTCCAGCGTGCGGAACAGGCTGACCTGGCGCACTCGCTCCGGCCCGATCGGCTCCATTCTTCATCCTCAAGTTCATTTCGCACTGGCTCACTCGCAGTATATCACAGGAGCTACGCGGCCGCTGCCCGCCGGCCGCCCTCCGGCGAGATGTGACGGGCCTGCGGCCTCCCCTCCCCCGGCGAGAGAGCGCGCCGGCACGATCGAGTCGATTCCTCGCACAAGTGTGATCTACTTCATCGTCGGGGAGGATGCGCGCGTGATAGTATACTGCTACGCAGCGCGACCGACCCGAACGTTCAGCCACACGCGCAAGCCAGCAATTTCCGGAAATGAGCGTGACTCGCGGCCCACCCGGCCGCCCCAGCCCCGTGGCCGACGTGCCCTACACGCCGGCCGGGCTACCGCATTGGCGGTTCCCGGCGCGGGGAGAGACCCCACTCGATATCTCACCGGCGACTCACGCCGGTATCTGATAGAAGGAGGGCCTATGCAAGCGCTACCGGAGGAGTACCAGGCCCAGGAAGGCTACACGCTGTTCTGCCGCGCGATCGAGGATCACGACGGCGACGCCTGGGCTGAGATCGCGACACGCTATCGCTCGCTGCTGGTGGTCTGGGCTCGGCGCTGCCTGGCGCGGAGCGCAGTGACGGAGCCCTGTGAGGATATCGCCGACCAGGCGCTGGCGCGGGCCTGGATGGCGCTCGCGAGCGCCGAGCGCTGCAACTTCCCGTCGCTCGCGGCCGTGCTCGGGTACCTGCGCACGTGCGTCAGCGCAGTGGTGATCGACCTGGCCCGCTCGCAGGCGGCGCGCACGCGGCTCCAGCTGCAGCTCGGCGCCGAGCGCAGCGTGAACCCCGAGCAGGAGGTGATCGACGGGTTCTCGCTCTGCGAGGTGTGGCAGCTGGTGAACCGCGTGGTCGGCTCGGAGCAGGAGCGCGTGGTGCTCTACGACTCGGTGGTGCTCGGCATGGCCTCGCGCGAGATCCTGGCGCGCCACCCGCGCCTGTTCGACTCGATCGAGTCGGTGTACCGCGCTAAGCGCAACCTGTTCAGCCGGCTCCAGCGCAACCCGGATCTGCGCCGTCTGTGGGAGGGGCGGGCGTAGACCACCGGTAGCCGGCCACCTGCCTGCCGATGGTGGTCGGCGCCGCCCCACCCCTCAATCCCCGCCCCCGTACGCCAGGCGCTTGAGCTCGACCGGGATGCCTGAGACGAGCAGGTAGACTTCGGACGCAGCGGCGGCCAGGCGCTGGTTGAAGCGCCCCAGCCAGTCACGGTATGTGCGCGAGAGCGGATCGGCGGGGACGATCCCCAGGCCGACCTCGTTCGTGACGGCGATCAGCGCGGCGCCCGAGGCGGCGTGCCAGGCGAGCAGGGCCTCGAGCTCGGCTGCGGCAGCCTCCCATGTCGCCCCCTCAGCGAGCAGCAGGTTAGAGACCCAGAGCGTCACGCAGTCCAGCAGGACGACCGGCGCGGGCGAGGCGGCGGCCAGCGCCGCGGCGAGGTGGCGCGGCTCCTCCAGCGTGCGCCAGGCGGCGGGCCGCTCCGCGCGGTGCCGCGCGATCCTCGCGGCCATCTCGTCGTCCAGCGCCTCGGCGGTGGCGACGAAGAGCACCTCCGGGCCACGCGCGTCCGCCAGCCGCAGCGCGAAGCTGCTCTTGCCGCTGCGGGCTCCCCCGGTCACGAGCGTCAGACTCATACAGCTCTCCGCTCAGCGAACCCCTTCCTCGGCGCCGTCGTCCTCGGCGAGCAGGTGGACGGCGGGCGTCCCGTAGCGCGGGTGGGCGCCGACGACCACCTCGATGCCGTAGGCGCTGCGCAGCCGCTCGGCGGTGAGCACCGCGGCCGGTGCGTCGCACACCAGCAGCTCGCCGTCGCGCAGGAGCGCCAGCCGGTCGGCGTACAGCGCCGCCAGGTTCAGGTCGTGCAGCGCGGCCACCACGGCGAGGCCCGTGCGGGCGAGGCGCCGGACGAGGCCCATGATCGCGGCCTGGTGGCGCAGGTCCAGGTGGGCGGTGGCTTCGTCGAGCAGCAGCAGGCGCGGCTGCTGCGCCAGGGCGCGGGCGATCAGCACGCGCTGCTGCTCGCCGCCCGAGATCTCCCCGACGCGCCGGCGCGCAAGCTCAAGGACCCCGGTGCGGCGCATGGCCTCCTCGGCGATCCGGTAGTCCTGCGGCTGCTCGGCGCCCAGCGGCGGCAGGTGCGGGTTGCGGCCCATCAGCACCACCTCGGCCACGCTGAACCCCTCCGGCAGCTGCAGGCCCTGGGGCACCACCGCCACGCGCTTGGCGCGCTCGAGCGCCGAGAGCCGGTGCAGGTCCTCGCCGCCGAGCAGCACGGACCCGCGCTGGGGCGCGAGCGTCCCGTCGATCGCGCGCAGCAGCGTGGTCTTGCCGGCGCCGTTCGGGCCGATCAGGCCGAGCACCTCGCCTGCGGCCACGGCCAGGCTCACGCCGCGCACAACCGGCTCGCCGCGGTAGCCGGCGGTCACGTTATCGAGGACAAGATGCGTCATCTTCGTTACTGAAGTTACGCGGCCGCCCTGCGGGTCGCCCGCGTCAGCGCGCCACGAATCTATTTCCTGCCGCTGTGCGGCGATTGTGTCGCCGCACAGCGGCAGGAAGCGGGAGAACCTGGGGAGGCTTCGCCTCCCCAGACCCCACCACCGGGTAGCAGCCACACTGCGGCAGAAGCGAGAGGGCCAGGGAAAGCGAAGCCGCCCACATCCCAGCGCAGCCTCGCCCCCTTCAGCCGCGCGTGCGGCGCAGCAGGTACAGGAAGAACGGCGCGCCGGCGACCGCGGTCACAACGCCGAGCGGGAGCTCCTGCGGCGCCGCGGCCGTGCGCGCGACGAGATCGGCGAGCACCAGGAACGCCGCGCCGCCGAGGGTGGCCAGCGGCATGACCCGGCGGTGGTCGGCGCCGACCAGCAGGCGCGCGGTGTGCGGCGCCACAAGCCCGACGAAGCCGATCAGCCCGGCGAAGGCCACCGCAGCCGCCGTCGTCAGGGTCGCGGCGACCACGATCACCAGCCGGGCGCGCCGGACGTCGACGCCCAGGCGCTGCGCCTGCTCCTCGCCGAACAGCAGCAGATTGAGCGGGCGCGCGCACAGGTGCAGCGCCGCGATCCCCGCCAGCGCCACGGGCGCGACGACGAACACCGCGCTCCAGCCGGCCCCGCCGTAGCCGCCCAGCAGAAACGTCAGCACCCGCGTCACCTGCTGCCCGCCGCGGATCATCAGGTAGGTGGAGAGCGAGCTGGCGATCGCGCCGACCGCCACGCCGGCGAGGATGAGCGTCGTCGCGCCGGCGTACCACCCGACGCTGCCGAGGCGGTACACGACCAGCACCGCGACGAGCGCGCCGCCGAACGCCCCGGCCGGGACGGCCAGCGGGCTCGCGATGAGGGCGCCGGCGGACTGGAGCGTGATCACGGAGATCGCGCCCAGCCCCGCGCCCGCCGCAACGCCGATCAGGTACGGGTCGGCGAGCGGGTTGCGGAACAGCCCCTGGTAGGCCGCGCCGGAGCAGGACAGCGCGGCGCCGGCCAGCGCGATCAGCGCCACCCGCGGCAGGCGGATGTCGAGCAGGATGCGCTCGAGCGAGGCCGGCAGGTCGGCGGGGAACGGCGCGAGCCCGGCCCACGCCAGGAGCAGGCGCAGCGCGGCCTCGGGGGCGATGTACACGCTCCCGATGGCCACGCCGAGCGCCAGCGCGACGAGGAGCAGCGCCGCCGCGCCGCCCAAGGGCAGCCACAGGCTCGCCGGCGCCCAGACCGGGGCCTCCCCGCGCCCGGCGTCACGCGCGCCCCCAGCCAGCTTCGCTACGCTTCGGTCGTGTATGCCCATCTGCGACCAAGAACTTTCACACCAATGCTTCACGGTGACACGGTGACAAGGTGACACGGTGACACGGTGACCAAGATGGTTCGTGGTGCGGCACGGGTTTCTGGTTGCCCGAGGTCGCCCCGTCACCTCCTCACCGAGTCACCCCGTCACCCCCTCACCGAGTCACCATGTCACTCAGCCGTTCCTCAAAACAGATCCGGGTGGAGCAGCCGGGCGATCGCCTCCAGCCCCTCGATGACGCGCGGGCCAGGGCGGCTGACCAGGTCCGAGTCGATCGGGTAGACCCGCCCCTCGCGCACCGCGCTGATCACGTCCCAGCCGGGGCGCTGCCCGACGGACTCGACCGCCACGCCGTACTGCGCGTCGGCGAGGATGATCACCTGCGGGTCGGCGGCCACGATCTGCTCGGCGCTCACCTGCGGGTACGGGTTGTCCCCCTCGCCGAAGATGTTGGTCCCGCCGGCCAGCCCGATCAGCTCGTCGATGAAGCTGCCCGGCCCGACTGTGTACGGCTTGGCCGGGTCGGTCGCATCCAGCTCCCAGAAGACCGTCGGCCGCTCGCTGGCCTGCGCGACGAGCCCGGTGACCTCGGCGAACCGGGCGCGCATGGCCGCGGTCAGCTCGGCGGCGCGCTCGGACTGGCCCGTGGCCTGCCCGACGAGCTCGATGTCGGAGAAGATGCTCTCGACCGTCGCCTCGGGGGCGCCGGCGACCACGACCGTGAGCCCCAGGTCGCTGAGCTGCTGCACGATCTCGGGCGCGGTGGTCCCCGCGGCGAGCACCAGGTCCGGCTCGAGGGCGACGATCTGCTCGGCATTGATGGTGCCGAAGCTGCCGATCTTCGGCAGCTGGTCGACTTCTTCGGCCGGGAAGTTCGAGAAGTCGTCCACTGCGACGACCTGCGGGCCGACGCCGAGGGCGAACAGGATCTCGGTGGTGCTCGGCGCGAGCGAGACGATCCGCGCCGGCGGTGCCGCGACCGACACCGTGCGGCCGGCGGAGTCGGTCACTTCGACCGCGGCCTCCTCCGGCGCCACAGTCGGCTCGGCGAGCGCCACAGTCGGCTCGGTGGGCGCGGCGGTGGGCTGCGGGGCCTCAGCAGGCGCGGCGGTGGGCTGCGGGGCCTCGGCAGGCGCGGCGGTTGGCTGTGGCGCTGCCGGCTGGCCGCACGCGGCGAGCGCCAGAAGCAGCGCGAGCAGTACGAAATATGTGTGACGTCGCATCGATGATCTCCACATCGGCAGGAACAGTCCGAAAAACAGAACGCCCGACCTCTCGGTCGGGCGGTACGTGGCGAGTGCGGCGCGGCTCACGAGCTGCGCTCACGTCTGCGGCATCACTGCGTCACCTCCTTGCATCGAGAAGGGCTGAGAACGCGTCGTCGAGGCAGGCGTCCTGGCTTCCCTCGCGGCATAGCCGGAGAGTTACAGTTGCGGCACAGCGCTGGACTTGCACCAGCTTCCACCTTTACGCCCTAGCATCCGGGCTGACGGGTCACCTCGACCAGGATCAGTTGTGTAGGTGCGCCGCGGATTATAGCACACAATCCGCGGTGACCGGGTAGTGGTCGCTCGGGTAGTAGGGCGGCTCGGCGTCGGTGACGATCTCGCTCGCGCTCACCTGCAGCCCGCGCACGAGGATCCAGTCGATCCGCCCGGGCATGTCGTGCTCCTTGAGCCGGTACGCGACGCCCTTGAAGCCGTGGAAGGTCATCACCGGGTCCGCCCCCGGGTGCGCGGCCAGATAGGCGTCGGACAGGCCAGCGGCGACCAGCGCCTGGTAGGCGTCCGAGCCGGGGATGCAGTTGAAGTCCCCGGTGACGACCGCCGGGCCGCCGTCGGCCCACAGCTCGGCCAGGCGCCGGGCGATCAGGCGCGCGCCCTCGACACGCGCCAGCTCGCTGACGTGGTCCAGGTGGGTGTTGAGGTGCAGCAGCCGCGCGCCGCCGGGCAGCTCGAAGCGCGCCCAGGCGGCGGAGCGAATGCAGGCGGTGTCCCACGAGCGCGAGTGGACCTCGGGCGTCTCGCTGAGCCAGAAGCCGCCGCTCTCGACCAGGCGCAGCCGCTCCGGGCGCCAGAAGATCGCCGGGTACTGGTAGGGCTCTTCGTCGTTGTAGCCCGGCCCGAGGATATGCTCGTAGCCCGGCAGGTGGTCGCGGTAGAACGCCAGGTTGCCGAGGTCGAACTCCTGAAAGCCGATCAGGTCCGGCGCGTGCTTCAGGATGGTCGCGACGTTGAGCCTGGCGCGGTTCGGCCAGATGTTCTCGCCGTCGTCGAAGCGCGAGCCGCGGATGTTGAAGGTCATGATGCGCAGGTTGGTCATGGTGTCTCCCAGTACAGATCACGTGCGCGAGCGATGCGGCGTCCCGGCGCCCACGGCGGGCCAGGACGACGTTGTCTTGCCAGAGGCGCTCTTCCCCGCCGCAAAGGCGAGGAGCGCCGTTCGAAAAGCGGCAGTGCTCCAGTTCCGTACCGCTGCGGCTCAGAGAACGCCGACGGCAGCCGCCGCGTGCAGCACCTGCTGCTCGTCCGGCGTATCGAGCGCCCAGCTCAGGTTCCACACCCCGTAGTAGGCGCGGCAAAACCGGCGGACCGGCTCTTCGATCAGCTCGTTCACCTGTGCGGTTACTCGCGCCAGAGCAGGGGCGCTGCCCACGTTCAGGCGCAGCGCGAGATCCCACTCGAGGCCAATCAGGTCGAAGCCGCGGTGGCCGACGCACGCCCGCTGCCAGTCCAGCACAGCGCTCAGGCCGCCCATATCATCGCACAGGATGTTGCCCGCGCTGAAATCGCCGTGAATGATGTCGCGAGCAGCACTGAGGCTCGGGCGAGCGGCATCCAGCGCCGCGCGTGCCTGCGCAACCAGGCGCCGCCCGACGGCCGTTCGCTCTAAGAAGCGCGGGCGACATGGGCTGAGCGGCAGGTCCTCGTGGAGCGACCGCTCGAGCAGCGCAACCCACTCGCTGGCGTCTGCGAGCGCCCCGCCGGCGCCAGGAGCGACTGCGCTCAGGAGCGTGAGGAGTTGGTGGCACAGCGCGTCGGAGACGCTGTCGACGTGCCGTCCAGGCATCTGGGCTTCGAGCACAAATGCGAAGTGCGGCTCGTGCCGCCAGCACAGAATGGTGGGCAGAGGCCAGCCACAGGAGCGCAGGATCTCGTGGGCGGCGACCGCCGTGCTGAGGCGAAGCGCACGTGTCTGCTCACCGGACCAGTATTTGAGGACGGCCGGCGTGCCGCCGGTGACGACGCGGTAGGCGCCCTCGGCGCCGCCGGAATCATAGCGGTCGATCAGCTGAACTTCCTGGCCGAGATGACGCGCAGCAAGCGCGGCCGCATCACGGGGCGAGATGTGAGCGCCCATACGAAAACCTAATGTATGACACGACTTACGAGGAAAGCTGTTCCCGCCGCAGCGTGAGCTTCTTCGTCTCATGGTACGGTACGTGCCCCTCCTAGCGGCAGGAGTATGGAGATTGGGGTTATGTCATGGAAGTTTCAGAGCTTGTTATAGGCATATCGTTGGTGATGAGCGTCGTCGCCAGCTACTTCCTGCCGGCGCGCTGAGCGGAGCGCGAGCCGCCCCGGCGCTCACGTGAACGGCCACAGGACCGGGGCGAGCAGCACGACGATCGCGCCGACGATCAGCGTGAGCGGCGTGCCGACCCGCACGAAGTCGATGAACTGGTAGCGGCCGGGGCCGTACACGAGCAGGTTGCCGTGGTGGCCGATCGGCGTGAGAAACGCGGCCACCGCCGCCATCGCGACGGTGACGACATACGCCTCGGGCGCGTGGCCGAGCGCCTGCGCCAGCGCGGCGGCGACCGGCGCGAACACCGCGGTGGTCGCCGCGTCGGACATGAACTGCGTGAGCACCGCCACCACCGCGAAGACCGCCGCCAGGACGAGGTACGGGTTCAGGCCGCCGACCGAGCCCTGGAGCCAGACGGCGAGCAGGTCCGCGGTGCCGGTGGCCTGCATCGCGGCGCCGAGCGGCAGGGCGCCGGCGATGAAGACAAAGATCCGCCCGTCGATCGAGCGGTACGCCTGGCGGGCGGTGATGCAGCGGGCGAGCACCATCGCCAGCGCGCCGCACACGGCGGCGACCTCGATGCTGAGCACGCCGCTCGCCGTGGCAGCGATCGTCGCCAGCATGATAGCACCCGCCAGCAGCGCCTTGCGGCGCGTGCGCGGCTCGCCCTGGAAGGGCACCAGCAGCAGGAAGCTGGGGTCGGTGCGCACCCGGTCGATCGCCTCGGGGTTCCCCAGCAGCACCAGCACATCGCCGCCCTGCAGCCGGATGCGCGCCAGCTCATTCCACACCCACCCCTGCCGCCGCCACAGGCCGACGACGATCGCGCCGTAGCGGCGCCGGAAGTCCACATCGGCGATCGTCCGGCCCTCGATATCCGAGCCGCTGGCGACCACCGCCTGCACCAGCTGCTCGACGATCTCGTCCGGATCGCCGGCGCCGCCGTCGCCATACTGCGAGACCGGGTGCAGCTCGACCCCGCGCTCCTGGCGGATCGCGACCAGGTCCTCGGGCGTGGTGCGCACGAGCAGCACGTCGCCCACCTCCAGCCGCAGCGACGTGGCGAGCCGGTCGATGCGCCGGCCGTCGCGGAACAGGCCGATCACATCAAGCCGGTAGCGCTGGTTGGCGCGCACCTCGCCGATCGTCTTGCCGAGGAACGGCGACCCGGGCAGGATGGTGAGCTCGGTGAGGTAGTCGTCCAGCCGGAAGCGCTCGACGCCGCTGTCGTCGCCAGTTTTGGCCGGGAGGAGGAAGCGGCCGGCGAGCAGGACGAACAGCGTGCCGGCTGCCGAGAGCGCCAGCCCGATCGGGGCGATCGAGAAGATGCCCAGGCCGGGCCGCCCAAGCTGCTGCAGCGTGCCGCTGGCGATCAGGAACGCCGGCGCGCCGATGATGGTGATCGTCGTGCCCAGCGAGGCGGCGAACGACATCGGCATCAGCAGCTTGGAGGCCGGGATGTTGCGCTCGCGCGCCAGGTTGAGGGTGACCGGCAGCATGACGGCGGTGGTGGTCAGGTGGTGGGTGACGGCCGAGAGCAGCGCCACCGCCGGCATGATCACGCCCAGCACCCGCGCCTCGCCGCGGCCGGCGGCGCGCCCGATCCAGGCGCCGATCGTGTCCGCCAGGCCGGTGAGGTGGATCGCGCCGCTCAGCACGAAGATCGCCGCGACGACGATCGCCGGCTCGCTGCTGAAGCCCGCGAGCGCCTCGCGCGGCTCGAGCACGCCCGAGACGGCGAGCGCGACGATGATCCCCACGGCCACGATGTCGTTGCGCAGCCGCTCGGTGAGCAGCAGCGCGAAGGCGATCGTCAGGATGGCCAGGTAGGTGGCCTGCGGAAGGGTGATATCAGCCACGGCGCCCCCTGACTCCGAAGGCGACTCGCTCGCGCTCTCACGGAGGCAAGCCGCATGCCACTGGCCAGCGAACGCGTCTCGCCGGGCGCGTCTTCGGCAACAGCCCGGCCGGCTCAGCCTCGAGACTGTTGGGGAAGCCGCGCGCGCGGTGTATTACGTACACGACATACGCGGTGGGGGGGTGCGGGGCGGCTTCGCTGCTCCCCGATAGCTCTCCCTTTCCGCCGCTCTGCGGCGAGAAGTAAAGATCTCGGTGGGCCCACAGGCCACCGAGCCTCCCCGGAGGAAGGACGGGCGGCACGACCGCGCAGCTCGTGTCACGCACACGACATTGAGGATAGCCTCCGACAATCGCGGCGAGCATGCGGCGCTCCGCGAGAAGGGCGCGCTTGCCGCCGCGCTGCTGCTTGTGGCGCTTGCCGCCGCGTTCATCTGGCTGCGAGCGACCTCCCCGTCGGATGGCACGCGCGTGAAGGGCGGCGCCGGCGGCTGGCGCGCCGATGGCGTGGTGGTCGAGCCGATCGGCGATCGCGCTCACATCCTCCGGGACGGCGATCGCATCATCGCGGTCGACGGGCGCAGCGTCGCCTCGCTCCCGATGTCGCTGCTGACGTGGCAGGAGCCGCAGGGCGAGCCACGTGGCCGGCCGGCGTACACCATTATACGGGACGGCAGGACACTCGTCGTATCGCCGCCGCCCGGCCCCTACCCGCTGGGCGCGCTGCTGCAGGAGGCGTGGGGGCCGCTGCTCTTCATGCTCACGGCGTTCCTCGTCGCGGGGTTCGTCCTGGCCCGGCGGCCCGCCAGGCCGGCGGCGCGCGCTCTGTTCCGGTGGGCTGCGAGCGCGCTCGGCGCGGTGCCGTGGTTCTTCGGCATCCAGGTCTGGGATCTCGCCGACGCCCGGCTGTTCTCGCTCTACAAGATCGGCACCTTCGGCGCGTACATGCTCTACTGGGTGGCGGCGCTGCACTTCGCGCTGATCTTCCCGCAGCGCCACCCGCTGCTCCGCGGCCGCCCCTGGCTCATCCCGGCGCTCTACGTGTCCCCGTACGCGCTGTACGCGGCCTGCGCGGCGGCGCTCTGGCCGACGTCGGCCACCGTGCTCGAGTGGCTCGGGCGCTGCGTCTGGGTCGAAGACATCCTGGCGGCGCTCTACCTCCTGGCCGGGATCGGCGCGATGCTGTGGAACTGGCGCGCGAGCCGCGACCGGGAGGCCTGGCTCAGGGCGCGCTGGGTGGTGGCCGCCTCGCTGCTCTCCGGCGGCGGGGCGCTGCTGCTCTGGGTGCTCCCGGCCGCGCTGTCCGAGCCCACGCGCGTCGACACGAACCTGCTCGGGCTGATCGCGCTGCCGTTCCCGGCGGCGCTCGCGGTCGCGATCCTGCGCCACCAGCTGTTCGACATCGACATTCTGATCAACCGCGCGCTGGTGTACTCCCTGCTCACGCTGGCGCTGGTCACGGTCTATGTGTCGAGCGTGACCGCCGTCCAGCATCTGCTCGATGGCCTCTTCCGCCTGCGGCTGTCCGACGCGGCGGTGATCGTCTCCACGCTCGGCGTCGCGGCGCTGTTCAACCCCCTGCGCCAGCGCATCCAGCTGCTGATCGACAAGCGCTTCTACCGGCAGCGCTACGACGCCGCGCAGACGCTGCAGGCGTTCGGCGGCCGCATGCGCGTGGCGACCGACCTCGGCACAGTGCAGGCCGACCTCGTCGATACGGTGCAGGAGACGCTGCAGCCGGCCGAGGTGTCGCTCTGGCTGCGCCAGCGCTAGCCCCGCCTCCTGCGCCGCGGCGGCGCGCTCGGCCGCTGGCGCTACGAGGACAACTCCTGCACCAGCGCGTCGACGGCCCGCTCGATCGCGCCGAGGGCCTGGTCGACCGACATGTAGCCGAGGTCGCGCACCTGCCAGTAGATGACCTTATCGCGCCACTCGGGGAACAGCTCGGCGATATAGGGCGGGTGCTCCTGGTCGTCGAGCGCGATGATCAGCGCGGCGCTGCGGAGGTCCTCCTCGGTGACCCGCAGCGGCATGCGCAGCGTGGGCGGGTGCGGGATGCCGAGCGCCGTCAGCCGCTCGAGGACGGCGGACGAGATCGGGCCGGGGTTGAGCGGGCTGGGCTCGAAGCCGCGCGACTCGGCGCGCCAGCCGGCCTCGGGGCTGATGCGGGCGTTGAAGAGCAGCTCGGCGAAGCGGCTGCGGTAGTAGTTGCCGGTGCACAGGAACAGCACCGTGCGCGTCGGCTCCATCGCTCGGTTCTCCTCTGCCCTCCGGCGCGCCGCCGCACAGCGCAGGTGGCGCTGAGGCCAGCCTCTGCGGTGCGGCGGCGGCATCTGCGCGGCGCGAGCCGCGCCGGAAGGCCAATAGAGCTACACAACCGTGAAGGTGGCGCTCACCGGCCGCGGCGCGCCGAGGGCCTCGCCGCGAGCGCCGGGCGAGCAGCCGCCGGCGGTGAGCCGGAACACTCCCGGCTCCAGCCGCCGCGCGCCGTCGTCGTCCACCAGCTCCATCATCTCCGGCGTCACGCTGAACTCGACCTGCGCCGTCTCGCCCGGCGCGAGGCGCACCCGCCGGAAGCCGATCAGGGCGTGCTTCGGCACGGGGACGCTCGCCTCGAGATCGCTGATGTAGAGCTGAACGACCTCCTCGGCGGCGACCGCGCCGGAGTTGGTCACGCTCACCCGCACCTGCACCGGCTCGCCGGCGGAGACCCGCTCGCGGTCGAGCGCGATCGCATCGTAGGTGAAGGTCGTGTAGCTCAGCCCAAAGCCGAACGGGTAGAGCGGCTCCGCGTCGGCGTAGCGGTAGGTGCGGCCGTCCATCGCGTAGTCCTCGAAGGGCGGCAGCTGCTCGACCGACTTGGGGAAGGTGATCGGCAGCTTGCCGGAGGGCGACTCGTCGCCGAACAGCACGCTCGCCACCGCGCGGCCGCCCTCCTGCCCCGGGTACCAGATGAACAGGATCGCGCGCGCCAGCTCGGCGAGCTCGCCGAGCGCCACCGGGCTCCCGCCGGCCACCACCAGCACCAGATTCACGCCGCGCTCCGCCAGCCGCTTGAGGTAGTCCACCTGGGCGGCGGGCAGGCCGATGTCCTCGCGGTCGCCGTGGGCGGCCGACCCGATCGCCTCGCCCTCCTCGCCCTCGAGCTGCGGCGCCAGCCCGACGCAGGCCACGACCACATCGGCGTGCGAGGCGCTGAAGACCGACCAGTTGAGCGGGTTGGCGTTCGGATGGGTCAGGTTGCTGCCGAGCAGATACTCGACGCGCATCCCCTCCGGCGCGCGGCCGGCGATCCCCTCCAGCAGCGTGCACAGGCTGTCGCTCATGCCGAAGTAGTTGCCGAGCAGGATGTCGGCGCTGGCGGCGTTCGGGCCGACCACCAGGACGGTTCGGGCGTCCGGCGCGATCGGCAGGATGCCGTCGTTCTTGAGCAGCACCAGCGACTTGAGCGCCGCCTCGTGCGCCAGCGCCCGGTGCTCCTCGCAGCCGACGACGCTCATCGGCGTGGAGGCGAACGGCACCATCTCGGGCGGGTCGAACATGCCGAGCTTGAAGCGCGTGACGAGCAGGCGCCTGAGCGCCCGGTCGATATCGGCCTCCTCCACCAGCCCGCGGCGCAGCGCCTCGCCGAGGAACTCGTAGGTCTCGCCGCAGCTCAGGTCGCAGCCCATCTTGAGCGCCAGCGCCGCGCTCTCGACGGCGTCGGCGGTGACCTTGTGATGCAGGTGGAGGTCGTTGAGCGCCCAGCAGTCCGAGACGACGTGCCCCTCGAAGCCCCAGGCCCCGCGCAGGATCTCGCCCAGCAGCGTCGGGCTGGCGCAGCACGGCTCGCCGTTGGTGCGGTTGTAGGCGCCCATCACCGCCTCGACCTTGGCCTCGACCACCAGCTTCCGGAAGGCCGGCAGGTACGTCGCGTGCAGGTCGCGCGCCGAGACGCGGGCGTCGAAGGTGTGGCGATCCTTCTCCGGGCCGCTGTGGACGGCGTAGTGCTTGGCGCAGGCGGCCGTCTTGAGGTAGCGCGGGTGATCGCCCTGCAGCCCGCGCACGAAGGCGGCGCCGATCTCGCCGGTGAGGAACGGGTCCTCGCCGTAGGTCTCCTGCCCGCGCCCCCAGCGCGGGTCGCGGAAGATGTTGACGTTCGGCGTCCAGAAGGTGAGCCCCTGGTACCAGCCGGTCTGCCCGTTGCGCCGGAGCGCCTCGTGGTACTTGGCGCGCCCCTCGTCGGCGATCGCCGAGGCGACGCGCTGAGCCAGGGCGACGTCCCAGGTCGCGGCCAGGCCGATCGCCTGCGGGAAGATCGTCGCCCGGCCGTTGCGCGCCACGCCGTGGAGCGCCTCGCTCCACCAGTTGTAGGCCGGGATGCCGAGGCGCGGGATCGCCGCGGCGGTGTGGGTCAGCTGGCTGAGCTTCTCCTCGAGGGTCATCCGACCGATCAGGTCGTTGACGCGGTCGGCGAGCGGAAGGGATGGATCGAGATAGGCGGCGGTGCCAGTGTTCGGCGGTGTCGCATTCATCGAATCCTCGCTATCACATCGCAGAGGGAACGCACCTTATGATAGCAGAACGGAGCGCTGCCGCGGTACGGCGCCGGCAGCGGCGCGGGAGCGCCGGGGCAGAAAGCAGTGGCAGACGGGTAGCCCGCCTGCCACACGTGTCCTCGGCGCCGCCCCGGTGCGGAGCGCTACGGCACCGGCGTGATATTGGCCGCGTCGAGCGCCCAGCCCGGCCGCGCGGGATCCCACACCATGCGCCACGTGCCGGCGAAGCGCCGCGTGACCTGCCCGCCCTCCGGCGTCGCGTCGGTCGCGGTCAGCGCGACGCTGACGGTGTTCGGGGCCGAGGGGTCGACCGAGACTGTCGCCTGGACATCGATCGTGTTGGCGAAGCCGGCCGCCCAGGCATCGTACGGGTTGGCGGCCTGCTGCGCGGCCGAGAGCAGCCCGTACGCGGCGGCGAGCTCCTTGCGCCGGATCAGCTCGTAGAAGCGCTCGACGGTCAGCGGCTGCGCCTCCGCGATCCCCTCGTCGCGGTGAGCCAGGAGCTGCAGCCGGCCGCCCTGCAGCACGTAGGTATCGTACGAGCGGCCGCTCGGGCAGCAGTTGGGCTCCCAGCCGGCGTAGAGGGCGTTGCTGACCACCAGCCGCCCCTGCTCGACGCCGACCGCCAGCTTGTAGCCGCCCACCTTGTCCGCGAGGACCGGCGAGCGCGCGCCCATGCGGAAGATCAGGGCGCCGATGTTGCCGGCGGTGCCGCCGGAGAAGAGCGGCATCGCCGCCTCCTCCACGCCGTCGCCGTCCATGTCGACGTAGACGATCTGATCGAGCTGCGGGATGCCCGAGATCGGCGCGGCGGGGTCGTCGACCGTCACGTAGCGGTCGCTGCCGCGGTACTCGACGCGCAGCGCCGGGTCGTTCGCCAGCACGACGTCCCAGTTCGCCGAGCGGATGGAGGTGTCGCCGCCGGGCTGCGCGGGCGTGGTGACCGTCACCTCGAGGCGGTAGGTGGCGTTGCCGCGCGTTGAGCCGACGACGATCAGCTGGTCGCCATCGGCCGGCAGCGTGCCGCTCCAGGCCCGGGCATCGCTCCCGGGCTCGGCGCCGGGGAGCGCGCTGCCGTCGGGCGCGTAGAGCTGGAAGACCGCATTGTTCTCCAGCGAGGTCACGCGCACGTCCATGAGCTGGCCGGCCTGGGCCCAGAGCAGGTAGCGCCGCTCCTCGCCGCGCACCAGCGCGCCCTCGACGACACCGGAGATCGCGCCGGGCGCGAATGCGATGCGCTCGACGCCGGGCGGCGGAGATGGCGCGGGGTCGAGCGGGCCCTTCGTGGCGACCGGGGCCGTCGGCAGGGGCGCGGGGGTCGGCTGGGCCGGCGACGGCTCCAGGGTCGGCTGGGCCGGCGGCTCGGTCGGGATGGGCGCGGCGGTCGCTTCGGGCGCGGCGGTGGCCGGCTGAGAGACGACCGGGCCGGCGGTCGGTTCGGGCGCCGGTTGGGCCGGGCCGCCCACAAGCGAGCAGCCGGCGAGCACGGCCCCGAGCAGCAGCGCGGCGAGCGCGAGGCGCGGGCGAGGTTCTCCAGAAGGCATAGAAGCTCCAAACCTTTTCCAATAACACATTATGTAGAACGAACGGCGGAGGCGGCTGGCCACGCGGCGCGCTCCACCCTTCGGCGGATCTTTGGGCGCCCGCGGCCCTGTTTGGCGAATGTGCCCCTGTACGCTACCATGTGGGTGTGACCAACGAAGCCTTCCTCCCGCCGAGTTGCAGGAAAAGCCATGCGTAACGTCAACCAGCTGGACTTGATCGTGCGCGATGTGCCTGCCGCCGCGGCATTCTTCCGCGATGTCGTCGGGCTGACCCTGCGGGTGAACGAGCCGCGCTACGCCGAGCTCGATGGGAAGTCCATGACCCTGATGCTCAGCCCGGATGCCCTCGTGCCAGTCCAGCCGGCCGCCGGTGTAATCTTGCATGTCGAGGTGGACGATGTCGAGCAGGCGCTGGAGCACGCCCGGCAGGCCGGCGCAACCGTGCTTCGGGAGCGCGCGCCCACGGACTGGGGGACCGAGTCGGCCATGATCGCCGGCCCCGAGCAGATCGTCGTCGACTTCTACCGCTGGATAGGGCCCCACGTCGCGGGCGATCGTTCCTAGTTCCACCTGATTCCCAGGCCGCCCGTGAGGCCCCCGCGCCGTCACAGAGCGAAGGAGCGCGTATGATCCACCAGCTGCTGAGCCCGGCCAAGGCGCTGCGCACGATCCGCAAGACCAACGCCCTGCTCGTCGACATCCTGCGCGGCGTGAGCCAGGAGCAGACGGAGACGCTGCGCGACGGCGCGGACGGGTGGAGCGTCCTGTTCGTCGTCTGCCACCTGCGCGACTACGAGATCATCTACCGCGAGCGCATCGAGGCCGCGCTCACCCAGGAGCGCCCGACCTTCACGGTCGTCCCGAACGATGAGCTGGCGCGGCGGGGTGCCTACGCGCAGCAGGACCTGCGCGCGGTGCTGGCCGACCTCGGCTCGCGGCGGGCGGAGCTGATCGCGCGGCTCGAGGGCCTGTCCGACGACCAGTGGCGCCGCCAGGGCATACACCCAGAGCAGGGCCCCGGGACGGTGCTCGACATGGCGATCAACGTCGGGCTGCACGACGTCGACCACCTGGAGCAGATCGCGCGCTGCCTCGAGCCACTGCGCAGGGCCGAAGGAC
>CALJIC010000044.1 GCA_937974195.1 uncultured Roseiflexaceae bacterium | reverse complement strand
CGGCTCAGTCCTCGCTGACGGCGTGCCCCGGGACCACCACCCGCACCTCATCGACCCCGAGCGCGCGCAGGAGCTGCTCGTAGTACGTGGCTGCCTCCTCGGCCGCCTGGTGCAGGATGCCGGTCTGGTAGGCGGCTTCGAGCAGCGCCTCCCGCCCGGCGGGCAGGATGTCACGCCGCATCACCTCCACATCCGTGGTGCAGAGCAGGTCGGGGCAGAAGTCGGACTGCGAGAGCACGATCGAGTTCGCCGGGTCGAGCGCCACGTTATCCGTGAAGATCTGCGGCGCTGGCAGCGTGAGTTGGACCCGCCGCCCGTCGGGGCTCACCCACACGTCGTTCTCGGAGAGCTGGGAGAGGTCGACGCCGGCGGGCACGGTCCCCCGCACCAGCACCACGAAGGTCTGCCGCACCCCGAAGCGCTCGAGGAGGTTCCCCCAGCTTGGCGGCGCCTCGTGGCGCGTGATCGGCACGCTCAGGTACTGCTCCACAAAGATATGCTTGTTCACCTGCTTGACGTGCTCGATCACCGTCGCCCCGGTGATGGTCGTCCCCACCGGCTCGGGCGCCAGCATGTCTTTGATGAGGGTCTGGGCCCCGATGATGGCGAGAAACCCGATCGCGGCGATGCCGATCAGGCTGAGGAGGAAGGTGATGATGCGCTTCATGGGGTGCCTCGCGACGGCCTAAAGGTGACCTCCACCGAGGTGTAGCCGAGCGCCCGCAGGTGCTCGATCAGCCGCAGCCGGGTCAGGTCTTCGGCGACGCCGATCATCTCCTGGTTCGCCTGCGCGCGCTCCCGCGCCTCCACCTGCGCCCGGTTCTGGGCGGCTATCGTCAGCTCGGCGGTCTCCGTGTGCCCAACCTGCTTGCTGAGGAGGAGCAGGCGCGTCTCACCGATCTGCTCCACGCTGAGCACCTCGACCGGCGGGATAGTGAGGGTGATCGACTGCTCGTCGCGGTCGAACTGCAGCGCGCCCGCGTCGTCGAGTCGCACCCCGTAGCGGGCCTTCCAGGTGGTCGCCAGGATGACCCGATCCTCGCCGGGCGCGAGCTGCCAGATCTTCTTCCACAGCGATGTGTTAGGCTCCGGGGTGGCCTCCTGGACCACCTCGAAGGTGTGCGCCAGCGTCGCCAGCTCGGCGATCTGCTCCACGACGGGTGTCGGCAGCGGGGTCGGCGTAGGGACCGGGGTCGCGGGCGGGGCCGACGGCAGCGGCGTCACGGTCGCGGGGAGGGTCGGCCAAGGCGCCGGGGTGGCGTCGGCCTCCGCGGCCGCCGGGGCGCCAGACAGGTTCTGGTAGGCGAACCAGCCGACGGCCGCCAGGGCCAGACCCAGCAGGGCGATCAGCAGGGTTGTTTGGCGATTGGGGGGCGGTTTCGTGGCTTCAGGTGACTCAGGCATGCGTTGCTCCTCGGCGGTGTAGAAAGGAGGTTACGGCCCAGGCAGACATCGACATACCGGGAGTATAACAAGCATGTATGACCGGGTGTAGCAGAAGGCGGCGCGATCGCGCCGCCTGTCAGGATTCTCCTGGCACAGATCTTGCGGCGGCGGGCGATCAGGCGCGGCGCGTCGGCGGCCCGTGCGCGCCCTCTCGTCGGAGCCCCGTGCTTTCCGTGCACATTTGTGCCCAGAGCGATTGTCGTCCTAGTGGGGGGACGGGAAAGGCCTGGACGTGGCGTTGATCCTCGTGGTGGACGACGAGCGCTCCATCACCGATTTTGTCTCAGAGGTGCTCAGCGAGGAGGGGTACCGCGTGCGGGTCTGTCACGATGGGGCGAGCGCCCTGCTCGACATTCGTCGCCAGGAGCCCGACCTCGTGCTGCTCGATATTGGCCTGCCGGTGATGACCGGCGACACGGTGCTGCGCGAGCTGCGCCAGAGTGGCTTCGACGGGCTGCCGGTGATCGTGACCACGGCCAGCACCAACGCCGAGCGGTACCTCGACGAAGGGGCGACGGCCATCCTCAGGAAGCCCTTCACCCTCGACCGGCTGCTCGAGCTGGTGAGCTTCCACGTGTGAGTCTGGCCGTCGCCCTCGCGCCTCAGCGCAGATGCGACGGCGGGATCTTCATCAGGTCGCGGTACTTGGCCACGGTGCGGCGGGCGATCGGGTAGCCCTGCTCGCTCAGCAGGCGGGCCAGCTCCTCATCGCTGAGCGGGCGTGGCTCGTTGGCGATCAGCTCGCGCAGCACGTCCTGGACGCCGCGGGCGGCGACGAAGAACTCGCTCATCGGCAGCAGCGTGCCGTTGGGCAGCAGGGCCGTCTTATCGGCGGTGGCCCGGCTGACCGTCGACTCGTGCACGCCCAGCTCGGCCGCGATCTCCGCCCTGGTCATCGGCACGAGGTGGCGCACGCCGTGGAGCAGGAAGGCCTCCTGGCGCGCCACGACCGCCTCGCCGATGCGCTGGAGCGTCGACTCGCGCTGGCGCAGGTTGGTCAGGAAGACCCTGGCGCGGGCGATGTACTCCTGGACGTGGGCGCGCTCGTCATCGGGCAGGGTCGAGGCGTGGCGCGCGAGGTCCTGGTAGAGCGGGTTGAGGCGCAGCACGCGGCGGGGCGAGTGGAGCACATCGACGACGAACTGCTCGTCGCGGCGGATGATGGCGATGTCGGCGGTGCGGTAGCGCGTGCGCTGCGGCGGCGAGGCGTCGGGCATAGCGGCCTGCGCCGGGAAGGGCCAGAGGTGCTTGCGGATGAAGGCCCGCGCGGCGTCGACCTCCTCCGCGCTGATGTGGAGCTGGCGCGCGATCTGCTTGAAGCGGCCGGCGCCCAGGTCCTCGAAGTGGTCGGCGATGATCTCGCGGGCGTGGGGGCAGGTGACGCCCTGGGCGGCCAGCGCGTCGATCTGGACCAGCAGGCACTCCTGGGTGTCGCGCGTGGCGATGCCGGGGGGGCCGAGCTCGCGCAGGCGGGCGAGCACGGCCAGGACGCGCTCGAGGGGCAGGCCGAGCATGTCGGCGATCACCTCGGGCCCGTCGGGCAGGAAGCCCCGCTCGTCGAGGTTGCCGACCAGGGCCAGGGCGATCGGCTGGTCGGCCGTCGGCAGGCTGGCGTAGAGGTCGTCGAGCAGGGACTCGGTCAGGCTGCGCGGCGCGGCGACGAAGAGCAGGGGGTCCACCTCCTCCTCGCGGCGCGGGGGCGGGCCCTCGCTGATCGCGTCGCCGCTGGCGCACTGCACGCAGAGTCCGTCGATCACCACCGAGCCGCAGCGGGCGCAGCTAGCCTCGTAGGTCTCGACCTCCTCCAGCGCGGGGTTCTCCGCCAGCTCCTGCTGGACGAGCTGGTTCAGGTCGAGGCTTGGCAGCGCCAGAAGCTGGGCTAGGTTGAGCAGGGCGGGGGTGACCCGCATGCCCATCTCGGGCGCCATCGACATGTCGAACATAGCTACACTCTTTCCCGCTCAGGCGGAGCGATGCCGCTCGGACGCCTTCCCCCTATCGTAGCACACGGGGCTCCATGGGGGGAGACTGGGGAGCCTGGCTGGCCGCGCGGGGCGGCCTCCTGCACGATCATTCATTGACACAAAATATCTATGGCAAGATGCGTGCCACGGCTCGCCGGCGGCGTGGCACAGAAGATGCAATCGCGTGGGCAGGGCGCGCCCCCCAGTACCGACAGCGCGCCAACGGAGGTTGAGTATGAGCGAGAATCCTCCTGCGCCCGACGCCGCGGTGGAGGCCACGAGCGACCCGACGACTGACGCCGAGCGCGTGATCAAGGAGCAGCGCGTCATCACCGACGGCCAGGCGAGCACCACTCAGATCGAGGAGACCACGGTGGTGGTGCCCTCGGCGGCGACGATCGAGCGCCGGCGCTACGTGCGGGCGCGGCGCGTGGTCTACACCATCGTCCACATCATCGCGATCTTTATCTTCATCCGCTTCCTGCTGGAGCTCTTCGGGGCGGACCCGCTCAACGGCTTCGCGAGCTTCATCTACGGGATCACCTTCCCGTTCGTGCTGCCGTTCCGCGACCTCTTCGGGCCGGGGCGCGACCCCCAGCTCGGCGTGCATATCTTCGACGCCTCGAACCTGGTGGCGATCGCGATCTACTACCTCTTCGCCTGGATCGGTGCCAAGGTGGCCCAGCTGGTCTACCTGCGCGCCCGGACAGAGCCGGCCGAGGCGCCCACTGTCGTCCGCTAGGCGCGCGTATAACTTTTCATAAGAATGGCGGAGGACGGCCCTCCGCCATTCTGCGCGCGGCCCGTCGCTCGACAAGCCGCCGCGCGCTCCTCTATACTGGGCGGCGCAGGCCGTAGCGACGAATGTCAGGAGGTCACGATGCTCCAGGGGCTGTTCGGCAACGCATCTGAGGTCGACGTCAAGACGCTGCAGCGGGAGATGGATGCGCTCCTCGCCGAGGGCGAGCAGCTCATGCGGGCGTTCCGTGTGCTCCGCGACCTGTTCATCTTCACCGACAAGCGCCTGATCCTCATCGACAAGCAGGGCCTGACCGGCAAGAAGGCGGAGTACCACTCGATCCCGTACAAGTCGATCAGCCACTTCTCCGTCGAGACCGCGGGCACCTTCGACGGCGACGCCGAGCTGAAGATCTACGTCTCGAGCAACCCCGTGCCCATCCAGCGCGAGTTCAAGCGCAGCACCGACATCATCGGCGTCCAGAAGACGCTCGCGCAGTGCATGCTGAAGTAGGCGGCCGGCGCGAGTCGCCGGCGACGCCCCGGTAAAAAGCGAAGGGTGGAGGGTCGTCCCTCCACCCTTCGCGCTGCGTCTAAAGCCTCGCCTCGCGCTCCTGGAGGCGCAGCCCGTCGCCAGCGGGCAGCCGGGGGCGGGCCGTGCAGCCGGCCACCGCCTGCAGCAGGGCGGCCAGGTCGAACGGCTTGCGCAGGATGCGCTCGGCGCCGAGGGCCCGGAAGCGCTCGGGGCTGCGGTCGGCGGTCATCAGGATCACGGGGGGCCGCTCGCCGCCCTCGCGGCGCAGCCGGGCGAGCAGCTGGTCGCCGCTCATCACCGGCATGGCCACGTCGAGCAGGAGCAGGTCGGGCGGATGGCGCCTGATCTCGCGCAGGGCGGCCAGGCCATCGTGGGCGACGCGCACCCGGTAGCCCTCGTCGATCAGGGCGTCGGCGACCATGTCCGTGATCTCGCGGTGGTCATCGACGATCAAAATATCAGCCGGGCGCGGCCCGGTCTGGCGCTCTTGTTGGCTGTACATAACCCATTCTCGTGGCGCTTGGACCAGCAGCGTTCGCCGTGAGGGGCTGTCGCTGCCGATGCTCGGTGGGGCGCCCTGGGGCGCCTCGTTCTGCCGCTACCTTAGCAGATTATGTGCCAGCGGCCCCGCGGCGCCTCCGGCACACGACTTGCAGAATGAGCGCGAGCGGATGTGCAGAGAGAGGAGCCGATGACCATCGTCGACTGGGAGAGCGTGCTGCCACCGTGGCTCGGCGAGGCCCTGCCCCTCGGGTTGATCATGTGCGACAGCGCCCTGCGGGTCCGCTACTGGAACCCCTGGCTCGTCGAGCGGAGCGGCCTCGCCGCCGAGCAGGCGGCCGGGCAGCCCATCTGCGAGCTCTTCCCCGAGCTGGTGTCGCGCGGCCTGGAGGGCTACTACGAGCGGGCCCTCGGCGGCGCGACCGTGACCGTGCGCCAGCGCGAGCACGCCTACCTGCTGCCCCTGCCGGCCCCGCCCAACGGCGCCGGCCTGGAGCATATGCAGCAGCGGGCCTCGATCGCGCCGCTCAGGCGCGGGGGGCAGGTGGTGGGCACGCTGACCGTGATCTCCGACATGACCGAGCGGACGGGCCACGACATGCTGCTCAGGCAGACGATCGAGCAGCAGGACGAGACTCTGGCCCTGCTCGACACGCTGATCACCAAGGCGCCGATCGGCTTCGCCTTCGTGGACACCGACCTGCGCTACCGGGGCATCAACGAGCGTCTGGCCGAGATCAACGGCCTGTCGGTCGAGGCGCACCTGGGCCGCACGCTCTGGGAGGTGGTGCCCAGCCTGGCCGACCAGCAGGTCCCCCATCTGCTCGAGGTCTGCGAGACCGGCCAGCCCCTGATCAACCGCGAGATCGCCGGCGAGACTCGCGCCCGGCCCGGCCTCGCGCGGGTCTGGCAGGTCAGCTACTACCCCGTGCGCACAAGCAGCATGCGCCGCCTCGGCGTGGGCGTCCTCGTCACCGAGATCACCGAGCAGCGCCGCGCCGAGGAGCGCGAGCGTTTCATGGCCGGGCTGAGCGAGGCGCTGACGGCCTCGCTCGACTACCAGGCCACCCTCGACGCGCTGGCCCGCGCGGCGGTGCCCTTCCTGGCCGACTGGGCCGCCA
>CALJIC010000043.1 GCA_937974195.1 uncultured Roseiflexaceae bacterium | reverse complement strand
CGGGGGCGAAGGTCAGCGTCCCGCTCGTGGCGGTGTAGTCGTCCGGCGCGACGGCAGTTCCGTTCGCCGTGGCGTAGTCCACCGTCACCGTCTGGCCGCTTGCGCTCGAGAGCTGCACGACGACCGAGGCAGTGCCGGCGTCCTCCCCGACGTTGCTGGTGGAGGAGACGAAGCTCACCGTCGGCTCGGCGTCATCGTCGTCGATCGTGACGGTGTGGGTGGTCTGGCCGCCGAGCGTGGCACCCGAGGGGTTCGAGAGCGTGATGCTGAAGGTCTCGTCGTCCTCGTCAAGCGTGTCGTTGACGATCGGAACGCTGATCGTCTGCTGGGTCTCGCCGGGGCTGAAGGTCAGCGTCCCGCTCGTGGCGGTGTAGTCGTCCGGCGCGACGGCGGTTCCGTTCGCGGTGGCGTAGTCCACCGTCACCGCCTGGCCACTTGCGTTCGAGAGCTGCACGACGACTGAAGCAGTGCCGTCGCCCTCCCCGACGTTGCTGGTGGCCAGGGTGAAGCTCACCGTCGGCGCGTCGTCGTCGTCGACGATCGTGCCGGTCGCATCGGCGTCGGCGATCACCGCCTGGCTCGGGTTGGAGAGGCTGACCGTGAAGGTCTCATCGGCCTCGTCAAGCGAGTCGTCGACGATGGCCACTCCGATCGTCTTCTGGGTCTCGCCGGGGCTGAA
Source organism: uncultured Roseiflexaceae bacterium (assembly GCA_937974195.1). Lineage (GTDB taxonomy): Bacteria > Chloroflexota > Chloroflexia > Chloroflexales > Roseiflexaceae > CALJIC01. Next base: position 47,396 of record CALJIC010000043.1, on the reverse strand, counting down.
GGTCAGCGTCCCGCTCGTGGCGGTGTAGTCGTCCGGCGCGACGGCAGTTCCGTTCGCCGTGGAATAGTCCACCGTCACGGTCCGCTCGCTGGCCGGCGAGAGGGTCACGACGAAGTTGAACGTGCCGGCGCTCTCCAGCTCGGTGACGTCGGCGATCGAGAGCGAGGCGTCATCGTTGTCTGCGATCGTGGCCTGGGCCTGCTGGCCGATCGCGTCGGCCGGGTTGGCGATGTTCTGCGCGCCGGTGATGCGGACGAGGAAGTGCTCGTCCTCCTCCGGGATGTTGTCGTCGACGAGCGGGACAGTCACCGTGGCGCTCGTCGAGCCGGCCGGGATCGCCCACGTACCGTTGGTGACCGCCGTATCCGTGCCGGGCGTGGCGGACGGGGCCGGGCCGGTCAGCACCTCGTAGTTGAAGATGACCGGCTGCACGCTGGCGGCGTCGAGCGTGATCGTGAACTCGGCCACGCCGTTCTCGGGGGCGGGTGAGCTCGGCCCGGCCAGCGAAACGAAGTTCGGGCTGTCATTGTCGGCGATCACCGCGACGGCGATAGCGGGCGAGCCGTTGACTGTGGCGCCGATCGGGACGGAGACGAGGGTCGCGACGACGCTGAAGGTCTCGTTGAGCTCGTCTTCTGCGTCGTCGAGGATCGTCACATCGAAGGTCTTGACCGTCTCGCCGGGCTCGAAGGTCAGGGTCTGGCTCTTGGCGACGTAGTCGGAGCCGGCGATAGCGCCGGTGGGGCCGCTCCCATCCTGCGTGGTGACCTCGACGGTCACCGGACCTTCGGTGACGGGGTCTGTGAGGCGCACCTCGAAGATCGCGACCGTGCCCTCGGGGACGCTCGCGGCCGGCACCAGGCTGACGGTGAGGACGCTGGCGCTGGCAGCGTAGAGCGCGCCGGCGATGCCGGCGAGCACGAGCGCGAGCGCGACCGCTAGAGCGGCGCGCGGGCGGATGGGTCGGGCAATGCGCGATGGGGCGTGCGGGGTGTGTGTACGAGCGACGCGCATGGACACCTCTGTCTCTGGTTCCGATAACAGCGTAGACCTGCGGCACACGCGCGCCGTGGGCGCAGGTACCTACGTCAGATTATCGTATGTCCAGATGCGGAGGTGCATATCGGTTTTTGAGCGAAACGATGTTAAACTCGATGCTAACCAGTCCACGGAGGACACGGAGGGCACGGAATCAGCGCTATGTTCTCCCGTCCACGGAGGGCGCGGAGGAATCGCGAGATCTCCGTGCCCTCGCTCCGTGTCCTCCGTGCCCTCCGTGGATCAGTGGGCCTGGAGCAGCTCGACGGCGGCGAGCACCTGGGGGTCCTCCTCCGGCGAGAAGCGCCACCACTCGGCCTCCACCAGCCGGTCGGGCTGGACGCCGCGCCCCTCGATCAGCGTGCCGTCCGGCAGGCGAAACACCAGCTCGGCCAGCCAGAGCCGCGAGCCGTCCGGCAGGTCGTGGCCGATGAGGTTCTCGGTGTTGCCGGCGCTCGGCACGCCCACGACCTGCGCGCGCCCGAGGGCCTGCAGGCCGGCGGCGAACATCTCGGCGGCGCTCACCGTGTCCTCCCCGATGAGCACCACCACTGGCACCCCCTCGAGCTGCGGGAGGGTCATGTCGGGCGGGATCTCGAGCGGGCGGCTGCCGCGCCGGCCCTCGCTGACGCCGATCGAGCCGCCGTCCACCAGCAGCCCGAGCGTCGCGAGCAGCAGGTCGATGCGCCCGCCGCCGTTGGAGCGCACATCGAGCACCAGGCCGTCGAGCGGGCCTGCGGCGGCGAGGCGCTCCAGCTCGGCGCGCACCAGGCCGTCCAGCTCGGCGACGCTGAAGGTCTCGATCGCCACCAGCCCGATGTCCGTCCCGGACAGCCGCCGCCCCTCGACCGGCGGGAAGGCGTCGCCGGGGATCACCTGGCGCACGATAGCGACCTCGCGCACCTGCCCGTCTGGCGCGCTCACGGTGAGGCGGACGGTGGTGCCCGGGGCGCCGCGCACGGCCCCGATCGGCCCCTCCGGCCCGAGGCGCACGGTGTCGCTGACCGGCACGCCGTCCACCGCCAGGATCAGGTCGCGCGGCTGGAGTCCGGAGAGCTCGGCCGGGCCGCCGCGGGCGAGCCGGGTGATCAGGACGCCCTCGGGCAGCTCGCGCACCAGCGCCCCGATCCCGGCGTAGGTCAGGGTGCCGTTGAAGCGCTCGGCCTCCTCGGCCACCTCCTGCGGCGTGTCGAAGCGCGAGTGCTCGTCACCGAGGCGGTCGATCAGCTCCTCGAGCAGCGCGTAGAACTCCTCCTCGCCCTCGGCGGCGGCCACGCGCGCCACGAACTCGGCCCGCACCTCCTCCCAGTCCAGCCCGCGGTAGTCGCGGTAGACGTAGCGGTCGCGCACCAGCGCCCAGACCTCGTCGAACAGCGCGGCGCGCTCGTCGGCCGAGAGCGGCGCGAGCGTTGGCGTCGGCGGGATTGGGACGGGCGTCGGGGTCGGCGGGGCTGGGGTCGGCGAGGCTGGGGTCGCTGTGGGCGGCGGGGCGGTCGGCTCCGGCGCGCTGGTCGGCGGCGGGTCAGTCGGCTCCGGCGCGCTGGTCGCCGATGGGGCCTGCTCGGCGGCTGGAGCGGCGGGGGCGCTGTTGGGCGCCTGCGCGACGGGGACCGGCGGGCGCAGAATTCCACCGCTGCAGGCAGCGAGAACGAGCGCCAGCAGAGCGGCGGCGAGCGGGCGCAGGGTGCGGGGTGGGTGCATTGGCGGCTCGACTTCTGCGGTGTGTTGGTGAACGTGCGGCCATTATACATAGTTCGGCAACCCTTCGCTAGCCCCATGATCCGGCGCCCCGCGCTCTGCCGCGCTGCAGCGGGAAGAAGCGGGCTCCGGCCGGCCGAAGCCGCCAGCACAGCCGCGCACATCGTGTACCATAGAGCTTGGTGCGGTGAAGCCCTTCCAGGCCGCGCTATCCGGGCAGCACCCGGAGCAGCTCGGCGGCAGAGAGCGGGGGACCAATGCAGAGCTACGATTACACCAAGCGGAGCGGCGTCGACGAGATCTCGTGGGAGCGGTTCGGCCAGCTCGCGGCCAGGCTGGCCGAGCAGATCGCGGCGCTGCAGATCGACGCCGTGGTCGGCATCGCCCGCGCCGGCCTCTTCCCGGCGACGGCGGTGGCCTGCGCCCTGCGCCGCGACCTGTACCCGGTGCGCGTCTCGCGCCGCGTGCAGGACGTCGTCACCTTCGAGCGGCCGCAGTGGATCGTGGACGTGCCCGCGGCGGTGGCCGGCAAGCGCGTCGCCGTCGTCGACGAGATGGCGGACACAGGCGAGACGCTGGCGCTCGTCGCGCAGCGGGCCCGCGAGGTCGGCGCGAGCCACGTCGTCTCGGCCAGCCTGGTGGCGCACAGCTGGGCCAGCCCGGCGCCGGACGTGGTGGCGCTGACGAGCGACGCGCTGATCGTCTTCCCGTGGGACCGGCAGGTGTTCGTCGACGGCCGCTGGCAGGCTCACCCGGAGCTGGCCGGCGCGCTCGCGGCGCTCAGGCCGCCGGAGTGACGCCGCGGCGCCTCAGCCGCGGGGCACGGCGCGCACGAGGAGCAGCACCAGCAGCCCGCTGACGCCGACGCTGAGCAGCGCGGCCTGCAGCGAGAAGAGCTCGGCGAGCCAGCCCACCAGCGGCGCGCAGACCACGAAGCCGAGGTAGCAGATCGCCATGATGCCGCCCGTCACCGCGCCGCTGCTCCCGGGGGCGTAGCGCGCGGCGGCGCTGAGCACGGTGGGGACGACGCCGGCGACTCCGAGGCCCACCAGGGCAAAGGCCAGGACGGCCAGCCAGAGCTGCGCCGGCAGCATCAGGAGCGCGCCGCTGACCACGAGGATCGCTCCGGAGACCACCAGCGAGGCGCGCGTGCCGAGCCGGGCGACGAGCGGCTGGTTGAGGAGCCGGCCGGCGAACATCGTGCCGTTGAAGAGCGCGTAGGCCGTGCCGCCGACGAAGGCCTCGGCGCCGAGCGAGCGCAGGTAGATCACCGACCAGGTGCCGGCGACGCTCTCGCCGATGACGCCGAGGAGCCCGAGGAGCGCCAGGAGCATCAGGGCGCCGCGGCTGGTCAGGAGGCGCAGCGCGGCCGCGGGGCCGCTGCCGGCGCCGGGGCTGGGGTCCGCGGGCGGGAAGCGCACCGGGATCGTGGCGGCGAAGGCGACCCCGCAGAGCGCGGCGAGCAGCGCCAGGACCGCGGCGTAGGCCCAGCCCCACTGCAGCAGCGCGCCCGCCGCGAGCGACCCGACGACGGCGCCGCCGCTGAAGCCGGCGTGCATCAGGTTCATCACATTGCGCCCCGTGACCTGCTCCCAGTCGAGCGTGGCGCTGTTCATCACCAGCTCGACCGAGCCGAAGCCGAGGCCGGTGAGCACCAGCGCGCCGACGAACGGCCACAGGCCGTCGGCCGCAGCGAGCACCAGCGACGAGAGCCCGAGCACCAGCAGGCCCGCGAGCGCGAGGCGCTTCTTGCCGAGCAGCGCGATCACCGGCGCGCCGAAGAGCAGGAACGCCACCCCCAGCATCGGCGAGACAATCTGCGAGGTGCCGAACACCCCGTCGCTCAGCGCCAGCGCGCTCTTGATGTCCGCCCACAGCACCCCCTGGCCGCCGACCGTGACGCCGAAGAGCAGGAAGTAGCCCATCAGCAGCGCCAGCGCAGCCCTGGGGCGCCAGGTCGCCGGGGCGCCCTCAACCGCGGCGACCGCCTCGCCCGCCAATTTCGTCCTCGCCATATGCTTGTTCACACGTTTCTACTGCAGGCCCAGCCGCGGCTGTAGCGCTAGAACAACATCTCCTGCTGAACCTCACCGCCGTCCAGCTCGTTCCACGGCAGCGGCGGCACATCCGCCACCTTCTCCAGCCGCGCCTGGAAGTCGCGGCACAGCCCCGGCGAGCGGCGCTCGTCCGGGCAGTGGCAGAAGAAGTACACGTCCGTCCCCTCGGACAGCCACTGCGCGACCCGCTCGGCCCACTCGTCGAGGAACGGCGCGTTGAGCGCGCGCTCCGGGTGCCCGATGTACCGGATGAGCGCGAAGCCGCCGCTGCGCAGCGGGTGGAGCGGCACGTCCGGCTTGTTGTCGCGGGCGCGCTGGATGTCCTCATCGGCCCCCGGCAGCGGGCCGGCGCCCAGCGGGCGGACGTCCATGAGCACGCGCCCGGCGCTGTGCCGCTCGAGCAGCTCCATGAGCTGCGTCTCCGCGGGCTCCCTGTACCAGTCGTCGTGCCGCACCTCGACGGCGACGCGCTGCTCGGCGGGCCACCCAGCCAGCCAGCGCTCCAGGTCGGCCAGCTTATCGGCCCGATACCCGGGCGGGAGCTGAAGGAAGAACGGCCCCAGCCGCTCGCCCAGGCCGGACATCCGCTCGACGAAGGCGCGCGTGGCCTCGGCCTGGGCCGCGAGCGGACCCTCGTGGCTGATGTCGCGCGGGAGCTTGAAGCAGAAGCGGAACCCCTCGGGCGTCTCGGCCGCCCAGCGCCGGACGACCTCGGGCTTCGGGACCGCGTAGAACGTCGTGTTGCCCTCTACAGTCGTCATTCTGCGGCTGTAGAGCGCCAGGAAATCGGCGCTTCTGCTGCCCGGCGGGAACAGCTCGCCCACCCAGTCCTTGTAGCCCCACACCGCGCAGCCGATGTAGAAGTCCGCCATAGTATCAACCTGCCTGTTCTCTGCCCGATTGGGCTATGATACCACGCGCCCTCCGAGTCACACGCGCGGCGCGCTCGCGCTGGAGCTCGAACACCAGGACGGCGCGTACTGCTAGCTCGGGCTCATCTACGCCATCCGGAGTATCTTTCATGTGTGCCGGCTGCTGGAGGCGCCAGCCGCGCTGCCCCGGCACGCCCCTTGCGACGATTCGGGAGGGCCACAGGCCCTCCTGGAACTCTTTGTTTCCACTGCTCTGGGGCAGCCTCGCTCCCCCGGTGCAGCAGGAGAAAGGAGCAGAGCATGGCAGCGCCACCGCGCACCATCGACGTGTATCTCGAGGTCGGGACCAAGCGGACGTTCGCCGGCGCGATCGAGTGGCCCGGATGGAACCGGGCCGGGCGCGACCCTGAGGCCGCGCTGCAGGCGCTCGTGGACTCCGGCCCGCGCTACGCCCGCGTCGTGCGCGATACGGGGCTCGCCTTCAGCGCCCCGCCCGAGGTCGCCGATCTGCGCGTGGTCGAGCGCGTTACCGGCAACGCGACCACCGACTTCGGCGCGCCGGATGTGGCGCCGGAGAGCGACACCCGGCCGGTTGAGGAGGCCGAGCTGGAGCGCTTCCAGACACTGCTGCGGGCGTACTGGCGGGCATTCGACGAGGCGCGCAGCGCTGCCGCGGGCAGGGAGCTGCGCAAGGGGCCGCGCGGCGGCGGGCGCGACGTCGAGTCGATCGCGCGCCACGTGCTCGGCGCCGAGCGCGGCTATCTCGCGCGGATCGCCTGGAAGTCGAAGGCCCGTGATGATGAGGACCTGGAGGCTGCGCTGGCCCGCACGCGGCAGGAGGTCCTCGAGGCGCTGGCGATCGCCTGCCGCGGCGAGCTGCCGGCCCGCGGGCCGCGCGGCGGCGTCATCTGGTCCCCGCGCTACTTCGTCCGGCGCCTCGGCTGGCACGTGCTCGATCACCTGTGGGAGATCGAGGACCGGGTGATCTAGGCGCCCGGCGTCCGCCGGGCCGCATTGTGCGCCCCGTCGTCATCCGGCTCCTCGAGCGGGGTGGCGCCGGGGCGCGGCTGGTAGTAGCGGGTGAGCCAGACGGACAGGCCGTCGAGCCCGGGGAAGAGCACCCGCTCGGTGATGTTCACCTGGTCGAGCCGGTCGCGCACCTCCCACTTCAGGCTGGCCGGCAGGATGATCCGCCGGGCGATGTGCGGCCGCGCCGAGAGCCACTCGTCGAGGCGCGCGTGAGGGGACGACATGAGCACGAAGAGCGCGAACTGGTTGACGATCCGGTCGTCCAGCGAGGGCGGCTCGAAGAACACCGGGAACGGCTCGTCCGCCAGCGCCTGCAGCTCCTGCAGGCTGCCGACGACGCCGTTGAGCATCTCGGCGGTGAAGACGCTGGTGCCCTCCTCCTCGAGCACCTCGCGCAGCGCCCCGGGCAGGTACTCGGCGCTGTCCACGTAGTCCGCCGCCCAGATCACGCCGTCCACATCCATCAGGGACGGGGTCGCGGTGGCGAAGTGCAGCGCGACGAACGGCGAGTAGCTCCAGTCGAGCAGCCGCGTCGGCAGCCCGTGGTGCTGCGCGACGGCGAGCCAGTTCCAGAGCGAGTCGGCCGGCTCGATGTAGCGCCGGGCGTAGCGCCGGAAGGCGCGCAGCAGGTGGTTCTCCAGCGCGGCGTAGCCCGGGCCGAGCCGCATGAGCGAGGTGCGCAGGTCGAAGCGGACATCTGGCATGCCGCGGTACGCGAAGTTCGACCGGTGGCGGCGAAGCGGCTCCTGCCAGCTGTCGGCGAAGAGGCAATCGATCAGCTCGTTCCAGGTTTGCGGTCGCAGCTCTTCCACACTCTGCCTTCCTTCTCTGGAGCAGGACATTCTGGCGGTTCAGCTCTCCGCAGACGCCGTATCGTTGTTTCAGAAGCTATACGGAGCGGCGCCGGGCCTGCCGCGGGTGGCGTGCACCACCGCCCGGGCCAGCGGCGGGACGAGCGCGCCGGCCCGCAGGCACAGCTCGGCGAGGGGCGGGCGGACCAGCGCCGCCTGCAGCACGCGAGCGGCGCGCAGCCGCGGGCCGAACTCGCGCCGCCACGCGCTCCGGTAGGCCGCCTCCCACGCGCCGAGCGTGATCCGCCCGCCGAGCAGCGCGTCCGCCAGCGGCGCGCACAGCTCCGCCGCGCGCAGCGCCATCGCCATGCCGTCGCCGCACAGCGGCGGGATCATCGCCGCCGCATCGCCCAGCCGCGCGGCGCCGTGCCAGGGCGCCGGCTCGTCGCCGGTGTCGACCGGCGCGACCGAGACGAGCGTCTCGCTGACGATCTGGCCGCCGGCCAGCCGCTCGCCGAGCGCCGGGTTCCAGCGCCCCAGCGCCGCGATGACCGCCCGCGGGTCCCCTCCGGCGCGCCGGAACGCCTCGCGCGAGACGAGCAGGCACAGGTTCACCAGCCCACCGCCGACCGGGGCCAGCCCCGCGTAGCCGCCCTCGAACAGGTAGAGCTCGACCTCCGGCCGGGCGGCTATCCCCGCGATGTGGCACTTCACGCCGACGCCCGTCTTGTGGGCCGCCCGCGGCGGCCGGGCCCGCAGGCCGCGCGCCGGGTGGCGCCCGCAGGCCACGACGGCCGCCCTGGCGTGCTCCACCCGCACCTCGCCCCCGGCGCGCAGGCGCACCCGCGCCCCCACCTCGCTGACCTCCATCTCCAGCGCGTACGTGGCGGTGCGCAGCGTCGCGCCGGCCGTCTCCGCGGCACGCGCCAGGGCGGCGTCGAGCGCGAACCGGCTCACCCCCCACGCGTCGCCGGGGAGCGCGACGCGCAGCGAGCGGCCGGATGCCGCCGTCAGCGTGGCCGCGCGCATCGTGGTGGGCGCGAGGCCCGCGACGGTATCGAGCAGCCCGAGCGCGCTCAGGCTGGCCTGCGACTCGGGCGAGAGGAACTCGCCGCACACCTTGTGCCGCGGGAATGTGTCGCGCTCGACCAGCAGCACGTCCCAGCCGCGCCGCGCCAGCGCATGCGCCAGGCTGCTGCCGGCCGGCCCGGCGCCGATCACGATGATGTCTCTCATAGATGCGCTATTGTGGCGGGCCGCGCCCCGGAGCGACGGAGCAGCGAGAGGGTCGCGGAGAGCGGGCAGCGCGGCGGCGAAGCTGCTGCCATGATACACGATCTCTGTTGCGGCGAGGGAGGCCCGGCGCTACGCGTCCCTTCCGGCGCCGGGGATCAGCACCAGCCAGCGGTACATCGGCCGCCACGCGTAGCTGAGCCGCTCGAGGCCCGGCAGCCCGCGCAGACGCCGCAGGTCCGCCGAGCGGAACCCGCGCGCCACCGAGAGCTGGGCGTCGTGGCGGATCATCCGGTTGCGCGAGAGCGCCGCGGTCGCGAGGCGGATGGCGACCCAGGCCACCGCGCTGCGGTGTAGGTCGTTGACCACCACGCCGATGCGCGCCGCCCGCGCGAGCGCCTGCAGCGCCGCTCCCAGGCGCCCGTCCTCGAAGTGGTGCAGCACGAACGCCGCAGTCACGATGTCGGCTGAGCCGGGCGCGAGGTCGAACAGGTCGCCCTGCCGCACCCGCACCCGCGGCTCGCCGGCGAAGTAGCGCTCGGCCTCGGCGCAGGTGGCCGGGTTGATGTCCAGCAGCGTTATGTCCATCTCAACCGCGGCGCGCTCCGCCCAGCGCAGCAGCGCGCGGCCGGCGTCGCCGCTCCCGGCGCCGACATCGAGGATGCTGAGGCGCCGCGGCCGCCCGGCGGCGCGCCACAGCCGCTCGACCCCCTCGCGCGTGATGCGCGCCGAGCCGAGCACCCGGTTGATGATGCGCAGCTCGCGCAGCGCGCCCGTGAGCTCCTGGCCGCCGATCGCCAGGTCGTCCATCAGCTCGGGGGCCGTGGAGCGCGCCCGCAGATCAGGCCACGGGCGCCGCAACCCGCTCTCCTCGCCGCTGCGCGGCGCCGTCGGTGGGCTCCAGGACGATCCCGGCCGGCAGGTAGGTCAGGTGCGCCATCTCGGCGACGAGGCCGGGGCCGAAGGCCATCGCCACCGCATCCTCCGCCGCCGGCGGCTGCTCCTCGCGCATCCGGCGGCGCAGCTCATCGAGCACGAACAGGATCGTCGGCGAGGACATGTTGCCGTAGTTCCGCAGCACCTCGCGGCTCGGCGCCACCTGCTCCGGCGTCAGCCCGAGCGCCTCGGCCACCTGGTCGACGATGCTCGGCCCGCCCGGGTGGATCGCCCAGCGCGGCGGGCGCGGCCTGCCGGCCAGCAGCTGGTCAACCGCCGGGGCCGCGATCTGGCCGACCATGCGCGGCACCTGCGGCGAGAGCGTCATGTGGAAGCCGTGGTCGCCGATCCGCCAGCTCATCGCGTCGGCGGTGTTCTCGGCGTAGGTGGTGGAGAAGCGGTTCAGGACGAAGCGCTCGCGCCCGCCGCTCTCGTCCGCGCCGATCACGCACGCCGCCGCGCCGTCCGCGAACAGCGACGTGACCGTGAGGTTCACGCGGTCCAGCCGGGGCTGGGCGTGGATCGAGCACAGCTCGGCGCACACCACCAGCACGCGCGCCCCCGGCCGCGACCGGACGATCTCGGCGGCCAGGCGCATGGCGTTGAACGCCGCGGAGCAGCCCATGAAGCCGACGATCGACCGCTCGACGCCCGGCCGCAGCCCGATCTGGCCGGCGATCGCGATGTCCAGGCCGGGCGCGAAGAAGCCGGTGCAGCTCACGGCGATCAGGTGGGTGATCTCCGCCGCCGGCCCGGCCACGTCCTCCTCGGAGCACCCGGCGTACTCGGCGAGCGCGCGGCGCGCCGCGGCGGCGCCGATCTCCACCGCCTCGCGCTCGTAGATCGCCATGCGCTCGGCGGTGGTCGGGGCCTCCGCGACCGGCCGGGTCGGGACGAAGCGCGACTCGGACGGCGGGCGCGAGGCGTCCGGCAGGCACGAGTAGCGGGTCTCGATCCCGGACAGCCGGTAGAGCGAGCGCAGCCAGCGCGCGAGCGCCGGCTGGTCCGCCAGCGCCTCCACCAGCCACTCGCACAGCGCCGCCTGCGGCACGCGGTAGCGCGGCACTGCGGTTCCCAAGGCCAGGATCGCCGGAGAGGGTCCTTCTGATCTCATTCTTTACGCTCTCTGTTCCCTTCTTCCGCCGCTCTAGGCGGCGCAGGCGTGCAGCGACGTGGCGGGTGTTTCACCACACCGAAATCGAGCTTCCTCCCGCGATGGCAGTATAAGGGACTCACGGGCGCTTCGGCATACGCGGCGTTGCAGATCCTGTGCCAGGCAGCGGGCGTCTGGGCGCTCGCTCGGCTGCCCTAGGGGTCCCCAACGGCGCCCGGCGGCCGCAAGAGCGGCAGCGCGAGGGGATTTCTTCCACCCGAGAACGTTTCCGCCGCCGGTATCGCGCGCAGCGGCGAGGGCAAAGGATCGTGGAGGGTCTGCACCCTCCACGACTGCCTTGTGGGTATGAACGGTCGAGCCAGCCGCGCGTCACGGCTTCCCGCCGCGCTACTCGCCGCCCTCCTGGTTGGGGATGCTCTCGTTGTCGTCGCCGCGGGTCTGGCCCGACAGCCCGCCGTCGTTCTCGATGTTCCTGCGGCCAGCCCCGCGCCCGACCGCGCCCGGCATCGGCGGGGTCTCGACCCCGTGGCGCTGGTCGAGCCCGGAGAGATCGCCGACGGTGCGCGCCTTGGCCCGGATGCTGCCCGCTCCAGACGACCCCCCGGCGCCGCCCAGCCCGTCCACCGCGCCGGTCCGCTCGTTGCCCGCGCCGGCGTCCTTGCGCCCGGCCTGGCGCTCCTCATCGACGCCCATGTCCGGCGCGTTGGTGCGCTTCTTCTTCGGCATCGCTCCCTCCATCTCTCAGCGGAATGCGCAAAGGTATGCACGCCGCGTGCCAGCGCCCGGCACACTCAGTACTGGAACTGGCGCCATTCGGATTGTGGAGGCTTCGCCTCCCCACCGCGTCGCCGGGATCAGCGTCGTCTCCCAAAAGGGCGCGCTCGTCGCCGAGATCGAGTTCGCGCCCGCGGAGGAGCGCAGCGCCGGCGGCGCGTGGGCGGCGCCCGAAAAGCGTGTATTATAGAGGCGCAACACTTCGGCGCACGCCCGCGGCGTGCAGCACACAGCACTGGTATGAACGTCGTCTTTCTCTCGCCGAACTTTCCGCCCAACTACGAGCACTTCTGCGGCCGCCTGCGCGCGCTCGGCGCCACTGTGCTGGGCATCTCGGACCAGCCCTACGACTCGCTCACCCCCGCGCTGCGCGACGCCCTAGCCGAGTACTACTACGTCTCCGACCTCCACCACTACGACGAGGTGCTGCGCGCCGTCGGCTACTTCACCCACCGCTACGGCAAGATCGACCGGATCGACTCGCTCAACGAGCACTGGCTGGAGACCGAGGCGCGCCTGCGCACCGACTTCAACGTCGACGGCTTCAAGCTCGCCGACCTCCCCAGCATCAAGCGCAAGTCGGAGATGAAGCGCCTGTTCGCCCGCGCCAAGGTCGCCGTCGCCCGCGGCGCGGTGGTCAAGTCGCCCGCCCAGGCCCGCCGGTTCGTCGCCGAAGTCGGCTACCCGGTCGTCGCCAAGCCGGACATCGGCGTCGGCGCCAACCGGACGTACAAGATCACCAACCGCCAGGAGCTCGACGAGTTCCTGGACAGGTCGCTCGTCGGCTACATGCTCGAGGAGTATGTCCAGGGCGTCATCCAGACCTTCGACGGCCTCACCGACCGCAGCGGCGAGCCGGTGTTCTACACCTCGATGCAGTACAGCCGCGGCGTGATGGAGGTGGTCAACGAGGACGACGACGTCTACTACTACACGCAGCGCGAGATCCCGCCCGACCTCGAGCACGCCGGGCGCAACATCATCCGCGCCTTCGGCGTCCGCGAGCGCTTCTTCCACTTCGAGTTCTTCCGCACGCCCGACGGCCGGCTCATCGCCCTCGAGGTCAACATGCGCCCGCCGGGCGGCCTCTCGCTCGACCTGTTCAACTACGCCAACGACATCGACCTGTACTACGAGTGGGCCAACGTCGTCGTCAACAACCGCTTCGACTCGACGTTCGACTGGCCGTACCACGCGTGCTACGTCGGGCGCAAGGGCTCCAAGGCCTACGCCCACAGCCACGAGCAGGTGCTCGAGCGCTACGGCAGCCGCATCATCCACCACCAGCCCATGGCCCAGGTGTTCCACCGCGCGATGGGCGATTACGGCTACATCGTGCGCTCGCCGGATCTCGAAGAGGTGCTCGAGGTCGCCCGCTACATCCAGCAGAAGTCGTAGCCGCCTCGCCCTCCCCGCCGCGCCCTGGCGAACGGAGGACGCCGCCCACGCGAACTGTATGAAGCTGTAATGTACGAGGCTTGGTCGTAGAAGCGCGCCGCCACTAGACTGCGCTCAGGAGAAGAGATGAGCAGACAGGAGTGGCGCCATGAACTACGACGACCTGCCCACCGACGCACCTGGCGGCGACTGCCCTGAATCGGGCCCCTACGCCGACGACTGAATAGCACGAAAAGGGCGCTGGCCTGGGAGTTTCGCTCCCAGGCCAGCGCCTTTTTATGCTTTGCCCGCCGCTCAGGCCAGCGCTGGGCGCCGGCGGTGCCACTCGGTCGCCTGCTCGTAGGCGTGCCCCGCGCGCAGCAGCAGCCCCTCGGCCCAGTGGCGCGCCACGAGCTGCAGCCCGATCGGCAGCGGCGCGCCGCCGGCACCGGACGTGAATCCACACGGCAGCGCCAGCGCCGGGACGCCCGCCAGATTGAACGGGCCGGTGAAGCGGGTCAGGCTCCGGGCCGCCTCGATCGCGTCGGCGCCGAGGCGCGGCGCCGGCACCGGGGTCGCCGGCAGCGCCAGCAGGTCGAAGCGCTCGAACAGCCGCTCGAGCCGCCGCCGCCACAGCGTCTGCGTCCGGCGGGCCAGGATGTACTCGGTCGAGGTGTACGCCGCGCCGCGCAGCATCCGCGCCCGCACGTCCTCGCCGAAGCGCTCGGGCGCGTCGCGCAGCCGCTCCTGGTGGTAGGCGGCGGCATCGCTCGTGACCATGAGCGCGTTCATCTGCGCCGCCTCCAGCGCGTCGGAGAGGTCGACCTCCTCGACGCGGGCGCCGAGCGACTCGAACGTCGCCGCGGCCGCGCGCACCGCCGCCAGCACCTCGGCGTCGGCGGCGTCCAGGTAGGCGCCGGCCGCCACCAGGCCGACGCGCAGCCCGCGCACCCCCTGCTCGATCCCCGCCAGGTAGTCGTCCACCGGCACATCGGCCGAGTACGGGTCGTCCGGGTCGTAGCCGGCGATCGCCTGCAGCAGCAGCGCGACGTCGCGCACGCTGCGGCCGAGCGGGCCGCAGTGGTCCAGGTTCCAGCTCAGCGGCACCACACCGCGCGCGCTGACCCGCCCGAAGGTCGGCTTCAGCCCGGTCACGCCGCACAGCGCGGCCGGGACGCGGATCGAGCCGCCGGTGTCGCTGCCGAGCGAGCCCATGCACATGCCGGCCGCGAGCGCCGCGCCGGAGCCGCCCGACGATCCGCCCGGCGCGCGCTCCAGGTCCCACGGGTTGCGGACCGCGCCGTAGTGCGGGTTCTCATTGGTGAGCCCCAGCGCCCACTCGTGCATGTTGAGCTTGCCGAGCATCACCGCGCCGGCCGCCGCGAGCCGCTGGACCGCCACCGCGTCCTCCTCCGGCACAAAGTCGGAGAGGAACGCGGAGCCGGCGGTGGTGCGGATGCCCTTGGTGTAGTACAGGTCCTTCAGCGCCAGCGGGATGCCGTGGAGCGGGCCGCGGTAGCGGCCGGCGCCGATCTCCGCCTCGGCGGCGCGCGCCTGCTCGAGCGCCAGCTCGGGCGTGCGGGTGATGAAGCAGTTCAGGCGGCCGTCGAGCGCCTCGATGCGCTCCAGGTGCGCCTGCGCCAGCTCCACCGGCCCGAGCGCGCGCGTGCGCAGCAGCTCCGCGGCCTCAGAGATGGTGAGGTCAATGAGCTGAGTCACAAACCGCATCCTTTCAACTGTCTGGGCGCGCCCCCCGGATCACGGGAGCGCGGAGCCGAGCCACGACTCATACACCCGCCGCTGCTCGTCGGTCGGGTTCTCGACCGGGACGATCTTCAGCGTGTCGGGCGGGGCGGGCGCGAGGGTCAGCGGCACGTGCAGCAGGTCGTCGCGGCGGAACAGGCTGAACGTGACCGTGTCGCCGGGCTGGCGCTCGGAGATACGCGCCTTGAGCCGCTCCTCGTCCACCCGCACGCCGTCGAGCGCGATGATCTCGTCGCCGGCGTAGATCCCCGCCGTGTACGCCGGGCCGTCGGCGCGCACCGCCTGGACCTTGAGGCGGCCGTGGTCGGTCTTCAGGCGCAGCCCGTGCCAGGCGGGCGCGGCGCCGTTCTGCGCGTCCGAGTGGCTCCACTCCAGCCGCAGCCCGGCCATGCCCAGCGCGCGGTCGTAGTCCAGCTCCTCGGCGCCGGCCACATAGCGCTCGAACAGGTCGCGGTACAGGCCGCCGGCCTCGCCGGCGACCGACTCGACGGCGGCCAGGAAGCCGTGCTCCTCGGGGAAGCCGGCGCCGTCCTCGCGGTACTGCCCGTACAGGTAGCGCATCACGTCGTCCAGCGAGCGCGCGCCGCCGCTCTGGTTGCGGATCTCCATGTCCAGCAGCAGCGCCACCAGGCTGCCCTTCAGGTAGTACGAGATGCTCGAGTTGGCGCTGTTCTCGTCCGGCCGGTAGAGCTTGATCCAGGTGTCGAAGCTGCTCTGCTCCAGGCTCTGCAGCGCGCGGCCGGGCTGGCTCTGGAGCGCCTTGATGTCATCGGCGAGCCACTCCAGGTAGCGCTCCGGCGTGGCCAGCCCGGCCCGCACCAGGATCAGGTTGTCGTAGTAGCTGGTGATCCCCTCGGCGACCCACAGCTGGCGGGTGTAGTTCTCGCGGCTGTAGTCGAACGGGCCGAGCGTCGCGGGCCGGATGCGCTTGACGTTCCAGACGTGGTAGAACTCGTGCGAGGTGAGGCCGAGGAAGCGCTCGTAGCTCCTGCGCGGCCGGAACTCCCAGCGCGGGTAGATGTTCGAGACGCTGTTGCGGTGCTCCAGCCCGCCGTACTGGCCGTCCACCAGGTGCAGGATGAAGACGTAGCGCTTGTAGGGCAGCTCCCCGAACAGGTCGCGCGCCGCCTCCACGATCCGCCGCGTGTCCTCCAGCAGCTGGGCCTCGTCCTCGTTGCCGTGCCCCCAGATCGCGATCTCGTGCGGGATGCCGTCCACCTCGAAGGTCAGCAGCCGGTGCGTGCCGCACTCGAACGGCGAGTCCACCAGGTGGTCGTAGTCCTCGGCCTCGAAGGTGTGCCGCCGGACGAAGAACGACGAGCCCTGGATCGTGCCGGTGAGCTGGTTGACCGTGCCGGACTCCTCGGCGACCAGGTCCAGCCCGGTGGTGACGCGCCACCCGTCGGGGGTGACGACGTGGATGGTGAGCGGCTCGGCGGTGCGGCCGGGCACATACATGCAGATCGACGCCGGGTTGAAGTACGCGTGCGTGCCGTCGAGGTGGCTGGTGCGCACCGTGAGCTCGAAGGCGTACACCTGGTAGCTGACCGTCACGCTCTCCGCGCCGCCGCTCTCCACCCGCCAGGTGGACTTGTCGATCTTGCGCCAGGAGAGCGCGCGGCCGCCCGCCCGGGCCTCGAACCGCTGGACGTGCCGGGCGTACTCGCGGACCATGTAGGAGCCGGGGGTCCACACTGGGAGGCAGACATCGAGCGTGCGCCCGGCCACATCGGGGATGTCGACCTGCACGTGGTACAGGTGCGTGTGCGGCTCGGGCATGGAGACCGTGTATGTGATCATCGGCAGATGTTGGAAATTGCAGAGTGCGGACGGCGCGGGCGGCAGGCGGCGCTGCAGCCCGCCCAACGGCTCGCGGACGGCAGACTGAGGCTGTCGCTGAGGACAACCTACAATCTGGGATCTGCGAGGGGCGGAGCGCGCTCCGCCCCTCGCCGTCTCCGATCATCAGGCGGTGTACGGGGCGAACAGCCTGGCGAAGAGCCGCTCGAACTGCGGCGACTCGCCGTCGATCCGCTGGTACAGCTCGACGACTTGGGCGGCCTGGTCGCGGCGGCGCCACATCTCGCGCGCGAACGCGTCGTCCGCCACGCCCTCGGCGCGCAGGAAGGCGTAGAACTGCTTGATCGACGTGCACATCTCGCGCGCGGCGCGCGGCGAGCTGTTGAGGATCTTGCGCGGGTAGAAGAAGAACAGACACTCGTCGAGCGTCGCGTAGTCCCCTTCGTCCAGGCTGCGGTTGTAGTAGTTCGCCAGGAAGTCGGCGTAGACCCACAGGTCGCCGGTGCGGTTGGCGGCCGTCGCCTCGCTCTTGCCCTGCAGGATCAGGTGCTGGTAGAAGCGCTCCATCAGCTCGTTGCTGCGCTCGAGCGCCGCCTCCGCCGGGGAGGGCTCGTCGCCCAGCTCGTCCGACCGCCAGCGCCCGCCGTCCAGCGGGTCGTCCCACTCGTCGTCATCGTCCTCGTCGTCGAAGAGCACGTCGCCGACCAGCCCGAGGCTGGTGTCGCCCTCCTCCTCGTCGTCGGGGGTGTAGGGCACCAGCGTCGCGAAGAGCGACGGCTCGTGCGGCAGCAGCTTGTGGAAGCGCGCGGCGAGGATGTTCTGCACCTCCTCGGGCGCGTCGGCGCGCTGCAGGCGATCGACCTCATCCGGCGTGAGCGCGGCCATGAGCTTCTGGGCCGCCTCGGCCAGCCCAGGGTTCTGCTCCATGAACTCGCGCATGTCGTCGATGTCGTCGATCTCGAACAGCGGGTCGTCCTCGAACTCGTCGTCGTCGAAGTCCTCGTCGTCCTCGTCGAAGCCCTGCCCGTAGGCGTTCTCCGGCTCGTAGTCCGGCGCGTCGGCGAACGCGTCGCTCCAGCCCTCCTCGTCGTACCCGCCGCGCGCCAGCCGCTCCTCGATGTGGGCGGTGTGGTCCTCGAGCGCGTTCACCGGCTCGAGGTACACCACGGTCGGGGTGCCGGACTGGCCGCCGGGGATGACGCGCGCGGTGGAGGCGCGCTGGGCCGTGCCGTTCCACAGCTCGCGGGCGGCGGCGGCGCGCCGGCTGGCGAGCATCTGCTCCTGCAGGCTGGCGATCGCGTCGAGCAGCTCGCTGGCCGCGGCCTCCTCCGCGCCCGGGCCGAGCCAGTGCGGCCCGCGCTGGAAGCCGGTGGCCGAGATGAACAGGCCGTCCACCAGGCGCAGCCGCGGGTCGCTCGCCACCAGGTCGCGCCACGGGCGGCCGGGGTAGCCGGTGCGCCAGGGGGCGCGGGCGTAGATCGGCAGCAGGCTCTCCTCCGGGGAGACCGCCTCGCTGCGGCCGCGCGCCGTGTGCTCGGCGATGGCGTCGAGCAGCTCGCGGTCCTGCGCCAGGACATCGTCGAGGCGGAAGGCGGCGGCCGGCTCGCGCTCGAAGCGCATGGTGAGCGGCGTCGCGCGCGTGATCGACACCAGGATGCTGTCCCCGGCGTGGAAGCCAGTGCGGCGGTACCAGCCGCCGAGCGACAGGGCGGGCGCGCTCGCCGGGCCGAACAGCCCCTCGCCGAGCGCCAGCGCGACCTCGCGCAGCGGGATCGCGCGCCCCGAGGCGTCCTCGAGGCGCAGGTCGCGCCGGTAGAGCGGGGCGAACGGGGCGAGGCGCACGCGCAGCAGCATGTCGCCCTCTATCTCCTCCTCGCTGGGGATCACGCGGAAGCGCAGGCCCTCGAGCACCACCCGCAGCGGCACGAGCTCGCCGCCGCCGAGGCGCACCCACCCGACCGCGGTCGCCTCGAAGCGCAGCTTCTCGCGGATGCTGGCGTACGGATCTTTGGCTCGGCTCGGCCGCCGCGCGAGCACCCGGTCGAGGATCTCGCGCTCGGCGACGACGCCGCTGTACTGCTCCGCCAGCTCCAGCAGGATGCTGGAGATCGTCGGTTCGTGCTGGGCCATGGGCTCTATCTCCTAGGGGACAGTATCGAGCGCCGATCCGGATCGATGCGCCGCCTGCAGCTCTGTCCCATCCATTACCTAACCTATGTATCCGCCACAACCGCCTGGGGCACGAGACGCTGCCACGCGCCCGCCGGCCCCCACCCGTCGCACAGCTCGGGGTGCACCAGCTCCGCGAGCAGCTCGAGGCTCTCGGCGATCCGCGGCCCCGGGCGGCTGAAGTACGCGCTGCCGTCGGCCACGTAGACGCACCCGCGCCTGACGGCCGGCAGCGCGCCCCACGCGTGGCGGCGCGGCAGCACCTCCGCCGCCTCCTTGAGCGCGCGCTGCACCCCGAAGCCACACGGCGCGACGACGATCACCTCCGGCGCAAAGGCGATCACGTCGTCCCACGGGACGTGGCGCGACGCCGCGCCCGCGCGCCCGAGCCCGGGCTTCCCGCCGGCGAGCTCGACCAGCTCCGGCATCCAGTGCCCCGGGCCAAACGCCGGGTCGAGCCACTCGAGGAAGGCCACCCGCGGCCGCGTGCGCGCCTGCTGCACGCGCTCGCGCACGCGCTCGATGCGAGCCTGCACCTCCGCCACCAGCCGCTCCGCCCGCTGCTCCACGCCGGCCGCCGCGCCCACGGCGACGAACGTCTGCAGCACATCGGCGAGCGTGCCCGGCTCAAGTGTGAGCACACGTGGTGCCACGGGCGCAAAGATGTCGGTGATGTCGCTGACGACGCGCTGCACCGCGCCGTAGCTCACAGCGCACACCGCGCACAGCGACTGCGTCAGGATCAGATCCGGGCGAAGTTCGAGCAGCAGCTCGCTATCGAGCTCGTAGAGGCTGAGGCCATCGCGCAGCTGGCGGCTGACGTGGTGGTCGATCTCATCCGAGGGCCAGTCGTGGTGGTCGAGCAGGCTGCGCGTAACCACCGGGAGTTCGCGCACGCCGGCGGGATAGTCGCACTCGTGGGTCACGCCGACCAGGGCATCTTCGAGACCCAAGGCGCAGACGATCTCGGTCGCGCTTGGGAGCAGAGAGACGATCCGCATGTGCCCCTCCCCGCGTGGCTGTCCCACTTGCATTATAGCACAGCGGCTACACCAGGTGGCCCGTTCGGTTGACGCTCCTTCACCGACAATTGTTGTCGCTTCTCTCTCAAAGGGGCCTGCGGCCACTATGATGTGGCGCAGTGAAGTCTGGAGCGCCGCTGGCCCGCCGGGGCCGCTTGCCGCCGGGAGGCTGGGCGGGCCCGCGCCACAGACTAAACGCTCCGCCGCTCTGCGGTGGAAAAGGGGAGCTCCTGGGGAGGCTTCGCCTCCCCAAACCCCTCCAGGCGGTCGGCACGACCACCCTCCCTCGCAGGGAGGTTCGGAGGGCCAGCGACCCTCCAAAGATCCCCTTCTTCAGCCGCGCGGCTGCGGAAGGTGGAGACTTCGGGGAGACTTCGCCTCTCCGAGCAACCCGTAATGATGAGCGCAGCTTAATGCGGAGGAAAACTCAGACGCCATGAGCAGCAACACACGAGAGCAGACGCGCGTCACGCGACGAGGGTTTCTTAAGGGCGCCTCGCTGGGCGTCGGCGTACCGGTGGTCGGCGGGCTGCTGACTGCGTGCGGCAACCGGGCAGGCGCGTCGACCAGCGCCCCGGCGCAGGCTCAGTCGGAGGACCCGCAGCCGTCGCCGGGCGGGATGACCCCCGACGAGATGGACGCGATGCACGAGGAGGGGGTCAAGCTCTTCGTCCAGGGCATCGATACGCCGTACGGCGGCCGGCCGCTGGAGCCGCGCATGGACGGCGACGTCAAGGTGTTCGAGCTGACCTGCAAGGTCGTCGACTGGGAGGTGGCGCCCGGCAACGTCGTCAAGGCCTGGACCTACAACGGCACCATGCCCGGCCCCGAGATCCGCGTCACCGAGGGCGACACCGTCCGGCTGGTGGTCAAGAACGAGCTGCCCGAGAGCACCTCGGTGCACCCGCACGGCGTGATGGTGCCGAACAGCATGGACGGCGTGCCGTTCATCACGCAGCCGCCGATCAAGCCGGGCGAGACCTTCACCTACGAGTTCGTCGCCAAGAACCCCGGCTCGCACATGTACCACTCGCACCACAACTCGACCAAGCAGGTCGGCAAGGGGCTGCTGGGCGCGTTCATCATCGAGCCGAAGAACCGGGCGCAGGACCCGGAGTACGACCTGGACTACACGATCATCCTGAACGATCAGAACGGCGGCTTCACGCTCAACGGCAAGGGCTTCCCGGCCACCGAGAAGTACGTCGCCAAGCTGGGCCAGAAGGTGCGCTTCCGCTACATGAACGAAGGGCTGATGATCCACCCGATGCACCTGCACGGCCTGCCGCAGCTGGTGTTCGCGCGCGACGGCTGGAACCTGCCGCAGCCCTACCTGTGCGACACGGTGAACGTCGCGCCGGGCGAGCGCTGGGACGTGATCGTGGACTGCACCGAGCCGGGGGTCTGGGCCTTCCACTGCCACATCCTCTCGCACGCCGAGGGCGAGCACGGGATGTTCGGCATGGTCACGGCGCTGATCGTCGAGGAGTAGTCTCACTTCCTCTGTATTGTGGAGGGCGCTGGCTTCGCCGGCGCCCTCCACATGTTGTAGGAGTTACGCGGCGGTCCGTCCTGCACCCAGGCGTGCTCCGCAGGCGCTCCGCCCTGCACCCGGGCAGGAGGGCCAGCGCCGGCCCTCCTGCACCACCCGCGCCAGGGCCTGCGGCCCTGGACCCGCAAGGGAACGCGTACGCCGCTAGTCAGCAGGTTGTCATGCCCACGCACAACGATGCCCGTGCCCCAGGCACGGTCTTGATATGCTGCAACGCCCAGTGTGGTTGAGACGAACGCCTGGTGGACTGCAACGCAACGGACAATGCGGTTGAGACGTGCGGCTGGTGTGCTGAGGCATGACAACGGGCGGGCTATGGGAGGCGGCACCGCTTGCGGGGATGGTTCGGAAGGGGCTGCACAGCCCCTTCCGGCGGGGGAGAGCGCGAGAGGGGTCGCAACCCCTCTCGCCCGCAAGCACGCTCTGACCGCATTACAGGGGTTACGCGGTGGCCTTGCCACCCGCGCCCTGTGAAGAAATGAGGATCGTGGAGGGCCTCGGCCCTCCACACCTCCCCGCGCGGTTTGGGTGCTCCAACTTGACAGGCCGGCGCACAGCCGCTATAGTTTCGCAAGTTGGCACTCACGTGAGCACGGCGATGGTCGTCAGAAGCTTCGACATGGCAACTACCACTACCGGCGCCCCGGCGACGTTCGTCGGGGCCTCCGAGCGTGGGAGGAGCCAAGGTCAATGACGAGCCAGGCGTGATGCGCCCCCTCCTGCAAAGGACGGGGGCGATTTTTTATTGTGGAGCTGTGGAGGCTGTATGCTGCTGGATCGCTACCGGGCGTTCCTCCCGGTGACTGAGCGGACGCCGATGCTGACGCTCGGCGAGGGCAACACACCGCTCGTAGCCGCGCCGCGCCTCGCCGAGGCGATCGGCGTCGGCGCGCTGTATCTGAAGTGCGAGGGCATGAACCCGACCGGCTCGTTCAAGGACCGCGGCATGGTCGTGGCGGTCGCCAAGGCGCTCGAGGCCGGCGCGCGCTCGGTGATCTGCGCGTCCACCGGCAACACCTCGGCGAGCGCCGCCGCCTACGCCGCGCGGGCCGGGATCGAGGCGATCGTCGTCGTGCCGGCCGGCAAGATCGCGCTCGGGAAGCTGGCCCAGGCGCTGATGTACGGCGCGCGCCTGCTGGTGATCGAGGGCAACTTCGACGAGGCGCTGCGCATCGTGCGCGAGCTGTCCGAGAAGTATCCGGTGACGCTGGTCAACTCGGTGAACCGCGACCGCATCGAGGGCCAGGCGACCGCCGCCTACGAGATTGTGGACGCGCTCGGCGAGGCGCCGGACGCGCTCTGCCTGCCGGTCGGCAATGCCGGCAACATCACCGCGTACTGGCACGGCTTCCGCGCCTACAAGGCGGCCGGCAAGATCGACCGGACGCCGCGCATGTTCGGCTTCCAGGCCGAGGGCGCGGCGCCGATCGTGCGCGGCAAGCCGGTGGAGTGCCCCGAGACCGTGGCGACGGCCATCCGCATCGGCAACCCCGCCAGCTGGCGCTACGCCGTCGAGGCCCGCGACGAGTCCGGCGGGCTGATCGAGTGCGTCTCGGACGCGCAGATCCTGGCGGCCTGGCGCGACCTGGCCCGCTACGAGGGGGTGTTCTGCGAGCCCGCCTCGGCCGCCGGCGTCGCCGGGCTGCGCATGCTCGTCGAGCAGGGGCGCGCCCCGCGCGACGGGCGCTACGTCGCGGTGCTGACCGGCCACGGCCTGAAGGACCCCGGGCTGGCCGTCGAGCAGTTCGCGGCGCCGTCCCCCGTCCCGGCGGAGATGTCGGCGATCCTGAAGTGGCTGGGGTGGTGAGCAGCGCCGTCACTCGTGTGAGAAGTCAGAAGTCAATCGTCAGCACAGCCGAGGCCAGTGTGATCGCGTTCCAGTGATACTGGCCGCTGACGACTGAGGCAGCAGCGGAGCGAAGCGACATGGGACTGCTGGTGATGAAATTCGGCGGCACGTCGGTGGGCAGCGCGGCGGCGATCAAGTCGCTCGCGGCGATCGTGGCCGAGCAGCGTAAGCCGTGGGGCGCCGTCGCGGTGGTGGTGTCGGCGATGAGCGGCGTGACCGACGCGCTGATCCGCGGCGCCACCGGGTCCGCCGCCGGCGACCGCGACATCGGGATGGCGACGGCGGCCGATCTGCGCGAGCGGCACGCCGCGGCGCTGCGCGAGCTCGTGGGCGACACCGACGACGCGCGCGCGGTCTGGGGGCGGATCACGGCGCTGATCGACGAGTACGCGCTGCTCTGCCGCAGCGTCGGGGTGCTGGGCGAGGTCTCAGCGCGGGCGATGGACGCGATCTCGGGGCTCGGCGAGCGCATGAGCGCGCCGCTGGTGGCCGCGGCGCTGCGGGCGCGCGGGATAGAGGCCGAGGCGATCGACGCGACCGAGCTGATCGTCACGACGGCCGAGTTCGGCAGGGCGGTGCCGCTCTACCCGCAGACGCGCGAGCGCATCCGCGCCCGCCTGCTGCCGCTGCTGGAGCGCGGCGTCGTGCCGGTGGTCACCGGCTTCATCGGCGCCACCGAGTCCGGCGCGGCCACCACCCTCGGGCGCGGCGGCTCGGACTACAGCGGGGCGATCATCGGCGCGGCCCTAGACGCCGACGAGGTCGCGATCTACACCGATGTCGACGGCGTGATGACGTCCGACCCGCGGCTGGTGCCGGAGGCGCGCATCATCCCGACGCTCTCCTACGCCGAGATGAGCGAGCTGGCCTACTTCGGCGCCAAGGTGCTGCACCCGCGGACGATCCGGCCGGTGGTGGAGCGCGGCATCCCGCTGCGCATCCGCAACACCTTCAACCCGACGCACACGGGCACGCTGGTGGTGCGCGAGGCGGAGGCGGGCGGCAAGCCAGTGAAGGCCGTCACTTCGATCAAGGAGATGAGCCTGATCACCGTCGAGGGGCGGGGGATGATGGGCGTGCCAGGCGTGGCCGCGCGCACCTTCAGCGCCGTGGCGAGCGTGGGCGCCAACGTGCTGATGATCTCGCAGGCCTCGTCGGAGCAGAGCATCTGCTTCGTGGTGCCGACGAGCACGGCGCCGCAGGTGGTGGGCGCGCTGGAGCAGGGGCTGGGGCCGGCGATCGCCCGGCGCGACATCGACCGGATCTGGTCGCGCGACGACGTGGTGATCGTCACGGCGGTCGGCTCAGGCATGCGCGACACGCCGGGGGTGGCGGCGCAGGTGTTCGGGGCGCTCGCCGCCCAGCAGATCAACGTGGTGGCGATCGCCCAGGGCTCGTCGGAGTGCGCGATCAGCGTGGTGGTCGCGGCCGCGGACGCCGACGCGGCGGTGCGGGCGCTCCACGAGCTGACGTAGGCGGGCGCCGCTGGGCGGAGCAGGGGCCTGCTCTGGGGATCGCCTCCCTTCGAGAAGCTGCTAGAATGTGCGCCGCTGTGCTGAGGCGCCACACGGGCGGGCGCTTCGCCTGCGGTGGCCTGCGGGCCGCGCCCCGACCCACGTCGGCAGCCCGCCCAGCGGCGCAAGTGTCTGTGGAGCAGAGGATAGCCTTGTGGCGCTGATCGAGGTTGAGGACCTGCGCAAGACCTTCCTGGTCCCGGTGCGGCGCTCCGGCCGCCTCGCGGCCCTGCGCACGCTGCTGGCGCGCGAGTACCGCAGCGTCCACGCGGTGGACGGCGTCAGCTTCTCGCTCGCGGCCGGCGAGATGGTCGGCTACCTCGGCCCCAACGGCGCGGGCAAGTCCACCACGCTCAAGATGCTGACCGGCATCCTGGTGCCGAGCGGCGGGCGGATCGTGGTGGACGGGCGCGTGCCGCACCGCGAGCGCGTCGAGCACGCGCGGCGCATCGGCGTCGTCTTCGGGCAGCGCACCCAGCTGTGGTGGGACCTGCCGACGATCGAGTCCTTCGAGCTGCTGCGCCACGTCTACCGCATCCCCGAGCGCCGCTGGCGCGAGAACCTCGACGCCTTCACCGAGCTGCTCGACCTCGGGCCGTTTCTCGAGACGCCGGTGCGCCAGCTGTCGCTCGGCCAGCGCATGCGCGCCGACCTGGCCGCGGCGCTGCTGCACGACCCGGCGATCCTCTTCCTCGACGAGCCGACGATCGGGCTGGACGTCGTCGCGCGCGAGCGCATCCGCCAGTTCCTGCAGGAGATCAACCGCGAGCGCGGCGTGACGGTGATCCTCACCACCCACGACCTCGGCGATATCGAGCGGCTCTGCCGCCGCGTGGTGCTGATCGATCACGGGCGCGTGATCTACGACGGCGACCTCGAGGCCCTGCGCGAGCAGTACGGCCGCTGGCGCATGCTGGTGGTGGACCTCGGCTCCTCCAGCGAGGCGCCGGCCATCGACGTCCCCGGCGCCGAGGTTGTGCGGACGGAGGGGCCGCGGGTCTGGCTGCGCTTCGACCGCCGCGCGACCACGGCCGCGGCGCTGATCGCCAGGGTGGCCGCCAGCTACCAGGTGCGCGACCTGACGGTCGAGGAGCCGGCGATCGAGGGGATCGTGCGCGATATCTACGAGAGCGGCGCCGGCCGGCGCCACGTGAGCCCCTAGCCGGTGTGGGACTTGTTTCCCATAGCGCAGTGGGCGGCGGCGTAGTAGGCTGGTGCAGAGCGCAAGCGGCCGCTCGCGGGTGGGGCGCAGGTGCTACACGACCGCCGCACACGCCCGCGGGCGCCGGGTTGTGCTATACTCCGTCATAGCGCCGGTCCACGTCACGCCCCGGCGTCTCACCACACGCGAGCGACGAAACGCCAATGAGCGATCAAGCAGCGAAGGAGCGATCCGCCGCACTCACTGAGCAGGGGGCCGCCGCGCTGAAGGCGGGCGATCGGGCGCGAGCCCAGGCGCTGCTCGGCGAGGCGATACGGCTCGATCCGCGGAACGAGCGTGCCTGGCTGTGGATGTCGGGCGTGGTCACCAGCGTCGCGCATCGCCGGCAGTGTCTCGAGCGCGTGCTCGCCATCAATCCGGCGAACGAGGCCGCCCGCCGCGGGCTGGCGAACCTCGGCGCCGCTGGCACGCAGCAGGCCGCGCCACCCGCAGCGCAACGCCCCTCATCACCGCCGCCGGCGTCGCAGCCCTCGGCCCCGCAGACGCCGCCAGCGCAAGCCGCCACTCCGCCCGCGCGCCCGCAGCAGCCGTTCGACCCGCTTGCCCCGACGCCGGGCGACGCCCAATCCCGCCGCGCCCGGCCTGCCGAACCATCCGCACCCGCGCGCCGGGCCGCGCCCGCGCAGCCGTTCGACCCGCTCGCCCCGACGCCGGGCGACGCCCAATCGCGCCGCGCCCGGCCTGCCGAACCGCCCGCACCCCCGGCTGAGCCCCAGAAGCCGTTCGACCCGCTCGCGCCGGGGCCGGAGGCGGAGACGCAGCCGCGCATCCCGGAGCCGGAGGCGGCGAAGCCAACCCCGCCGCTGCCGCGGCCCTTCCGCAGCGGCGAAGCGGGGGAGGCGGCGGCCCAGCAGCCCGAGCCAGCCGAGCCGGTCGACCCGCTGGCTTCGCTACGGCCGCAGGCGACGCGCCGGGAGAGCACGCTGTTCCGCCGGCCGGCGCGTACGGCCCGGTCCGCCCCCGCGCAGACTCCGCCGGACGACCGCACGCGCTCGCGGCAGCTGCGGTCGACGCTGCTCGGCCTGCTGGTGATCGGGCTGGTGCTGGTGCTGCTGATCGGCGGGGCCTATGTGCTGAACCAGCGGCCGCAGGAGCAGGCCGCCGCGCCGCCGGAGGAGCCGACCGCCGCCCCGACCGAGAGCGCGCCGACCCAGGAGCCCTCGCCGGTCCCGACCGCGACGCCGACTCCGGCCGAGCTGCTCGCGCGGGGCGAGGAGCTCGCCGCCGCCCAGAACTACGAGGGCGCGGTCGATCAGTTCACCGCCGTCCTGCGCGCCGAGCCGGACTCGGTCGAGGCGCTGGCCGGGCGCGCCAGCGCGCTGTTCGAGCTGCAGCAGTACCAGCCAGCGATCGACGACTTCGACCGGCTGATCGAGCTGCAGCCGGAGAACGCCGAGGCGTACCACAACCGCGCCCGCGCCCGCTACCGGCTGGACGACTTCGAGGGCGCGATCGAAGACTTCACCCGCGCGCTCGAGCTGAACCCCGAGGACGCGCGCTCCTACCTGCGCCGCGCCGTCGCCCGCGAGCAGGCCGGCGACATCGAGGGCGCGCTGGTGGACTACCAGGCGGCGCTCGACCTCGACCCGGATTATGTCGAGGTGTACTACAACCGGGCGCTGACCCACCAGGCGGCCGGCAACACCGCCGCGGCGGAGGAGGACTTCAGCGCGGCGATCGAGCTCGACGCGAGCTACATGCCGAGCTTCCTCGGCCGCGGCCAGCTGCGCATCAGCCTCGGCAACTACGCCGGGGCCGTAGAGGACTGCACCCGCGCGATCGAGCTGGAGCCGGGCCTGAGGGACGCCTATCTGTGCCGCATCACCGGCCTGCGCGAGCAGGGGGACAGCCAGGCGGCCCTCGCCGACCTCAACACGCTGGTGGAGATGGACCCGGCCGACCCCAGCGCCCTGCGCGACCGGGGCGAGGTGCGCGCGGAGCTCGGCGACACCGCCGGCGCGCTCGAGGACTACCAGCGCGCGCTGGAGCTCTACACCGAGCGCGGCGAGAGCGAGCAGATCGAAGAGGTGCAGCAGCGGATCGCGGAGCTGCAGTAGTGCTGTGGCGGTGATGCGCATCGACGTCCACATCCACTACACGCCCCCAAGCCTCCGCGCGCGCCTCGCAGAGCTCGCCGAGCGCGAGCCGTACTGGGGCCTGCTGCTCGCGCCAGAGACCTCGATCCAGGGCTGGGCCGACGCGGCGCGCATGCTCGCCGATATGGACCAGGCCGGGATCGGCCGCGTCATCGTCCAGGGCGAGTACTTCCAGCGCCACGAGTCGTGCGTCGCGCGCAACGACGAGAGCATCGCGCTGATGCGCGCCCACCCCGGGCGCGTGAGCGCCTTCGCCTGCCTGCAGCCGCGCGCCGGCGACCGGGCGCTGGACGAGCTGGCGCGCTGCGTCGACGCCGGCTTCGCTGGCGTCGGCGAGCTCAACCCCTACGCGCAGGGCTTCGCGCTGGACGACCCGGCCTTCCTGCGGCTGTGCGAGGCCTGCATCCGCTACGGCCTGCCGCTGCTGCTGCACGCGAACGAGCCGGTCGGGCGCTACTACCCCGGCAAGGCGACCACACCGCTGGCGGACTACCACCGCCTGGCGACGCGCTACCCCGAGCTGCGGCTGGTGCTGGCGCACTGGGGCGGCGGGCTGCTGTTCTACGAGACGATCCCGAGCGTGCGACGCGACCTGCGCAACGTCTGGTACGACACAGCGGCCTCGCCGCTGGTGTACGCGACCGACGCCATCTTCCGCGCCGCGCTGGCCTGCGTCGACCACCGCAAGATCCTGTACGGCTCCGACTACCCGCTGCGCATCGTCCCGCGCGAGCAGCGCGAGCCGGACTTCCGGCCGTTCCTGCGGCAGATCGACGCGCTGGGGCTGGACGACGAGGTGCGCGCGGATATCCTCGGGCGCAACGCGGAGCGGCTGCTCGCGGGGCTGGGGCCGGCCGATGACCGGGAGACGGACGAGGCGCATCGCGCCCCGGCCGGCGACGGCACAGGGCACACCTCGCAGCGCTGGCGCCCGCCGATCGGTGCCGCGACCCCGGTGGCGCAGATCGCCGCGGCGTACCCGGCGGCGCGCGCGGTCCTCGAGCGCTACGACATCCCCTGGCAGACAAGCGCGGCGCCCTTCTGGGAGCCGATCGGGCAGGCCGCTGCGGCGCGCGGGCACGGCCCGGCGGCGCTCAGGCGGCTGCTGGCCGAGATCGACGAGGCCGCCGGCGCCGAGACACCTTCGAGCACAACATGACACAACGGATCGCCGTCTTCAGCTGCTTCGCGCTGGGCTACTTTCTCTCGAACTTCTTCCGGGCGGCGAACGCGGTGATCGCCGGCGACCTGACGCGCGATCTGGCGCTCGGCGCCGCGGACCTCGGGCTGATGACCAGCCTGTTCTACGCCGGGTTCGCGCTGGTGCAGCTCCCGCTGGGGTCGGCGCTGGACCGGCTGGGGCCGCGGCTGACGATCCCGGCAGCCTGCTGTTCGGCACAGCGGACTCCTTCGGGCAACTGGCTGCCGGCCGCGCGCTGCTGGGCATCGGGATGGCCGGCGGCCTCATGGGGGCGATCAAAGCCTTCGGCGTCTGGTTCTCGGCGCGGCGCGTGGCGACGGTCACCAGCCTGATGGTCGGGCTGGGCGCGGCGGGCGGGCTTGTGGCCGCAACGCCGCTGGCGTGGCTCAACCAGCAGTTCGGCTGGCGGGCCGTGTTCGTATGGGGCGCCGGCACGATCGTGCTGAGCGCGGCGCTCATCGCGCTGGGCACGCGCAACGCCCCCGCCGGGGTCGCGTGGCGCGCGGCGCCGGGGGGCGCGGGCGGCTTCGGGGCCATCTTCGGCGACGGGCGCTTCTGGCGCATCGCGCCGATCAACTTCTTCCTGGTCGGCACGATGCTCGCGGTGCAGACGCTGTGGGGCGGGCCGTATCTGTTCGACGTCCTGCGCCTCGACCAGATCGAGGCCGGCAACCTGCTGCTGATGATGAGCGGCGGCGTCGTGGCGGGGTACTTCGTCTGCGGGCCGCTGGGCGAGCGCCTCGGCATCCAGCGGGTGGTGACGGCGGCGGCAGGGCTGTTCAGCGTGTGCCACATCCCCTTCCTGCTCTCGGGCTGGACGCCGCCAGCCGCGCTGCTCGCGCCGGTGTTCTTCGGGCTGGGCTTCGGCGGGGCCTTCAACCTGCTGCTCCTGGCCCAGGTCCGCGCCCTGTACCCGCCCCACATGAGCGGCCGCGCGGTGACCGCGCTGAATCTGTTCGGCTTCGGCGGCGCGGCGCTCCTCCAGTGGTGGATGGGCGTGATCGTCGCGCTGTTCGCCCCGGACGCCGCCGGCCACTATCCGGCCGCAGCGTACGCCGCGGCGTTCGGCTTCACCGGAGCCTGCACCGCGCTCAGCCTGATGTGGTACGCCACGCTGGCCCGGGAGCGCGGCCGGAGCCAGACGCGCCCGGCCGAGGCGTAGGCGCCGTCACTGCTGGCGCACCTCGGCCTCAACAACCAGCTCGCCGGCCCGCTCGAAGCGCAGCGTCAGCGGCACCGTCTCGCCCGCCCGCAGCTCGCGGCTCAGCCCGATCAGCATCAGGTGGTGCCCGCCCGGCCGCAGCTCCACCGTCGCGCCGGCCGGGATCTCGATCGCCTCGACCGGCCACATGGCCAGCATCCCGCCGTTGTCCTCGACAGTGTGAAGCTCAGCCGCGGCGGCGACATCCGTCTCCACGCCCACCAGGTAGTCGCCGGCCGCGCCGGTGTTCCTGATGGTCATGTAGGCCGCGCTGTTGCCGAACTCGCCCGCCGCCGGGTGCTCGTACGCGCCCGCATCGGCCCCGCCGAAGGCGGTGGCGCGCACCCAGGCGTCGCTCACCTGCACGCCGCCCTCCGGAGCGGGCCCCGCGTTCGCGCACGCGGCCAGCGCCAGGACAGCCAGCGCCGCAAACACCCAGCGGCTCACGACCCGCCTCCGGCTCTGAGCAGGTGGCGGACGTCGCTAGCGATGTCGCTCACCGGCGTGCCCGGCGAGAAGATCAGCCGCCAGCGCCCGGCCGGGTCGATCGCATACATGTAGGCCGAGTGGTCCACCGTGTACTCGAGCGCCGAGCCCGGCAGATCGCGGCGCGTGGCCATCACGCCGTAGGCCCGCAGCACCGGCTCGATCTCGTCGCGCGTGCCGCTGAGCCCGATGAAGCTCGGGTCGAAGCGCTTGGCGTAGCGCCCGGTGATCTCCGGCGTGTCGCGCTCCGGGTCGACGCTGACCATCACCACCTGCAGCCGCTCGCCGTCGGCGCCGAGCTCGCGCTTCACCGCCGCCGCCTCGGCCAGCGCCGTCGGGCAGACGTCCGGGCAGTTCGTGAAGCCGAAGAACAGCAGCACCACGCTGCCGCGCTGGTCGCTCAGGCGAAACGTCTGGCCGCCCTCGCCGGTGAGCGTGAAGTCAGGCGCCGGCTCGGGCGGCTCGAGCTCGGTGCCGCGGAAGGAGTAGCTGCCGCAGCCCGCCAGCGCGACGGCGCATGCCAGCAGCAGAAGAACGCGTAGTGGTTGCATGCTTACATTTTTCCGCCCGGGGCTGCGCGGCGGCTCGCCACACGGCCCCGGGCAATAGAGTGTCCCGCGGAGGATTCTCTCGGCCCGCCACGCCTCGCCGGCCGGGCGCGGCGGCATCTTCCTTGCACGGACCGGGCGCCACGAGGGCGCGGCGGCCGCGCCGGCACCGAACGGAGGTGGACCCATGAGCAAGAAGAACGCAAACCAGGACTACTATAAGGTCTCCGGACGCCAGGAGAAAGGCACCCTGCCGTCCGACATCGCGCCCGACAAGCAGGGCATGAGCCGCTCGCAGGCCCGCGTCGCGCGTGGCGAGGCCGCTCCGCCGCACCACGACGACAGCGCCGAGGCCCAGGAGCAGCAGGAGCGCCCGGCCGGCGGCCACGACGACCGCGAGTAGGCTGCCTGCGAGCCCGCGACACGCAGATCGCAACGACATGTGCAGCGCCGGCCCTCCGGGCCGGCGTCGCGCGTTGCCCACACCCGCGCGCCCGTGAAGTTGTACCGCACCGTCGGCGCAACGTCAAGCCACGTGTGTCATGGCCGGCTGCGTGCAACCTTGCACGCCGGTGTTTCGTCTCAACCAGAGAGAGAGTTCCCGAGGAGCGAATTCATGACTGATTACACCGAACAGGACACCGAGCGGGCCCGCGAGTTCGAGCGCTCGTCCGCCGGAATGCACACGCAGCCGCTCGCCGCCCCGCCGCAGGTGCTTCGCGCGCCCGCACCCGCCAGCACGACCGCGGCGCCGGCCGCGCGCCGGGGCAACCTGCCGGCGCTGGCGCTGCTGGTGATCGGCGGGCTGATGCTGCTCGCCCAGGTATTCCCCGGCGAGCTCGAGATCACCGGCGGCATGGTGCTGCTCACGATCGCCAGCTGCTTCCTGTTCTTCGCCTTCTGGCAGCGGATCTACGGCCTGCTGATCCCGGGCGCCATCCTCAGCGGCCTCAGCATCGGCGTCACCTTCGCCGAGCTCACCGACGGCGTCTCCGTGCTGTGGGGCCTGTCGCTCGGCTTCCTGGCGATCTACCTGGTCGGCCGCGCGCTGTTCGGCGTGCGCAACATCTGGCCGATCTTCCCCGCCGTGCCGCTGTTCGCCGTCGGCGTGATCGTCGCCGTCAGCAACCTGCCCGGCTTCCTGGCCGGCGGGCTGGTGTGGCTGCCGCTGCTGCTGATCGGCGCGGGCCTGTTCCTCGGCTGGGGCCGCCGCACCTAGGCGAACGAGTACGCGGTGGCCTCGCCCCGCGCCTCCGGCAGCAGTGTGGTGCGACCGCGCGGCACAGATCGCGGGCCGGCCAAAGCAGCGTATCATGGGCATGTGGAACAGTGCCGATCAAGGAGATCAACATGCCCAAGATCACTGTCAACGGGAAGAGCGCCGAGTGGCCGGCCGACAAACGCCTCGTGCTTGCGATCGAGGATATGGGGATCAACATCGGGCACCGCTGCGGCGGGAACGCCCGCTGCACCACCTGCCGGGTGCGCTTCATCTCCGGCGAGCCGGAGACGATGACCGCCGCGGAGTACGCGAAGCTCAACGAGCGCGGCCTGTACGGCCAGTACCGGCTCTCGTGCCAGATCGTGTGCGACCACGATATGGAGGTCGAGCCGGTCATGACGCTGGAGAACCAGGATTGGACCGACACCGGGCCGCGGCCCGAGGACACAGTGCAGCCGGTGGCCGAGTGGTTCCCGCGGGCCGAGCTGGAGCGGAGCTAGCACGAAGGAGGGAGGTGTCGCCAGCGTAGCGACACCTCCCTTGTTTAGTGCCCCCCGCAGCGCCCCGCCGCCCGCTCAGGGCAGCGGCCGCGCGAAGAACACCGCGGCCTCCTCCGCTGCCCCGCCGAGGTCGTATAGCGTCGTATCGAGCCCGCAGCACCGAAACCCGACCCGCTGGTAGAACTGGATGGCGCCGTAGTTCACGCTCTGGGTCTCGAGCCAGAGACAGCGCGCCGGGAACTGCCGCGCAGCCGCGACCGCCGCGTCGACCAGCGCGCGCCCGACACCGCGCCCGCGGTGGGCCGGGCCGATGTACAGGTGCCACAGAACAGCGCGGCGGTTCCAGGCCTCGTACTTGAGCGCCGCCATCCCCGCAAGCTCGCCGCCAACCTCGGCGATGATGACGCGCTCGAAGCCCGGCAGGCCGTCGACCTCGCCGGACAGGTCGTAGACCTTGCGCAGCGAGGGCGCGACCGGCGTCGCTTCGAGCGCGAACGACAGGCCCGAGGCCACCACCCGGTACACGCGGTCGGTAGTGAAGGAAGTGTCGAGCGCCAGCAGGGGCTCGCGGTCCTCGGGCCAGCGCAGCGGGCGCAGGGTGAGCATTCGCGTCCTCCGCCCTCAGCCCCGCGGCTCCTGGCCGGCCGCGCGCACGAAGTCCTCCCGCAGCACCTCGTCCAGCAGCTCCAGCAGCAGGTCGGCGTCCGCCTCGGAGAAGGGCATCGGCGGGCGGATCTTGATCACGTTGTGGAAAGGGCCGTCGGTGCCGGCCAGCACGCCGCGCTCGCGCAGCCGGTTGACGACGTACGACGCCTCCTCGGGCGCCGGCTCGAGCGTCTCGCGGTCGCGCACCAGCTCCAGCCCCAGGAACAGCCCCGAGCCGCGCGCATCGCCGACGGCCGGGTGGCGCTCGACCAGCTCACGGAGGCCAGCGAGCAGATGGCCGCCGACGCGCAGCGCGCGCTCCTGCAGCCGCTCGTCGCGGATCACGTCCAGCACCGCCAGGCCGGCGGCGCAGGCCACCGGGTTGCCGCCGAAAGTGCTGAAGAACTCCATGCCGTTGTCGAACGACTCGGCGATCTCCGGCGTCGTCACGACCGCGCCGAGCGGGAAGCCGTTGCCGATCGGCTTGCCCATCACCACGATGTCCGGCGTGACGCCCTGCATCTCGAAGCCCCAGAAGTGCGTCCCGAGCCGCCCGAAGCCGACCTGCACCTCGTCGGCGATGCAGACACCGCCGGCGGCGCGCACGTGGCGGTAGACCGCCTCCAGGTAGCCGGGCGGCAGCACGATCTGCCCGCCGACGCTCGGGAGCGACTCGGCGATGAACCCCGCCAGGCCGACCCCGCGCTCGCGCAGGCGGGCCACGATCTCGGCGACGTGCGCGGCGTACTTCCGCCCGGCCTCCGGGTCGCCGCGCCGGTACGGGCCGCGGTAGTCGTCGGGGATGGGCGCGGTGTGGACCCAGGGCTTCGCGCCCTGGCCGCCCGGCCCGTCGAACTTGTAGGGGCTGATGTCGATCAGCCCGGTGGTGTGGCCGTGGTAGGCCGCCTCCAGGACGATCATGTCCTGCTGGCCGGTGTGGGCGCGCGCCAGGCGCAGCGCCAGCTCGTTGGCCTCGCTGGCCGAGTTGACGAAGTAGCAGACGCTCAGCGGCGCGGGCAGGGTCGCGGTCAGCCGCTCGGCGTAGCGCACGATGTTGTCGTGCAGGTAGCGGGTGTTGGTGTTGAGCAGCGCCAGCTGCCGCTGCACCGCCTCCACCACGCGCGGGTGGCTGTGCCCGACGTGCGGCACGTTGTTGTAGACGTCCAGGTAGGCGCGGCCGGTCTCGTCGTACAGGTACTGCATCCAGCCGCGCACGATCTTGAGCGGCTCGCGGTAGGAGATGCTCAGGTTGCGCCCCAGGCGCGCACGGCGCCGCGCGAGCGTCTCGTCGCGGGTCGGCTCACGCGGCGGGAAGCGCTCGGCCGGGATGCCGAGGATCAGGTTCGGGTCCGGCGAGAGGCTGGTCCAGACCGCGCGCTGGCTGGCGAGCGCGACGCCCGGGAAATCCCGCCCGAGGTCCAGCAGGTCGAGGATGATCTGGAAGTGCAGGTGCGGCGGCCAGTCGCCGTTGGACACGCCCGAGTCGGGCGTCTCAGCCGGCAGAGGGGCGCCGACGCGGCCGATCTGCTCGCCGCGCCGGACCCGCTGGCCGAGCACCAGGTTGTCGAGCGCCCACGCGTCCAGGTGGCCGTACAGCGTGTAGAAGGTATCGCCGTCGCCGCTCCGGTGCTCCAGCACCACCAGCGGGCCGTAGTCCAGCCGCGCCGCGTTGTTCGCCAGCACCGCCACGACGCCGTCGAGCGGGGCGTAGACCGGCGTCCCGGGCTCGACCCACAGGTCCACGCCGAGGTGGATCGTGCGGCGCTCGTCGGTCGGGCGCGAGCCAGTTGCGAAGGCCGGCGCCGTATAGAGCAGGCGCGCCTCGTCGTACCGCCCGACGCCGACGCGCACGCCAGCGTCGCGCATGCGCCCGAACAGCGTCTCGGTCAGCGCCGCGGTCTCGACGCTGCGCGGGTTCGCGCCGAGCATCGGGCTGCCCACGCTCAGGTCGAACACCTCGACCGGCGTCTCGCGCAGATCTACGCCGAGCACCGGCGCGAACCGGCCGGCCTCGGCGCGCAGCCAGGCGGTCACCCGCTCGTGCTGCGGCACCGCGGGGAGCCCGCAGGCCTGGCGGAAGGTGTAGTGGGCGAAGCGCGGGTGGACCTCGGCGAGCCGCTCGAGCGCCGCCCACGCCGGCCCCTCGCTGACAACGACATACGGGTCGTCCGGCAGCTCGGCCTTGCGGATCGCCGAGTTGGTGACGCTGACCGCCAGGCGGGCGCAGATCAGCGGGAAGAGCAGCGCGATCTCGTCCTCAGAGAGCGGGTTGGCGCGGTGGTAGCCGGCCACCACCTGCGCCGCGGCGGCGAGCGGGTCCGGCTTGCCGAGCAGCGCGTAGGCGGCGGCCACCGCCGGCTCGCAGACCGTCTGGGTGTAGTGCATGTCGCCGAAGTCGATCAGGCCGGCCACGCGCCGCGGCCAGGAGCGCGGCCCATCGACGAGCACGTTGTAGTCGTTCGCGTCGCCGTGGATCACGCTGGCGCGCAGCTCCGGCAGGCGGGGGAGCGCCTCGCGCTCGAACAGCTCGAGGAAGCGCGCGGCCAGCGCGCGGTGCCCAGGGTCGGCGATGCGCTCGAGGTAGGGGCGGATCCAGGCGGCGCGCGCCAGGTCCCACTTCAGCTCGCGGGCCGCTGCCGGGTGCGCGAAGTCGCTCAGCGCCGCGTCGAGCCGCCCGAGCAGCTCCCCGAGGCTCGCCAGCAGCTCGGGCGTGTGCGGGTTCGCGTCGACGAGCAGCGTGCCGGGGAGGTAGGTGAGCATCCAGGCCAGGCGCGGCTGGCCGCCGGCGGTGACTTCGGCCACACGTGCGCCGGCGCGCGTGGGGCAGACCCGCGGGAGCGCGAGATCGGGCGCGCGGGCGGCCAGGTGGTCGAGCGCGGCGATCTGCAGGTCGAGCAGCTCGGCCCGGTAGCCGGCGTGCATGACCTTGAGCACGTACTGCGCCCCGTCCTGCGCCACCAGGTGGAAGTTCGCGTCGTACTCGCCCGGCAGCGCGCGGGCAGTGGCGTGGAGGCCGTACAGCTCGCGGGCGAGCGCGGCGGCGTGCTCGGCGCTGACGGCGGCGTTCGGTAGGTCCATGGCGCACCCTGTCTCGGTCTACAGCTCGCTGCGAATAGCCGCGGCCCACGCCCGCACCCGCTCGGCCGCGCCCTCGGGGCGATCGGGAAGGCAGACGTCGGCGATCGTCATGCGCCAGTGGCGCAGGACGGGCTGGCGATCCGCCTCCTTCCGCAGCACGCGCTTCTTCCCCTGGAAGCCGCTCGCGGCCTGGCGCCGGATGTCCGCGACCGGCCGGCCGCTGTCGAGGTGGTCGATGACGGCGGCGCGCAGCCAGCCGAGCGCCTCGTCGGTGAACTGCGCCGGGTGCTGGAGGTTGTAGCAGGCGACCGTGAGGAAGTGCTCGGCGGCGAGCTCCGGGTCGTGCGCCTCCCAGGCGAGGACCACGCCGAACTGCTCCGAGCAGGTCATCCCGTCGACCGCGGGGGCGCCGCACTCCGGGCAGCTCGCGCCGGCGGCCTCTGTGCTGTGATCCATCATCACGCGACCCCCTCGGCCTCGCGGGCGATGGCGTCCACCGCCGCGCGGCTCGCCTCGTCCAGCTTACCGCGCTCGACGGCGATGCGGTAGCGCAGGGCGACCAGCAGCGCGGCGCGCCGGACGCCGGACGGCTCGGAGCGGGCGCGGGCCAGGCGCGCGCGCAGATCCTCCAGCAGCGCCGCCCCGTCGACGCTCGAGGCCGACTTCACCGACGGGAGCGGGCGCGGGTCGGGCGGGGCCTTGCCGACCAGCAGCGCCGCGAGCGTCGCCGCACCGATCTTCGACAGGTGCTGGTTGCCGTTGCCGCACTTGGGCGACTGGATGCAGGCCGGGCACCCCTCGTGGCACGGGCAGTCCGTCAGCAGCGCGTGGGTCTGCTCCCACCACGCCTCGGCCTGCTCGTAGCCGACCTGGGCGATCCCCACCCCGCCCGGCACCCCGTCGTAGACGAAGATCGTCGCCATCCCGGTGTCCGGGTGGAAGTTGATCGAGAGCCCGCCGATGTCGGCCCGGTCGCACTGGGCGAACAGCGGCAGCAGGCCGATGCAGGCGTGCTCCATCGCGTGCAGCCCATCCACCTCGGCGTCGCACACCTGCTCGATGCGCCTGCAGAGCTCGTCCGGCACCGTCCACCACACCGCGATCGTGCGGAAGGTCTGCGGCGGGAGCGTGAGATCGTGCTCGCTGAGGACCGCCTCGGTGTAGTGCTGCTTGCGCCGGTAGCCGGTGACCTGGCGCGTCACCTCGACCTTGCCGAGGAACAGCTCGGCCGGGCCGAGGCGGCGCTGCTGCAGCACGCCCAGGACGCGGATCTCGGTCTCCTCGCGGGTCTGGGTGTAGTAGTCGACCTGCGCGCGGCGGGCCTCGGCGTGGCGGGCGTGGAGCGCCTCGACCAGGTAGGTGTCGCCCTGGTGGAGGTAGGTGGCGCCCGGGTAGACCTCGAACGGCGCGCGGCTGCCCGGCACCTGCTCGATCACCCGGCCGCTCTCGACATCGCGCAGCTCGACCGTCTCCCCGTCGGCGCTGCGGATGTTCACCCGCGCGGCCGGCCAGCGCTCGCCGGCGAACTCGGCCCGGCCGTCGGGCAGGGGCAGCAGCTCGCCGCGGCGCAGCATCCAGTCGCGGATGGCGGCGAAGGCCGGCCCGAACCAGGTCGCGTCGGCGTCGTGCAGCGGCAGCTCGAAGGCGGCGCAGCGCAGCTGGTCGCTCAGGATGTAGGGGTTCTCGAGCGCAATGCGGGCGTGCTCGTGGGGCCGGCTGAAGAACTCCTGCGGGTGGCGCATGTAGAACTGGTCGAGCGGGTCGTCCTGCGCCACGAGCAGCGCGAGGCTCTTGCCCTGGGCGCGCCCGGCGCGTCCGGCCTGCTGCCAGGCCGAGGCGACGGTGCCGGGGAAGCCGCCCATCACCACCGCGTCCACGCCGCCGATGTCCACCCCGAGCTCGAGGGCGTTGGTCGAGACCAGCCCGAGCAGCGTCCCGTCCAGGAACTCGCGCTCGATCCGCCGCCGCTCCTCGGCGGTGTAGCCCGCGCGGTAGGAGCCGATGGCGGCCGGGATGTTCTTCGCCTCGAGGCTCTCGCGCGCGTAGCGCAGCATCAGCTCGGCGCCGCGCCGGGTGCGGCTGAACGCCAGCGTCTTGACGCCCGCGCCAACCAGCGCCGCGAACACGCTGGCGGTCTCGACGTTCGTGCTGCGCCGCTGGCCGCCCTCCGCGTCACGCCGCCGGCCGCCGCGCTCGATCACCGGCGGGTTCCACAGGACGAAGGTCCGCTCCCCCTGCGGCGCGCCGTCCTCGTCGATCACCGTCACGTCGTCCCCGACCAGGGCCGAGAGGTGCTCGTGGGGGTTGGCGCTGGTCGCCGAGCAGCAGATGAACTGCGGCGCGGCGCCGTAGTGGGCGCACAGGCGGCGCAGGCGCCGGATGATCAGCGCCACGTGCGTGCCGAACACCCCGCGGTAGATGTGGGCCTCGTCGAGCACGACGAATCGCAGCCGCGCCAGGAGCGCCGCCCAGCGCCGGTGGTCCGGCAGCACGGTGCGGTGCAGCATATCGGGGTTCGACAGGATGATCTGCGCCTGGGCGCGCAGCCGGTCGCGCTCGGAGCGCGGCGTGTCGCCATCGAGCGTCGCGGCCTGGATCGCCGGGCGGCCGGCGCTCTTGGCGCCGGGGCGCCGGTCATCGCACCCGAGCGCCCGGTTGAGCGGCTCGAGCAGTGCGCCGAGCGCGCGCAGCTGGTCGTGGGCCAGCGCCTTGGTGGGAAAGAGGAACAGCGCGCGCGCCTGCGGGTCGTGGAGGGCGGCCTCGAGCGCCGGGAGCTGGTAGCAGAGGGTCTTGCCGCTGGCGGTTGCGGTGACGATGCCGAGGTGCGCGCCGGTGCGCGCCGCGTCGAGGGCGGCGGCCTGGTGCGAGTAGAGCTGGGTGACGCCGCGCGCGGCGAGCGCCTCCTGAAGCGGGGAGGGGAGCGGCTCGGCCGGCTCGGCGTAGCGCGCCGGGCGCGCGGGGATGGGCTGGATATGGGCGATCTGGCCGGCGTACCCGCTCTGGCGCCGCAGCAGCTCGGCGAAGTCGATGCTCATACATGCATTGTAGCACGGGTGAGCGCCAGCCGCGCCCGCGGAGCGCCTACGGTTCCGCCAGAAACTCGAGCATGGCCTGCGTCACCTCGCGCGGGCAGTGCTGCTGAACCCAGTGCGAGGCGGACGGCAGGAAGCGCACCCGCAGGTCCGGCACGTAGCGCTCGGTCCCGTCCACCAGCTCCCTGCCCAGGTAGGCGTCCTGCTCGCCCCAGATCATGAGCGTGGGGGCCGTGACGCGCATCCCCGTGCCGCGGAACAGGCCGCGCGGGCTCTCGTACACGACGGCGCGGTAGTAGGCGAGCGCCGCGCGCAGCGCCCCGGGCCGCGCCAGCGCCTGGCGGTAGAGCCGCAGGTCGTCGTCGGAGAAGACCGGCGCGCCGCGCGTGTCGGCGCGGAGGCGCCAGGCGATGGGGGCGTAGGAGTCGTAGCTGAGCGCCAGCTCCGGCAGCAGCGGCAGCAGGAAGAACGTCATGTACCACGAGCGCAGCATCTGGCGCGGGTTGGTGCGCATGTGACGCTCGAACAGCGCCGGGTGCGGGCTGTTGAGCGCGATCAGGCGCTCGACGCGCCACGGCCGGGTGATCGCCAGCGCCCAGGCGATCGCCCCGCCCCAGTCGTGCCCGGCCACCGCGGCGCTCCGGAAGCCGAGCGCCTGGATCAGCTCGGCGACGTCGTGGCTCAGCACGTCCAGGCCGTAGCCCCATGCCGGCTTCTCGGTCTCGTTGTAGCCGCGCAGGTCCGGCGCGACCACTGTGTAGCGCTCGGCGAGCGGGCCGATCTGGTAGCGCCACGACCACCAGAACTCGGGGAAGCCGTGCAGCAGCAGCACGAGCCGCTCCCCAGCGCCGGCGCGCACGTAGTGGAAGCGCACGCCGTTCACACGCAGATAGCCGTGGGTGAAGTCTCGCGGATGCATAGGTGTATGCTACGCCTCTTCGCCGCTCGGCGCAACCCGCCTGTCCTTGACAATCCTGGCCGGCTACGCTACTATCCGTGCGCTATGCAGAACCGAACAGTGTATGAGCGTCTCACACACGCCCTAGGCCCGTGGAGGAAGCACTCGGCACCGCGCCTGCTCGCCGCCGGCCTGCTCGCCGCAGCGCTCCTCGCGGGGTGCGATGTCAGCGAGGGTGTCCCACCCGCAGCAACGTCCCAGCCGGCGCAGCCAGCCGAGCCCGCCCAGCCCGCGGGTGAGGGGGCAGCGTACCCGGTGCCGGAAGGAGCCTATCCCGTGCCCGAGAGCGCATATCCGGCACCATAGCAGCGGCGCGAAGGTTTGCATCGGGGCGCCGAAAATGGTATACTGTCCCCGAACGAGAGCGGACGTGGCGAAAAGTGGGTTCCCCCCACTTTTCTTGTTGTTATGTTAAGATTATCGGGCGCGCTGGGCCGTTCGCTCGGCCGCCCCAGCCTGGGAGTGCCAGAGCGAGGAGACAATGAAGAGCGACTTCTATGCGGCCATCTCGCAGATTGCGGCCGAGCGCGGCATTCCGAAAGAAGCGATCGTCGAGGTGATGGAGAAGGCGCTGGTCACAGCCTACCGGCGCACCCTGGGCAATAATCCGCCGCCGATCGAGGTCTCGGTCAAGCTCGACCCGCAGACCGGCCAGGCGCGCGTGTTCGCCGAGAAGCAGGTCGTGGACGAAGTGCTCGACGACCGCTTCGAGATCGAGTTCGAGGAGGCCCGCCGCATCAAGCCGGATGTCGAGATGGGCGAGACGGTGGTGGTTGAGACCACACCGAACGACTTCGGCCGAATCGCGGCGCAGACGGCCAAGCAGGTGATCCTGCAGGGCATCAAAGAGGTCGAGCGCGAGCACATCTACGGCGAGTACATGGACCGCGAGGGCGAGCTGGTCACCGCCACCGTCCAGCGCGTCGCCAAGGGCAACGTGATCCTGGAGATGGGGAAGGCCGAGGCCATCCTGCCGCCCAAGGAGCAGGTCGAGAACGACCGCTACTACCACGGGCAGCGCCTCAAGGTCTACCTGATGGAGATCCGCCGCGAGGACCGCGGCCCGCGCCTGATCGCCTCGCGCACCCACAAGCAGCTGATCCTGCGCCTCTTCGAGATGGAGGTGCCGGAGATCTATAACGGCACGGTCGAGATCAAGTCGATCGCCCGCGAGCCGGGGCTGCGCACCAAGGTGGCGGTCGCCGCCCGGCAGGAGGGGATCGACCCGGTCGGCTCGTGCGTCGGCATGCGCGGCATCCGCATCCAGAACATCGTCAACGAGCTGAACGGCGAGAAGATCGACGTCGTCCAGTGGTCGCCAGACCCGAAGGAGTTCATCGCCAACGCCCTCTCGCCGGCGCAGGTGGTCGAGGTGCAGCTGCGCGATGAGGAGCACGCGGCCACGGTGATCGTGCCGGACAAGCAGCTCTCGCTGGCGATCGGCAAGGAGGGCCAGAACGTGCGGCTCGCCGCCAAGCTCACCGGCTGGCGCATCGACATCAAGAGCGCCTCGGCGCTGCTCGATGAGGAGCGCGCGGCGGCCGAGGCGCGCGATGCGGCCGAGGCGGAGGCGCTGGCCACCGAGGTGGCCCTGGCGAACGCCAAGGTCGAGACGCGCAAGGTGCGCGCGGACGGCACGGTGGTCTACCAGAATCGCCACTACGGCCCGCTCGGCGACGACCTGATCGGCGAGACGGTGCAGCTGCGCGCGACGCCGCAGAAGGTGTATATCTACCGCGATGACCGGCTGGTCGCCTCCTATATGATCGACGACAACGAGCAGGAGGCGGAGGAGAGCGAGGAGTAGCCAGCCACCGGTAGCCAGAGCGGCACCGCTCGCTGGCTACCCGATACTGAAGATGGCACAGACGTCGAAGAAACAGAAGGGCCCGCGCCCGAAGCACATACCGCAGCGCACATGCATCGCCTGCCGCCGCACCGACGCGAAGCGCGGGCTGATCCGCATCGTGCGCGACAGCGAGGGGCGGGTGGCGATCGACCCGACCGGCAAGCGCTCGGGCCGCGGCGCCTATCTGTGCCACGATCCAGCCTGCTGGGAGCAGGCGCTGAAGCGCCACGCCCTGGAGCGTTCGCTGCGTATCGAGAGCCTCCACCCGGAGGACCGCGCCGCCCTCGAGGAGCAGATCAGCCTCCTCACGAAGCAGGCGGCCGAAGGTGATACGGGAAAGACGGAATGACAGTCTTACGATGATGTAGCGACCGCCGAGTTAAGGATGAGTTCCGAAGCTCTGTTGTGTGGCCAGGCGCCGCACTGTCTCAGCCGGCGGCAAGGAGAGGTGGAAGATGCAATATAGTACAGTGATGCCGGATGGGCAGAGCGATCCGCGGCGCGCAATGGGGGGCGGCTTTGGCGGCGGTCGCTCCGGTGGTGGCGGTGGCCGACCCGGTGGCGGCGGTGGCCGGCCCGGCGGTGGCGGCGGCGGTCGCCCCGGCGGTGGCGGTGGCCGGCCCGGCGGTGGCGGTGGCCGGCCCGGCGGTGGCGGCGGTGGTCGCCCCGGTGGCGGCGG
Organism: uncultured Roseiflexaceae bacterium; assembly: GCA_937974195.1. Classification (GTDB taxonomy): domain Bacteria; phylum Chloroflexota; class Chloroflexia; order Chloroflexales; family Roseiflexaceae; genus CALJIC01. The sequence goes on along the minus strand of CALJIC010000043.1, from coordinate 4,090 downwards.
CGGTGGCCGCGGGCGCGGGCCGGGCGGCAGTGGCCCCAGCCGCGGACGCGATGAGGCGCGCGTCGAGAGCGACGGGCCGCGCGGCGGCGTCGCGACGCGCGATGGGCGCGGGCGTGGCGGCGGTGGCCGCCCCGGCGGCCGGCGTGACTTCGGCCGCGGCGTTGGCGGCCGCGGCACGATGGTGGCGCGCGCCCCGGTGCGGCCCAAGGGCCCGATCGAGCTGCCCGTCTCCATGACCGTGCGCGAGTTCTCCGAGGCGACTGGCATCAGCGCCGCGGAGATCCTCAAGGCGCTCATGAAGAACGGCGTGCTCGCCAATATCAACCAGCAGATCGACTACGACACCGCGGCCGTCATCGCCGCCGACTTCGGCATCGAGACAACCGAGTACGTGCCCGCGCAGCTGGCCGGGATCGTCGAGAACATCAAGGACGTGCTGGCGGCGCAGCCGCCGGAGGAGCTCAAGCCCCGCCCGCCGGTCGTCACGATCATGGGCCACGTCGACCACGGCAAGACCAAGCTGCTCGACGCGATCCGCTCCACGCGCGTGGCCGAGAGCGAGGCGGGCGGCATCACGCAGCACGTCGGCGCGTACCAGGTCGAGATCCACGGCCGGAAGATCACCTTCCTGGACACGCCGGGCCACGAGGCGTTCACCGCCATGCGCGCCCGGGGCGCCCAGGTGACCGACATCGTCGTGCTGGTGGTGGCCGCGGACGACGGCGTGATGCCGCAGACCATGGAGGCGATCTCCCACGTGAAGGCCGCCGGCGTGCCGATGATCGTCGCGATCAACAAGATCGACGCGCCGAACGCCAACCCGGACCGGGTGCGCGAGCAGCTGGCCGCGGCGGGGGTGTACGTCGAGCAGTTCGGCGGCGACGTCCCCTCGGTGGAGGTGTCGGCCAAGCTCAAGCAGAACATCGACGGCCTGCTGGAGATGGTCCTGCTGGTCGCCGACCTGCAGGAGCTGCGCGCCAACCCGAACGCCCCGGCGGTCGGGACGATCATCGAGGCCGAGATGGACCGCAACCGCGGCCCGGTCGCCACGGTGCTCGTGCAGAACGGCACGCTGCGGCTGGACGACAACGTGCTCGTCGGCACCGCGACCGGCACGATCCGCGCGATGTTCAACGACTCGGGCAAGCGCCTGCGCACGGCCGAGCCGGCGACGCCGGTGGTCATCCTGGGCCTCACCGAGGTGCCGCAGGCCGGCGACATCCTGCAGGTGATGGACGACCTGAGCGTGGCGCGCGAGGTGGCGCTCGGGCGGCAGCGGCAGCAGCGGCTCGAGGCGATCGCCAACACGCGCGGCGTCAGCCTGGACGGGCTGTTCAGCAGCATCCAGCAGGGCAAGATCAAGGAGCTGAACATCATCCTGAAGGCCGACGTGCAGGGCTCGATCGGGGCGATCGAGCACGCGCTCGGGCAGCTCAACACCGACGAGGTGCAGATCCGGATCATCCACAAGGGCACCGGCACGATCACCGAGAGCGATGTGAACCTGGCGGTCGCGAGCCGGGCGATCATCATCGGCTTCAACGCCCGCCCCGACCCGTCGGCGCGGCGCCTGGCCGAGCAGCACGGCATCGACATCCGGTTCTACAACATCATCTACCAGCTCACCGAGGACCTGAAGAAGGCCATGATCGGTATGCTGGAGCCGGAGTACCGCGAGGTGGTGGAGGGCTTCGCCGAGGTGCGCAACACCTTCCGCCTGCCCTCGCGCGAGATCGTGGCCGGCCTGTATGTGACCGACGGCAAGATCACGCGCCAGTACAGCGTGCGCGTGCTGCGCAACGGTGTGGTGATCCACGACGGGCGCATCGGCAGCCTCAAGCGCTTCAAGGACGATGTCCGCGAGGTGCAGGCGGGCTACGAGTGCGGCCTGACCGTCGAGGGCTTCAACGACATCCAGGTCGGCGACCACATGGAGTTCTACCGCAAGGAGCGGGTGGAGCGCACGGTGTAGCGACGCGCCGGGCTCCATCCTCACGAAGATATCTGCGTCTGCCCTGAGGCTCGCCCGCGGGGCCGGGCAGATGCGAGATCCTGGGGCTGAAAGCCCCCAGACCACTGGGGGAAGGAATGAGCAAACGAACCGAGCAAGTCGGCGATGAGATACAGCGCATCCTCGGCGAGGCCATCCAGTACGAGCTGAAAGACCCGCGCGTCGGCTTCGCGACGGTCGTGGGCGTCGAGGTGAGCGGCGACCTTCGCCACGCGCGGGTGCGCATCTCGGTGATGGGCGACGAGCAGCAGCGCGCGGAGACGATGGCGGCGCTCGAGCGCGCGCGCGGCTTCCTGCGCCGGCGCGTGGCCCAGGAGCTGCGCCATATGCGCACCGTGCCCGAGCTCCACCTCGTGCTGGACACGTCGCTGGACTACAGCCTGCACATCGACGAGGTGCTGCGCCGCGTCGCCGCGGAGCGGGCCGCTAACCCGCCGAAGCTCGACGACGACGCGTCTGTGTAGCGGGGTACCCTGTGCCTGCAATCGCGCCGCCGGCTGATGTCTACTACAAGAAGCGCATCGAGTATGCCTCGCGCGCCGGGCGGCTGGCCTTCGACGTAGCCCACACGCTCTTCTCCACCTACGACATCGACGAGGGCACCGACCTCTTCCTGCGCACGATCGTCCCCGGGGAGCCGCGCTCGATCCTGGACCTCGGCTGCGGCGCCGGCGTGATCGGCATCGTGCTGGCGCGCATGTTCCCGGAGGCGCGCGTGGTGCTCGCCGACCGGGACCTGCTGGCGGTGCGCTACGCCCGCCACAACGCGGCGCTCAACGAGGTCTCGAACGTCGAGGTCGTCGGCAGCGTCGGGCTGGAGAACGTCCCCCCCGGCCCGTACGACCTGGTCGTGTCCAACATCCCGGCCAAGATCGGCGACGAGGCGATCGAGCAGGAGTTCATCCTCGGCCCGCTGTCGGTCCTGCGGCCGGGCGGCGAGTACTGGTTCGTGGTCGTCAGCGGGCTCAACCGCCTGATCCCAGGGATCGGGGTCAAGCACAACCTGCGCATGAAGCAGGTCAAGAAGCGCTCCGGCCACACCGTCTACCAGATCCGCAAGACGGAGCCATGATCTACACTGACCCGGTACAGGCTGCAGAGCCGTTCGCGCAGCAGATCCGCGCTGCCCAGCGGGTGCTGCTGCTCACGCACCTCAACCCGGACGGGGACGCGATCGGCTCGCTGCTCGGCATGTGGCACGCGCTGCAGGCGCTCGGCAAGCCGGCGCTGGCGCTGGCGCTGCCGCCGCTGCCGTTCTACACCCACTGGCTGCCCGGGCTAGACCAGGTGCAGCTCTACAGCCCCGGCGACTCGCTGCCGGCCTGCGACCTGGTGATCATGGTGGACACCGCGACGACGGCGCGGACGGGCGTGATCGCCGAGGAGCACGCCGCGACCCTGGCGTCGCTCCCGATCGCGATCGTCGACCACCACGTGACGAACGACGGCGCGGGGACCCTGAACCTGATCGACCCGCACGCCGCCTCGACATGCGAGCTGCTGTACGGGCTGTTCCGCGCGATGGACGTGCCCATCACGCCGCAGATCGCCACCTGCCTCCTGCTCGGCCACACGACCGACACCCAGAGCTACCAGACGAGCTCGACCACCCCGGCCTCGCTCCAGGTCGCCGCCGCGCTGCTCGCGGCTGGCGCGGACCACGCGTCCATCGTGCGCGAGGTGTACTACGCGCTGCCGTCAAGCAGCGCGCGGCTGATCGGGCTGGCGCTCTCGGGGCTGCAGGTGCGCGACCGGGTCGCCTGGACGACGGTGACTCAGGCGATGATGGAGACGTCCGGCGCCGAGGATGAGGCAGCCGACGAGGTGCTGCGCGTGATGCAGCGGATCGGCGAGGCGCGCGTGCTCGCGCTGTTCAAGGAGCGGAGGGACGGCACCACCAAGCTGAGCCTGCGCTCGCGCGCCCCGCTCAACGTCGCGCGGCTGGCCCAGCACTGGGGCGGCGGGGGCCACGCCCAGGCCGCGGGGGCCACGCTGGCGCTGCCCCCCGCGCAGGCGGAGGCCGAGGTGCTGCCGCTGCTCCACAGGCTGGTCGAGGCCGAGGGCTAGCGCCCGGCTGCG
>CALJIC010000042.1 GCA_937974195.1 uncultured Roseiflexaceae bacterium | reverse complement strand
ATGGCGGGCCGCGGGATGCTGGCCCACCTGAAGCTCGCGGACGACGACCTGCTCGTCGACGAGGTCGCGCAGCTCCGGCTTGGCGGGGCGCTGGTGGTGCTGGCGGCCTGCGAGGGCGCGCTGGGCGAGACGCTGCCGGGCGACGAGCTGGTCAGCCTCGGCTGGGCCTTTCTGGCGGCCGGGGCGCGCGATGTGGTCGCGAGCCTCTGGCAGCTCTTCGACCTGATGATTCTGCCGATGCTGGAGCCGCTGTACGCGGCGCTGGGGGAGGGGGGCGATGCGCCGGCGGCGCTGGCCGCAGCGCAGCGGGCGTGCATCCGCGCCGGCCGGGAGCAGCCGCACGAGCCGCTGGGGTCGCCGTATGTGTGGGCGAGCCTGTGCGCGACTGGGGCAGGAGTGCCAGCGGGTGGTACCAGGCCCGCTGACAACGTTCGCAGCCGCTAGCTGCTACCCCGTGCCGCCCGTGCCGTTGCCGGGGTCGGCAACCTGCACCGGCGCCGTCTGCTGCGCCGTCTGCTGCGCCTGGGTGGCGCCCAGGGCGAGCGCCAGACCGAGCAGCGCGGCGACGGCCAGGCGTCGCAGGCTCTTCCGCACTCCGCATCACCTCCTCTCGTGTGGGCTGGCCGCGGGGGCGGCCGCACACCAGAGGAGCGAGCGGGGCCAGAAACGTATCAGGCAGCGCGACGGGGGCCTGCGTACACACAGGCCCCCGTCACAGGCGGGGCGTATGAGCTATCGCGCGCGGAGCGGGCTACGGGCCCGCGCGGCCGCTAGTGGGAGGGCGCCGGGAGCGTCACCACCACGTCAAAGCCCGTCCTCAGCCACACCTCCGGGACGCCGGCGAAGAGCGCCACCCCGGCCGCGCTGAGCCACTGGTGCTGGCTTTGCTGGTTCGCGAAGAGGCTGACGATGGCGTCGAACGGAGGGGTGCCGCGCACCAGCAGCGTCCAGCCCTCCGTGTCCTGGCGCAGGCAGACCTGGAGCTGGTGACCGTTGAGGTCGCCCTCGGCGATGATCTGCTCGTCCGAGGACCCATAGGCGGGCCCGAGGCGCTCGTGCGCGTCGAGGAGCAGCTGGATCGTCGCGGCGGTGATGGAGATGCGGTACATGTGGCTGGGTTGATCGTGAAGAGGACCTGCAGGCTCCATAGAATGATTTCGCATTCCCTCGTCGCCCCGGGGCGGCTGGGGAATGCGGCCAATGCTGCGGTATGGTTGCGCTATTGTAATCACTTGCCGAGTTATGGTCAACTGCGACGGGTGGGCCGGGGCGTAAAAAGGCTAGCCGTGCGCCGCCTCGTGCTCGCGCACCAGCGCCCAGCACTGCAGCACGCCCAGCGCGATCAGCGCCGCGCTGGTCAGGCCGATGGCCCAGATGCCGGCGCCCAGCCAGAGCGGCGTGGCGATCCGCGAGCCGAGCGCGCGGCCCATGCCGTTCATCATCACGCAGAGCGCCATCACCGTGCCGCGCACGGCCGGCGCCACGCCCGAGGCCAGGGGCAGGGCCGAGACGATCGAGAACTCGAAGCACAGGTCGAACAGGAAGTAGAGCGGCAGGAACAGCATCCAGCTCCCGTCGCTCAGCGGCAGCAGCGCCACGCACAGCGCGGTGAGCGCGTAGCCGACCAGCGCCGTGCGCTTCTTGCCGAAGCGGTCGACCAGCAGCGTCGAGCCGAGCGAGCCGCCGAGCTCGGCGATGCCCAGCAGCGCGAACACCTGGCCCAGCTGCGCCTCGCTCGCGCCCAGGCTGGCCTTGCTCCAGGCGCCCTGCACCACAAACACCAGATCGGTCGCCAGCGCGGTGAGGAACAGCAGCGCCAGGACGCTCAGCACGCTGGGCGTCCGCAGCGCGCGCCAGTCGAGCCGGAGGCGCGGCTGGCCAGCCGCGCGCGGCGCCGCGCCGCCCGGCGCCGGCCTCGCCACCGGCGGCAGGCCGAAGCGCACCAGCGCCAGCGAGCAGAGCGCCACGGCCAGGATGCAGCCGAACGACCACGACGTATCGCCCGTGGCCTGCACCAGCCACATCAGCGGGGCCACGCCCACCAGCGCCGACGCCGCCCACGAGGTCTCGAAGATGCCGAGCGCCCAGCCGCGCCGCGCGTAGCTGGTGCGCGCGCTGAGGTAGGACTGCGCCGCCGGCTGGTAGAGCGAGGTCCCCAGCCCGATCAGAGCGTAGCCCAGCAGGAAGCCGCCGAAGCTGCCGGCGAGCGCGCACAGCCCCGCGCCCAGGCAGAACAGCCCCAGCGCGCCCGCCATGAGCGCGCGCTCGCCCCGCGTGTCGGCCAGGTAGCCGCCCAGCGGGCTGATCGCCGCGGCCAGCACCTGCACCGTCACCAGCGCGCTGACCGTCGGCAGGTCGACCTCCAGCCGCTGCGCGAGGAAGGGCTGCAGCGGGTAGACGATCCGGTAGGCCATGTTCAGGCCCAGCCGCCCCAGGGTCACGACCGCCAGCTGGCCGTTGGTGAGCGCCGGGGGCGCCTGCGAGGTCGACGGCTCGGTGGTGGTTGACTGCACGTTGCTCACGCTGCCCCTCTAGGCTCGATGGCCCGCGGCGGCCAACGCGGCGATTATAGCTCACGTCCGCCGCGCGCCCGCTACGAGGGGCGGCGCAAGACGATCCTTACGTCAATCAACCGTCCGACCACAAGAGCCCCGCGCCCGAGGGCGCGTGCTCCGGATTGGTACGCCGTCTGCTGCATAATAGCCCCTATCCACCTCCCGCCCGCTGCACTGCCATACAGCCCTTTGCTTCCGCAGAGAGGCAGCAGGCTGCGCAGAGCACTGCCAGAGACAGCGCCATGCATATCGGCTTCGCCTCCCAGAACCCGACGTCTCACTACTGGCTGTTTGTTGGCTACGGCGCCCGCGCTCGCGCAACCGAGCTTGGCGTGCAGATCAGCATCCACAACGCCTACACGCTCGAGGAGCAGATCAGGACGATCGACCAGCTGGTCGCGCAGCGCGTCGATGCGCTGCTCGTGGGGCCGGTCGCGACGACAGGCCTCGCCGGCGCGGTGAGGCGCGCGCGGGCCGCCGGCATCCCGGTGATCGCGCTCGCCGTCGAGCTGAGCGACGCCGAGGTGACCTGCACGGTGCGCTCTGACCATATGCGCGGCGCCGAGCTCGCCGCCGCCTTCGTGGCCGAGCGGCTCGGCGGCGTCGGCGAGGTGGCCCACATCATCGGGCCGCGCCGCCTCAAGGACAACGTCGACCGGGCCGCCGGGGTGCGCAGGGTGTTCGACCAGCACCCGGGCCTGCGGCTGGTCTTCGAGGAGGAGAGCCCCGACTGGCAGCCCGAGAGCGGCGCCGCCCTCATGCGCGAGGCGCTGCGCCGCAGCCCGAACCTGCGCGGCGTCTGCGTGGCCAACGATACGCTGGCGCTGGGCGCGGGCGAGGCGATCGCGGAGGCGGGCCGCGCCGGGGAGATCCTCGTGACCGGCTTCGACGCCGACGCCGATGCGCTGGTCGCGATCCACCAGGGCCGCATAAGCGCGACGGTGCGCCAGTCGACGCAGGCGATCGGCCGCGCCGCGGTGGATCTGGCGCAGCGCGCCGCGTCCGGCGAGCGGGTACCGCCCCTCGTCCTCACCGAGATCGGGCTGGTGACGCAGGAGAACCTGCTCGAGGCGCTGCTCGACCTGGCCTACCTGATCCCCCACGTGCTGCGCGACTCGATCGAGCGCGGCGAGGCCCTCGCGCGCGCCCGCGACGCCATCATCGACGCCCAGCGGGCCGTCCTGCACGAGCTCTCCACGCCGCTCATCCCGGTCACCGACAGCGTGATGGTGATGCCGCTGATCGGCACGATCGACTCATCGCGCGCCCAGCAGATCATCTCCACGCTGCTGGAGGGCGCCGCAGCCTCGCGCACCAGGACGATAATCCTCGACATCACCGGCGTGCCCGTGATCGACACGCACATCGCCAACATCCTCGTGCGGGCCTCGCAGGCGCTCCGGCTGCTCGGCGCCGACGTGGTGATCACCGGGATCCGCCCCGAGGTCGCGCAGACCCTCGTGGGGCTGGGGGTCAACCTGGACGGCATCGTGACGCTCGGCACGCTCCAGGCCGGGATCAGGCGCGCGATGCGCGACGCGGCGCGCCGGTAGCGCCCTCGGCCCCGCTCAGCCCACGGCGGCGCGCAGCTCGGCGAAGACGCGCGCCAGGTCGGCGGGCGTGTAGTGGGCGTTCAGGCCGCTCGGGTTCGGCAGCACCCAGAGCGCTGCGCCGTGCAGCCGCTCGGGCTGGGGGCCGACCGTCGCCTTGGGGCGCTGGAAGGCGACCCGGTAGGCGCTCACGCCGAGCATGGCGACCGCGCGGGGGCGGTAGCGCGCGACCTTGGCGGCGAGCGCCGCGGCGCCCTCCACGAGCTCGTCGGCGGCTAGCT
>CALJIC010000041.1 GCA_937974195.1 uncultured Roseiflexaceae bacterium | reverse complement strand
TGATCCCCGGCAGCGCGCTGAAGGGCACTGCGGCAGCCTATGCGCATCGCTATCTGGACGAAAGTTGGCGCAAGGGGAAGCCCGCTCACATCGACCTGTTCGGCGACACCAGCCAAGCTGGCCTGGTGACGTTTTATGACGCACTGTACATTCCGTGTCTGGGCCGCCGCCCGCTGGAGCCCGATACGATCACAGTGCATCACCCGAATTACTACCAGAAGAGTGGCGATGCGCTCAAGCCGCCGGCCGACTGGGATAGTCCCACCCCTATCCCCTTCCTGAGCGCAACCGGCTCCTACCTGGTCGCACTCGAAGGACCGAGCAACTGGGTGGAAGCTGCGTTCAAGATCCTGGAGCTCGCCCTGGATGAGATCGGCGTCGGCGCAAAGACATCGAGCGGCTACGGGCGGCTGCGCTTCGGCGCGGTCCCGTGTGACACCTCGCCGGCGACGAGCTCGGCTCGGAGGGCCACACCGCCCTCACCGACGACCCAACCGACTCAACCGTCCGCGCCGCCGCAGAAGCCAGCAGGCCTCTCGCTGCCGGAGATCGGCGACGTGGTTTCTGGGAGTCTGGCGGGTTTTCTTGACGCCCGCAAACGTGAGGTGAAGGTCCGGCTGAACCGTGTGCCACCCTACGTCATCGGGGTTATCCCAGCCAAGCTTGTTTCCGGGCGGACGAGCGGTGGTCTGCGGGCCCGCGTCATCGAGCAAGTCCGGGAGCGCGGCACAGTGTATCTGTACCTAGAGCCTGTGAAGGCGTAGCAATAGAGGTATCAGCTAAAGGTCGGACTATCGCTTCGGCTGGGTGGCGTCAGCAAGCGACAGCGGCGGCGCACAGAAGTCCGATTCTACGATCTCTGGCTGGAAGTCTCTAAAGGACTCTCGATGGTATCCAGACCGATCATCGATCTCGACCTGCGGGTCGGCGGCTCCGGCCCATACACGCTGTCAGCCACAATGCGCGATCCCGAGAGCGCCAGCGACGTCGAGTTGGTGGCAAACGCGCCATTGCCGATCGACATTGATGGGCTGCGAGCTGTTGAGTTAGATCCGCTGGCCTACGGGCAGCAGCTCGCCGCCGCAGTGTTCCAATATGGCTTGATCTGGGATCGCGCTCAGAGCTACGCCGCCGGCAAGCAGGCCAACCTCCGGGTGCGGCTACGGATCGCCGAGGAAGCCAGGGCACTCCACGCGTTGCGCTGGGAATGTCTATGCGACCCGGCCGGCGCACCGGTTGCCGCCAGCGGTCGTACCTCGCTGTTGCGCTACGTGCCTACAAGCGATCTGCAGCCGGTGCCGACCCCGAGCTTCGACTCCCTACGGGCGCTGGTTGCGGTCGCGTGCCCTAGCGACGCAGCTCGCTTTGGCCTGAGCCTCTTCGACGCCGAAGTCGAGCACCAGCGGGCGCTCCAAGGAGTGGCTGGCGCTCCCTGGATCGCCTCACTGGCCCCCGATGCACCGGCAGGCCGGGCCACCCCCCAACGGCTCGGCGAGATGTTACGGCTCGGCTGTGATCTGCTCTATCTAACCTGCCATGGAACGCTCGACCCACAGGGAGAGCCCGTGCTGTGGCTCGAGCAGGAGGATGGCACGGCGGCGCGCCTGCCCGGCCGAGAGCTCGTGCGACAGTTGGCGGCTCTGGATGAGAGCAGGCGCCCACTGCTCGTGATCCTCGCCGTCTGTCATAGCGCGGGCAGTGGAGACCCCCAGGCGGCCACTGCCGCCCTCGGCCCTCAGCTTGCCCGTGCTGCTGTCCCAGCAGTGATCGCCATGCAGGGGCTCGCCCCACTCGACATGGTGACCCGCTTTGTTCCCATTGTGCTTCACGAGCTCTTTGAGCACGGCTCGATCGACCGTGCTGTGGCCGTTGCCCGCGTCCCGCTGCTACCGGACGATCCTTGGTGGCTGCCCGTCCTCTACACGCGCGTCGAGGACGGGCAACTCTGGCGCGACAAGCCACCTCCTCACCGCACCCCACTAAGCATGTTCCTGGGGGGTGACACACCACGGATGCTCAGAGAGGAAGTAACCCTGCGTGGCCTGGTGCCGCAGGCGGAGCTTTCACAGGCCGACGGCGGCCTCCTCTACGTGAACCGGGAACGCTTGGACAACGAGCGGGAGTTAGAGGCTGAGGTCCAAGCGTTGCGCCGGCAAGCACAGGATCATGGCACGCCGGTCGTGGTATTGCGTGATGGGATCAGCCGTCGGGAGCTGCGCCCCTTCGTGAATCCAGCTGATCTGCGCTGGGCAGACATCGAGCTCGATCCACCCGGCACAGGTGGGATACCGGACGCCGCAGCCAGAGCGCTGGAGTATATGGTCGCGCAACACGCGAAGACGCGCATCCGCAGCGGTATTGCAAGCGTAGGGCTGTTCACCTCTGAGGTCGCTCAGCACGACAATGTGCCAGGCTTCCTCCTCGACTGGTCGTGGCTCTACCGTAACACCATCTACCCGAGTCCCGATATCTGGCGCACGCGCCTGCTGCCGGCATTGGGGAGCCTGCGAAAAGCACTGAAGGCTCTCGGCCTGCGGCAGATCGATCTGAGTGGCAGGGCTCGCCTTGGCGCCGGGCTAGCGTTCGGATATGCGTTTCGCGAGGTTACCGAGGTAGCCATTCGTGTCCGTCAGGGCCCAACTTGGTGGCGCACGGCGCGCCATAACCCGCTGCTCACACCCTTTGGCAACCCCAGGCCGAAGAAAGTCGGTCCAGGGGCGGACTTAACGTTGGAGCTCAACATCACCCGCGAGCGCGGTGAGGTAGCAGGCTTCGTCACGAGCTACCTGCGCGCCCATTCGCTGCCTGTCGGTCGCCGGCTGCAACTGGATCTACCAAGTGGCCCGAACAGCCTGATAAGCGAGCAGGAGGCGCAGGCGATCGCGTCTCAGGTGCGGACGCTGCTCCAGCGCTATCGCAAGCCTGGTAGCACCGTGCACCTGTTTATGGCGGCGCCACTCGGTTTGGCGGTGCTGATCGGCTGGCACCTGAACGCACTGACGCCAGTGCAGTACTATGAGTTACCCGAGGGCGGCAGTCATTACGAGCTTGCGTTTCGATTGGAGGCGCTCTGAAACAACGTGAATATCGAGACGCACCACTCGCATGTGCGTGTCGCTTATGGGCACGGCGCAGTGTCTTTGTGAGCGGCATTAAGTAGCCCGTGCTCTTCGCTCTCGGCCACAAATTCGGTGCGCTCGTTGACGCCTAGTTTGACCGCGTGCGCTATTCCCCGCTAGAGGTGCGCGCCGTGGGCTCGCTCGTCGACCGGTCGCGCCCCCTCGCCGAGGTCGCGCGTCAGCTGGCCGACGCGGCCGGGCTCAGCGCGGAGGAGTGGCAGACGCGCCCGCTGCTGCTCAACCCGCCCGCCCTGGCCCCGGTGGCGCTCGCGCTGATCGCCGAGATCCACGGGCGCAGCGGCGGCTTCCCGGCCATCCTCAACGTGCGCCCCGTGGTGGGCAGCACGCCCACGCGCTACGAGCTGGCCGAGGTGCTGAACCTGCAGGCTGTCCGCGACGCGGCGCGCGCCCGGCGCTAGGGCCTGCCACTGTCAGGCGGAATGCGAACTATGAAGGGCGCCCCCCTGCGAGCCTGGTGGGGTCGACGCTGATTGGGCGGCGGTGGCGCTAGGGGCTTGCCTGGGGGGGAGCTTGTGGCGGCTATGTGATCGCCCGCGCGCGAGTCGACGACTCCCACCCGGGAGTCGTCGCCTCCCACCCAGGAGTCGTCAACTTCCATGGCGCACCCGGCCAACGTCGATGAGCCCGAGCTGGCCCTCGGCCACGGCACGGCCTCAGCCGCGGCTGGGAGGCCGACTCGCAGAAGCTGCGCTACAGCGCGGGCGCCCGCCCGGTCAAGGGGCGAAATATGGCGATCGCCGAGTGGCCCACCCAGGGCGGCGTCGCCGACTACGCGCTCTTCGTGGGGACCCAGGGTGTCGGGGTGATCAAGGCCAGGCGCAAGAACCTCAATGTCTCGTCGGCGATCGACCAGGCCCAGCGCTACGCCCGCACCATCCGCCTGGTGGACGGTGCGGAGCCCGTCGGCGGCCCCTGGCCCGGCCCGAGCGGCGAGTACCTGGCCCCCTTCGTCTTCGCCACGAATGGTCGGCCTTATCTCAAGCAGATCGAGACCCAGAGCGGGATCTGGTTCCGCGATCTGCGCGCGCCCACCAATCTCCGGCGGGCGCTGCCGGATTGGTACACGCCCGATGGCCTGATGGCGCTGCTGGAGATCGATGCCGCCGCCGCGCACGCCGCCCTCGCCGCGACCCCGATCGCGCTCGCCTTCCCGCTGCGCCCCTACCAGAAGCGGGCGATCGAGGTGGTCGAGGAGCAGTTGGCCCGCGGCCGGCGCGAGATGCTGCTGGCGATGGCCACCGGCACCGGCAAGACCAAGCTGGCGATCGCCTGGCTCTACCGTTTACTCACTGCCAAGCGTTTCCGCCAGGTTTGTTTTGTGGTCGATCGCAATGCGCTCGGTCAGCAGGCCGCCGGCGAGTTTCGCACCACGCAGGTGGTCAGCGCCAAGCGTTTCGGCGATATTTGCGGGCTCAAGGGCTTGGAGTCGGCCGTTCCCGACTCCGAAACCAAGGTGCATATCTGCACCATCCAGGGCCTGGTCAAGCGGGTGCTCTACGTCGACGACCCGGCGAGCGTGCCGCCCGTCGATCAGTACGACCTGCTGGTGGTGGACGAGTGTCACCGCGGCTACCTGCTCGACCGCGAGCTCTCCGATGTCGAGCTGAGCTTCCGCAGCCAGGAGGACTACATCTCCAAGTACCGCCGGGTGCTGGAGCACTTTGATGCGGTCAAGATCGGGCTCGCCGCCACCCCGGCGCTGCACACGGTCAGCATCTTCGGCCACCCGGTGTTCACCTACTCCTACCGCGAGGCGGTGATCGACGGCTACCTGATCGACCACGAGCCGCCCATCCAGATCACCACCGCCCTCGCTAAGGCGGGCATCACCTTCGCCAAGGGCGAGGAGGTCGAGCTGCTGAATCCGGCCATCGGCGAGATCGACCTCGCCCAGCTCCCCGACGAGCTGCGCTTCGAGGTGGACAAGTTCAACCGCCACGTGATCACCGAGCCCTTTACCCGGGTCGTCGCCGAGGAGCTGGCCAAGCATATCGACCCGTCGCTGCCCGGCAAGACCCTGGTCTTCGCGGAGAGCGACGCCCACGCCGATATGGTGGTCGCGGCGCTCAAGCGGGCCTTCGCGGCGGCGTACGGCGCGATCGAGGACGATGCGGTCAAGAAGATCACCGGCAAGGTCGACCAGGTCGGGCAGCTCATCCGCTCCTTCCGCAACGACGACCTGCCCAAGATCGCCGTCACGGTCGATCTGCTCACCACCGGCATCGACGTGCCGAAGATCGAGAACCTGGTCTTCCTGCGCCGGGTCAACAGCCGCATCCACCATCCGCCACCTCGCCGATGGCCGCCGCACCGCCGATGCTGAGCTCACCAGCGACGGGTTGCGCTAGGCCCTCCTCGCCCTCCTCGCCCTCGCGGCGTGGCCCGGGCCATCGCCGAGGCTGCCCTCGCTGCTGCCGGCGGCGGTCCCGACCTCCGTTCGGTCACGGCACGAGCTTCTGGGGCGCCGCGGCGATCCTCGCCGCCAGCGGGAGCACCGCGGCGCGCTCACGCCGCGCGCAGAGCGAGCAGGCGCGCGGCCCATCGTAGTGAAACATGGGGCCTGGCATCCTATACTTGAGGTGACCACACACGCACGTGATGAGGATAGCCCTGACCCCCAGCCCCGATGCGGCTATCGTCATCTGCGCGCTGATGAGGCCACGCCCAGATTAAGCGTTGCGAAGAGCATCATCTCATTGGAGGTCTCGCCCGGGATGAAGCCCCAACCCCCTTCGATGCCAACCCAGTGGTGCCTGGTCGGGAACATCATAGAAGAGCGGCCATATGGGCCGGGCGGCCAAGAAGTCCGGCGTGGTACAAAGCACTTTGCCCCGGGGACGAAGGTCTACTGCCTTCCGGCCCAGTGGGGCGACGGGTATGAGCAGATTCTTGTCATCGGCCGGCATCGAGGCTCAAAAAAGTGGGTGACTATGGTCATCAGCTCGGATTGGGTGACCAACTGGCGGGCGAAGCTTGTGTACGAGCCCGCCGTGCTTCGTCGCCTTCACGTCGCGACGAGCGAAGCTGGCCGGCGGAACTGGACGTCGCAGGCGGAAGTCGAGGAGTGTGTCGCCAGCCTCAGGCAGGCTCAGGCCAGGCCATCGTGACGAGCGGAGGTCATTCCGGCTCGTTATTGCCCCTACGAAAAGCCCGAGGGCCCAGACGACCACGTGGATCGTCTGAGCCCTCCGTGTTGTGCTGGCGCAACGTGTGGAGCCAATGGCCGGACTCGAACCGGCGACCGGCTGTTTACGAAACAGCTGCTCTACCGACTGAGCTACATTGGCGCGCCGTCGCGAGCCGTTAGGGATTGTAGCGTAAAGGCCCGGAGCTGTCAAGCCGCGCGCTCGGTCGCGGGCGTCGGCGCGCGGCTTGGCAGCGCCCTAAAGTCCCGCTAGGGGGCCGGGGCGAGGAAGTCGACGGCGACGTAGCCCTGCTGGCCGTCGGGGGCG
>CALJIC010000040.1 GCA_937974195.1 uncultured Roseiflexaceae bacterium | reverse complement strand
CCGGCGGGAAGCGGCCCGTGGGCCTGCGGCCTTCTCACCTTCCTGCAAAAGGGTGGGCGGCGCGACCGCGCCGGCTGTGTCAGGTAGACGAGAGATGCGGTGGCCTCGCCCCTGCTCTTAACTGCCGGCCCCGATCTCCTCCAGCAGCTGCTCCGCAAGCGGCCCGCGCAGCTTGTCGACGTCGTCCTGGTACTTCAGGATGATGCCGAGCGTGGCCTGCACCACCTCGGGGCTGAGCTCCTGCACGCTCAGGTGCTGCAGCGCCTCGGCCCAGTCCAGCGTCTCGGCGATTCCGGGGCTCTTCGCCAGGTCCTGCCGGCGGGTGGCCTGAATGAAGTCGACCACCTGGGCGGCCAGGCGCTCGGCCAGGCCCGGCGCCTTGCGGCGGACGATCTCGATCTCCTTCTCGCGTGTCGGGTAATCTATCCAGTGGTAGACGCAGCGCCGCTTGAGCGCGTCGTGGAGCTCGCGGGTGCGGTTAGAGGTGATGATGACGATCGGGCGGTGGTGGGCGCGCAGGGTGCCGAGCTCGGGGATGGTGATCTGGAAGTCCGAGAGCAGCTCGAGCAGGAAGCTCTCGAACTCCTCGTCCGCGCGATCCAGCTCGTCGATCAGCAGCACCGGCGCGCTGCGGTTGGACTGGTCGATCGCCTGGAGCAGCGGGCGCTTCAGCAGAAACGGCTCGGTGTAGATATCCTGCGTCAGCAGGCCGTCGGCAGGCAGCCGGTGCTGCCGGGCCTGGATCTCAAGCAGCTGCCGCGGGTAGTTCCACTCGTACACCGCCTGGCTGACATCGATCCCCTCGTAGCACTGCAGGCGGATCAGCGGGGTGTCGAAGACGCGGCTGAGGACTTTGGCAACCTCGGTCTTGCCGACGCCGGGCTCGCCTTCGAGGAGCAGGGCTTTGCCCATCCTGAGCGCGAGGAAGATGCTGGTGCTCAGGCCAACATCGGCAACGTATGCTTGAGCTGCAAGCGCCCGTGTGGTTGCTTCGATCGAGGAGAGCGTCATCGCTTCTCTCGCTGCCTACGTTGCAGCCCTCTGTGGGAAGACCGGCGGTTGGTGGGAGTATCAGCATAGCGCAATCGCGCCGGGCTGTCAAACGCGCGCTACCGCCGGTGCCGCACGAAGACCGGCGTCGGGCCGAGGTCCAGCTCGATGCGCCCATTGGTGATAGCCAGCGCCGACGAGCCTCCATCGGCCCGCACGACGGTCGCGGCCGTCGCGGCGGAGAGGATGCCGGCCCGCACCGGCGTCGGCGCCCAGAGCACGTCGAGCGCCTCGTCGCCCACCTGCAGCTGCAGGTCGTACGCCTCCGGGCCGCTGAGCGCCACCAGGTCGTCGATCACGATCTCCCCCGAGCCGGCGAAGCTGTCCGGCGCGTCGTCCAGCACGATCGCCTCCACCCGCAGCGGGAAGTCGGGGCGGCCGTTCCCCCCGTCGGTGATCCGGTCCCAGGGCGCGACCTCCCCGCCGATCTGGGCCTGCAGCAGGCGCCAGCCGGGCGAGCCGACGGCGCCGAGGGTGTACTGCAGCACCTCGCCCTCGGCGTCGCGCAGCCAGACTTTGAGCAGGTTGCCGGAGCCATCCCCGTAGACCCACAGGCCGATCGCGTACGGCCGGCCGGGCACGCGCGCCGGGCGCTCGCGGCGGAAGACGACGTACTCGTTGGCGGAGCTCGGGAAGTCGTACCTGATGCGCGCCGCAGCTCTGCCGCTGTGCCGCTGCGCAAGCGTGGGGACCATGGTGCCGCCGGGCTGGTCGCCGCGCCGCCAGGCGCCGAAGCTCTCGAAGTCCAGCACCGTAGTGCGCTGGAACAGGTCGCGCAGGCCGACGAGCGTCGCGCCCGAGAGCTGGCGGCTCATGGTCTGGAAGGCGTAGTAGGCCGGCTTGAGGCGCGAGTAGTCGCCGTAGCCGGCGCCCTGCGCCACCAGGCCGTAGGGGTTGCCCGGGTCGTCCTTGAGCGTGTACCAGAAGATGCGCTCCACGCCCGCGCGCCACAGCAGCAGCGTCGCGCGCACCAGGTAGTCGGCCTGGGTCTGCTCGTCCACCAGGCCGATGGGGTCGCGGTCGCCGGGGCCGCTGGACCAGCCGATCTCGGTGGCCCAGATCGGCTTCGGCCCGTAGGCCTCGGCGACGGCGCGGACGCCGTCGGTGGCGGCGGCGATGTTGCCCGCCTCGGGCGAGGCGGGGCTGACGTAGGGGTGGATGGCGAGGATATCGAAGCTGCTCCAGGCGCCGAGCTCGGCCAGCCGCCGCAGGAAGTGGGTGTCGTTCGGGTTGATGCCGCCCAGCAGCACCTGCGCGCCCGGGTCGGCGCGGCGGATCGCGGCGGCGGACAGCTGGAGCAGGCGCGCGTAGGCGGCCGGGTCCGGCGCCGGCTTCCAGAACAGCGGGTTGTCCGGCTCGTTCCAGATCTCCCAGTGGTGGACGAACTTCCCGTAGCGCCGCACGACCGCCTCGGCGAACTGGGCGAACTGCTGCGGGTCGGGGGCGTGGAACGAGACGCCGGACGGCGGGTCGGAGGGGTCCGGCGTGGCCCAGCCGGGCGGGTGGCCGATCACGCCGACGATCTTGATCTCGCGGCGGATCAGCTCGCGCAGCGCGGCGTCGGTGTAGCTCCAGTCCCAGGTCCCCGGCGTGGGCTGGATGCGGAACCAGTGGATGTCCTCGCGGGCCCAGCCCGCGCCGGCCTGGGCGACGATCTCGGCCGGGATGTGCATCGTCTCCCGGTCCCAGTAGCGGGTCGCGAGGTGGGTGTTGATGCCGAACGGCGCCTGGTCGAGGGGCCGCACAGGCACCTCTGGCGCGGCCGGGGCCGGCTGCGGCAGAGCTGCGAGCCAGATGCTAAGCAGCGAGATCGCGATCAGGATCGTGGTGAGACGTGGGATCACAGCTCGTCACGCTAGCCGGGTCCGAATCGCTGCGGATTATAGCCCAGGCTGGCGCGGATGTCGACCGCCCAGGCGCGCGGGCGATTGGAAAGGGCTTCGCGCCACACCCGCCCTAGCGCGGGGCCACGACGAGCAGCGAGTCGTCGCCCCTCCCCCGCGCCGCACCGCCGATGTCGCGCGCCACAGGGCCGGGGGCTGCGAACCGGCCCGGGGCCAGCGCGCGCAGCAGGTAGCTGTGCTCGTAGATGCCGGGCGTGAGCAGCGAGCTGGTGAGGATCAGGCGGTCGCCCGCGTGGGCGACGTGCTCGAAGTCGCCTGCGCCGGCGCTCTGCAGCGCCATCGCGCCGGGGAGCGGCTCCTCGACGCGCAGGAACGGCCAGGCGCCGCTCGCGACGAGCGTGAGGCGGACGCGCACCAGCTGGCCGGCCACAAGCCTCGCCGGGTCGAGCAGCTCTCCGCTCTGCGGGTCGAGGAACTCCCGCAGCAGCGCGACGTCCCCGGCCGGCGAGCCAGGCGCGGCGCTCGTCCGGAGGCGGTAGGAGACCAGCACCGGGGCCGCGCTGCTCATCGCCAGCGTGCTCTGCTCGGTCACCCGCTCGAGCGGCAGAGTCACGCGGAGCTGCTCGCCGTCCGACCCATCGAGGATGGCGGCGCCGTCGAGCTCGACGGTGTAGGCCGGCGGGCGCTCCGGGAGCGCCGGTGCGAGCGCCGCGACCGCGCGGGCGGCCTCGTAGCCGCCCTGCCACGTGCCGACGGGACGGGCGGCGGCGAGCCAGCGCCGCGCCTCGTCGATCAGCGGCTCATCGAGGCGGGCGTGCTCCAGCGCGCGCGCGGCCAGCGCGGTGAGCGCCGCGTCAGTGCGCGGCAGCGTGCCGTCCGCGGGCGCCGCCCAGTACACGCCGGCCAGGTCGCGCCTGGCGAGCGCGGTGAGACGGGCGACGGTGGCCCGCTCGGCGCGCGCTTCGCCCGGGGTTCGCGCCAGCAGCAGGAACGAGAGCCCGTCCGGCCCGAGCGTCTCCGGGTTCGCCCCCAGCGTCGCGAGCGCCGCGGGCTCTGTTATCCGGTAGCGCGAGAGCACATAGAGCGCGTAGGCGCGCAGGTCCGGCCGCGCCTCGCCGTCGCGCGCCAGGGCCTGCAGCGTGTCCAGGCCCGGGCCGGTGAGCGTCTCGGGCACGGGGAGGCCGCTGTCACGCGCGGCGGCCAGCGCCTCCAGCGCCGCCGCGGTCGGGAACGGCTCGGAGGGGCCGCCGGGCCACCAGCCCCACCCGCCGTCCGCATTGCGCAGCCCGGCCAGCCGCTCGAGCGCCGGGAGGGCGGCCTGGGTTGTGTCGCTGAGCATGGAGCTGAGCATCAGCAGGCCGGCCTGATCGATCACCCCCCGCCCCGCCTGCGCCGCGACGGCGCTCGCTGCCGAGGCGACGAGCGCGCTGCGCGACGGCGCGACCTCGATGTCGAGCGCGCCCCACCCGCCGCGCTGCGCGGCCGGGACACGCAGCTCGGCGCGGTACGCCTCGCCCAGCGCCCCGCCTGCTGCAACCGCGACCGGGCCGGCCGGGCGCACCGGGAGCCCCACCCGCCGCTCCAGGGCGTCGCCGTCCGGCGTCTCGGCCCGCACCGTGAGCGCCGCGCTGGAACCGGCCCCGCCCGTGACCTGCCAGGTGAGGCGCTCGGACTGGCCGGGCCCGAGCGTCACTTCCTGCGCCGCGGGCGTGACCAGCGTCGCGCCGGAGGCGTCCAGCGAGACGGCGAGGGTCTGGGTGACCGCCGCGGTGTTGGCGGCCAGCGCCGCAAGCTCGAAGCGATCGCCGGCGCGCAGGAACGCCGGCGCGTCCACCTCAAGCGCCAGCTGCGGCCCGACCCGCAGCTCCGCCGTGCCGACGCCCGCGGCGTCCTCGCCGACGACCCACAGCCGGGCGCGAAGGTAGGCCGGCTCGTCCGGCAGCGGGACATCCACCGTGAGCGTGCCGGTGGCCCCCGTGCGCAGGCGCGAGTTCCAGTAGTGCCACGTCGCGCCGGGAGCGGCCGGGCTGCGGGATTGCCCGGCGAGAGGATCGCCCTGCCTGGCCGGCGCGACGGCTTCCGGCGCCACCGAGAGCACGACGCTGGCGGCGACCGGCGCCCCGGCGTCGTCCACCGCTCTGACCCTGAGCGTCGCGGAGGTCCCCGGCGGGTAGCGCGCGGCGTCGGCGGTGACGGTGACGCTCAGCGGGCGCACGGCACCGACCACAGGCAGGGTCGTCTCCGCCCGCAGCTCAGCGGCGCCGGGGGCCTGCGGCGCGGCCGAGAGCACGGCGACCCGCACCCCAGGCGCGTCGTCCAGGCCGATGGTCACCGTAAAAGGCTCGCCGGGGCGGATCGCGCGCAGCGTGCCGGTGATCGTGCCGCCGCGGCCCAGCGTGACGAGCGCATCGGGCTGCGCGAGCGGCGCGGTCAGGAGCAGCGTGGCGGTGTCGCCTGGGCGGTAGGCGCTGCGGTCCGAGACGAGGAGCGCGCGGCCGGCCTGCACCGGCCCCCAGTCGTCGAACCCGGGCTGCGTGACCCAGAGCGACACGGCCGCAGCGGGCGCGCCTTCGCCGGATGCGGCGCGGACGCGATACTCGCCGGGCGGAAGCACCAGATCGTAGCGGGCGCGCCCCTCCGCATCGGTGGTCAGCTGGCGCGCAAGCACCAGCTCGTCGCGGGGGGCGTAGCCTGCCGCCCCGCCGGTCGCCGGCTCCCAGGTCCGGCGATAGACCTCGAGGCTCACCCCGGTCGCCGGCAGCGGCCTGCCCTCGCCGTCGACAGCCACCAGCTCCACGCTCTCGCTGCGCCCTGCGCGCAGGATCTGGCTCTCCAGCCGGATGCCGGTGTAGATCTCCGGCGGCGCGAACGTGCTTTCGGCGGCAGCTACCAGGCCGCCCGGCACAGCAACGCGCGCGCCCAGACGGTAGCGCAGCCCCGCGCCACCCTGCTGCGCCGGCTCGTCCAGCTCGATCCGCAGCAGCCCATCGGCGCCGGTCTCGCCGACGCCGCGCTCCACAACCTGCGCCGCCGGAGGAGGCGGGCGCTCGTCGTCGCCGAAGCGGAAGTCATCGAGCGCCGGAAGCGGCGCCCGCTCAACCGACAGCGTCCAGCTGACCGTCGCGCCAGCGAGCGGCAGGCCCTCGGGCGTGCGAACCACCACGGCGGGGCCCGCGGCCCCCGGCGGCAGCACAGCGACGTCGAGCGGGGGCGGCTCGGCGGGGAGCACGGTGATGCGCCGCGTGTGTCTGGCCCCGCTCAGCATCGCGGTCACGATGTACTCGCCGGGCTGCACGTTCCGGTCGAGCTCCACCGCGCCGCGCAGCACGCCGTCGTCGCCCCACGTGAGCGTGGCGGTGGCGGCGGTGAGCGAGCTTCCCACGGGCCGCACCGTCACGATCGCCCCCGGCGCAGACGACGCGACGCCGGGCGGGCGCTGGACGAAGCCCGCCAGCTCGATCCGCTCGCCCGGCCTGTAGCTGGAGCGGTCGAGAGCCAGGTCGATCCAGCTCGCCGATGTCGTCAGGTCCAGCGCCGGCGAGCCGCTGACGACAGCCGGCTGCTCGTCGAGCGCGTAGACGACGAAGGGGCCCGGGCCGCGGAGCGCGGCGAGCCACAGGCCATCGGCGTCGGTGGCGCCCTGCTGCACGAGCGACCCGCTCTGGTAGAGCGCGAGCGGCAGGTTGGGGCGCGCCACACCGCTGATCACGTCGGTCGCCCAGATCAGCGCCGAGTCGCCGGCCGCCTGCAGCGCGAGCCTGGTCCGCGACGCGAGCACCAGCGCGTCCGCCCGCAGGCCCTCCGGCGCCCGCAGGCGCAGGTAGTACGCGCCAGGCGACAGGCCGCCGTCCTCGGATTCGGCGACGGGTATCTGGCTCTCGGTCACGGCGTTGAGCGGGTCGGCGAGCGGCACCGTCCAGCTGCGGATGCGGGCGTGGCCGTAGCGCTCGGGCGCGAACGCGGCCCAGTCGGCTTCCCGAAAGGCGAGCGCGCGCACCACCGTGTCGGCGTCCAGCCGGTACAGGTCGAAGGTGATGGCGGAGAGGTTGGTGCGCCGAACGGCGATCTGGGCGGCGGCGCCCGGCTCGGCGTAGATGAGGTGGTTCTCGAGCTCCGGCAGCGCGAGGGTCGGCGCGGCGGGGCTGGTGTAGAAGCGCAGCTGATAGTCGCGGCCGAGCGGCACGCCGGAGCGGTCGGCGAGGTCGGCCGGAAGCGTCACGGTGTAGAGCGTGGCGGCCTGCAGATCGGCGCGGAGGCGCACCTCGGCCCCGCTGACGACGACGGACAGGCCGTCGACGGGCGGGGAGAAGATGACGCTCTGCTGCAGCGCGCTGGCCTCCATCGGGGTGCTGAAGACCAGGCGAACCTCGCGGCCGGCCGGCAGGGCCTGCCCCTCGCCGGGGAAGCGCCCGATCAGCGCCGGGCGCGGCGGCGCGCTGAACGACCAGCTGAACGGCTCCAGCGGCAGCTCCCTGGCCCCGGCGGACGAGCTGCGGACGCCGGCGAGCTCGGCGCGGTAGACCACGTCCGTCTGCCAGTCGGCCGCCGGCGTGAAGGTGATCACCTGCGACCCATCGGGCAGCAGCACACTATCGACATCGCCGGGCGCTGCGGGCGAGATCGAGAGCCCTGCGCGCACGGCGTCGAGGTCCAGCGGCTGTGAGAGCGTCAGGGTCAGCGGCGCGCGCGGGCCGCGCAGCTGGCCGCCGGGCGCCGGGGAGACGGAGACGACCTGCGGCGCAGGGGTGCTGAAGGACCAGCTGTAGGGCCTGCCGAGCCGGCTGCCGGCCAGGTCCGCCAGCGACGGCGCGAGCGTGGCGCGGTAGCGCGTCCCCGGCTGCAGCGGCTCCGAGGGCCGGAAGAGCGCCGTGCGCTGGTCGAGCCAGGTGACCCTTCCCGCCAGCGGCGGCTCGAAGCTCAGCTCCGGCAGGTCGGAGGGGCGGCCCAGCGCCGATGGCTCGACGATCGGCCGGCTGAAGCGGATGCTGAGCGGCGCCGAGAGCGGCACCTCGGCCGCGCCGTCGGCGGGGAACACGGCCACGACCGCGGGCGCCGGGGCGGTGCGGAAGCGCGTGGTGGCCGCCTCCGAGAGCGGGCGAAAGAACCTGCCGAGCGCGCTCGGCTCGACCGTCAGCGAGTAGGCGGTGTCGGGGGCAAGGTCAGTCGTGGGCGAGATCGTCAGCGTCGTGCGCTGCGCGTCCCAGCGCAGCTGCGCCTCAAACGGCGGCTCGAGGCGCAGCGCCCGCTCGACGCTGGGCGGGTTCATCGGCCCGCTGAACTGGAGCGCGAGGACAGATCGGGGTGAGACGCCGCTGGCACCGTCGGGCGGATCGGCGGCGATGAGCCGAGGCTGGTCGGACACCAGCGGCAGCAGCACCAACCGCGCTCCGATCAGCGCGGCGAACAGCAGCGCTTGCACGAGCAGGAGGGCGGTCCACAGACGACCGGCCAGGCGCAGAACGCGCACGCTCGCTCCTTTGCAGCCATACGCAGACGCGCGACCAGCGCACATCACTTGTGCGCGCCGTCGACGACCGGCGGGTAGTATAGCATAGCGCCCGCTGGGAGACGTCTACGCCGTCTGCCAGCGGGCGATCCTGCGTTCTTCGCAGCGGGCCGACGCAGCTCCGCGCCTCGCGGCAGGGCTGTGCGGTGGCCCGGGCGGGCGACTGCGGTGAATATTGTACCAGAAGGCCGGCGGCGCTAGCCTGCCACGAGGTCGATCTGAACCCCGTGGGTGTGCTCCTGGCTCAGCACGGCCCCGGCGGTGCCCGTGCCGGCCCGCAGCGCCATCGCCATCGGCCCCTCGCCGCGGGCGTTGAGCCGGGTGACGAGCGCCGCGTCGGCGGGGGCGTCGGGGGCGGGCGCCGCGAGCGTGATACGCGCGGTCCCCAGACCGAAGCTGACGGTGCGCTCGTCGAGCACAACCGGCTCGATCCCCAGGAGCGCAGCGTAGCGCTGCGCGCTCGCCTGCGCGTCGCGCACCGCCACAGTGACCTCGGCGATGCCGGTCACGCCGTTGGCGTGCTTGCGCGCCTCGTCGCCGGGCACCCGCAGCTCGCGCGGGGTCACATCCGCGCACAGGAACGGCAGGTCGGGCGTGGACGGCTCGCCGATCTGCCACGCGATCCGCTGGCCGTCCGGCCGCAGCCGCCCGCCCGGTGTGGGGCCGGCGTACTCCACCCCGCGCGCCCGCGCCGCGGCGATGTCCTGCTCGATCGCGTCGGGCAGCAGCGCGTAGTCCACCAGGCCCTCCGAGCCGGCGTGGCGCCACCAGCGGTGCCCGGGCGCCTCCCGCCTGAAGGCGATCAGCTCGAGGTAGCTGCCGTCGGCGAAGGCGACCAGCGCGTTGTGCGTCGCGCCGTCGGCGTGCTCGCCGCCGGGCACAACCGTAAACCCGAGTGTCGTGTAGTCCGCGATGGCGGCGTCCAGGTTCTGGACCAGAATAACCAGATGGTCGATTGCGACGATCATTGTCCTCGCTCCGTGGTATTGCTGCGCCGCAGAGCGGCGGGAGGATCCTCCGGCGGACGGCCGCGGCGCACTACTGCAGAACCTCGGGGTTCACCGGGTTCGGCACCGGCCTGCCGGTGAGCGCGGCGACCAGGTTCTCGGCGGCGAGCGTGGCCATGCGCGTGCGGGTGGCGACGGTGGCGCTGCCGATGTGCGGCACGGCGACGACGTTCGGCAGCGTGAGCAGCGGGTGGTCGGCGCCGATCGGCTCGCGCTCGAACACGTCCAGGCCGGCGGCCCACGGCCGGCCGGCCTTCAGCGCCTCGTATAGGGCGCGCTCGTCGACCACCGCGCCGCGCGAGGCGTTGACGAACACCGAGGTGGGCTTCATGAGCGCGAACTCCCGCGCGCCGAACATGCCGCGCGTCTCGTCCGAGAGCGGCACCAGCACCACCACGAAGTCCGACTCGCGCAGCAGCTCGTCCAGGCTCGGGGCGTAGCGGATGCGCCCCTGCGCCCAGGGCTCGCGCTCCAGCTGCTCCGAGCGCCGGCGGTTGTGGTACAGGATGCGCATATCGAAGCCGCTGGCCCGCCGCGCGACCGCGGAGCCGATCCGCCCGGCCCCGACGATGCCGAGCGTCGCGCCGGTGATCTCCTGCCCGACCATAAACATCGGCGACCAGTTGGCCCAGCCGCCGGCCTCGATCAGCTTGTGCCCCTCGACGATCCGCCGCGCCGCGACCATCATCAGGGCGAACGCCAGGTCGGCGGTCGTGTCGGTGAGGACTCCGGGGGTGTTGGTGAGCAGCACGCCCCGCCGCGTGAGCGCCGGCACATCGGCGTTGTCGTAGCCGACCGCCATGTTGGCGATCACGCGCAGGCGCGGCGCGGCGTCGAGCAGCTCGGCGTCCAGCCGGTCGGTGAGCAGGGCGAACAGCCCGTCCACCTCCGACACGCTCCTGAGCAGCACATCGCGCGGGACGGGCTGCTCCTCCACGTCCCACTGGTCGTAGTCACACGCGGCGGCGATGATCTCCAGCGCCGGCTGCGGGATCCGGCGGGTGATGTAGACACGCGGCTTCTTCATGATTGTGGTGGGTTCGGCTTCTGGCAGCTCTCAGGTGCGAAATCCAGGTTACGGCAACGGCGTCAGCGAGATGACCGTGAGGCGCAGCGGGCGCGCCGGCGCGGTGCAGTTCGGGAGCTTGCGCGTCTCCCACAGCCGCATCAGGTAGGCGGGGTGGTGCCAGTTCGGCCGCAGCTCGCGCCGCCAGAGGATGGTGTCGGGGAAGCCGAGCTCGCTGTCGTACTCGATCCTCCCGGTGCGCATGCGCTGGCAGACGCAGTTGCGGTTGGAAGGGAAGCACTCCGCCGGGTGCTCGAGGCGCGCGCCGAGCTCGAAGAGCCGCGACACCGACAGGGTGGAGAGCCAGGTCGAGCCGCAGGTGTCGCGCTGGATGCTCTTCCAGTCGCCGCGGACCTCGATCTCCTGGAGGCAGATGCGCTCGTTGATGACCACCTGAACGACGACGCGGTAGTGCGCGAGGGCGTGGCTGCGCCAGAGACTCTCGTTGGCCTCGCGGCGGCTAGACGGCGTATCCGGGAGCGCGGCCATGCCCATGAGGGTGCAGCTCAGGACGGCAAGCAGGACGCCGGCAAGCGTGGCGGGCAGGTAGAGACGCTTCCCGCACATAGGCTATCCGTATTAGGATGGGGCGGTTGGACGTAGAGCCTGGGGCTACTGTACAGGAGAGCCGGCGAGATGTCAATCGCCGCGGGGCAGAAAAGCAGAGGCCAGGCTGGTACGCCTGGCCTCCGAAACTGGAGCGGGAGACGGGACTCGAACCCGCGACCTACACCTTGGCAAGGTGTCGCTCTACCAACTGAGCCACTCCCGCGCGACGGACTGGAGTATAGCATACCTCCTCACAAAATGCAAATCGGCTCACGCCCTCCCACGCGCCCCGCGGAGGGGCGAAAGACGCCGTCCTGGTGCGGCGGCTTCGCTTTCAGGCGAGCAACCACGTGCAACCTGGCCGCACATGGTGTACCATGGAGCCGTAGGAGGTAGCCTATGAGCAACACAGCTGACGAGCTACATAAAAGTAGCCTACTGCGCGAGGTAGCGTTCTTCGCGCTCTACATTGTGCTAATCGGGCTGGGCCTGTTCGTCGGGCTCATCATCTGGCGGCAGGCCCTGGGCATCATCTTCTACGAGTGGCTCTCGATCATGCCCTGGGTCGCCCGCTTCCTGTACATGTTCTTCGTCGTCGCCGGCGCGATCGCGATGGTGATCGGGCTGCTCGCCGCCGAGCCGTATCTGAACAACGGCAAGCGGCAGGGCCAGCTCATGCGCCGCTTTCTTAAAGCGGCCGTGCCGATCATCGCGCTGGGCGTGATCGGCGGGCTCATCATGATCGTGGGCGGCTAAGGGGCGGCACATCCAACCAACCACACCTCAGCAGACACGGCGGCGATGCTCTCGGGCGCGCCGCCGTGTCGCCATGTCTGCGCGCTTTTCCCGGCCCCCGGCCCCCACCGCGCCCGGCGATGGCA
>CALJIC010000039.1 GCA_937974195.1 uncultured Roseiflexaceae bacterium | reverse complement strand
GCACGGCCTGGTCGAGCTGGATCGAGGCAGAGAGCGGCTGCGTCTGCATCACGCCGCCGGCGCGCACCTGGGTGTAGAGCGACTGAGCGCTGCAGTGGGATGAGGCCAGCACCGGGGCCGCGACGGTCATCTGCGCGACAAAGAGCTGCCAGGGGTCGGCGTCGGTCGGCGGGCTCCCCCAGCGGTAGCGGACCTCAGCCGGCGTGCCGCTGACCTCGGTGAAGGAGAGGGCGAGCGCGCTGGCGCGGGTACTGGTGGCACCCTGCTCAAGCACGGGGCGGGCGCTCAGGGCCGGGCCCACTGAGAGGCCGCTACGGAAGCGGAAGTAGCGCAGCGAGACCTGGGAGCCGACAAAGACCTCGCTGACGGCGTGCACGAAGATCGCTCCGCCCGTGCCGGCGCTCACCGCGGCATGCGCGTTGAAGATAGTGCCGCTGCCCGCGGGGGCGTCTACCGGCCCGGCCCAGCTGCCATTGGCGGGCTTGACGCTGTACCAGAGCTTCCCGCCGGCATTCCAGATAACGTGCAGGTTTCCGGCCGCATCGCTCTCCATGCTCACGCGGCCCTGCACCTTGCCGCCAATGAGGCGGGCGGTGGGGTAGGAGCCGTCAGCCTGGCGCTCGGCGAAGAAGACCCCCGAGGCGAAGCCGGCGTCGGCCACGCCGCGCCAGCTCACGAACAGCCGCCCGTCGGGCGTGAACGTCGCACTCGGGTCGGCGTAGTCGCCGTTCAGCCGCGTGACCCGGGTCTTGGTGAAGCCACTGCCGTTCCACGTCGCGACGTAGATCTGCAGCCGGTCGCCTTCACCGCCCATGTAGGTGATAGCGAGCTCGCCCCGCGGGCCCACGGCGAGGTCGGCGATGTTCACTGCCGCCGCGTCGGAGAGAGGCTGGATCGGCCCCCAGGTTGCGCCGCCATCGGCGCTGCGCCGGTACATGAAGGGCCGATCGGGGTTGCGCCACACGACGAACAGCTGGCCGTCGCTCGTGACCGCGATCTCAGGGAAGACCGGGAAGGGCTGACCCGCAACCACCGTCTGCGCCGGCATCCAGTCCTGGCCGGGGCGCTTGACGCGCAGGAAGATCGCGCGGGCCGTCTGGTTGACCCAGGCGTAGTAGATGGTGCCGTCGGCGTCGGTCGTGATCGTGGCGGTGGAGTAGTCGGGCTGGCCCTCGGCGATGCCGAGGCTCTCGGCGGCACCGAAGGCGGCCGCCGTGTCCTGCTTCGCCCAGAAGCTTGCCGCCTCGCGGTTGATGTTCGCGGCGGCGTAGACATTCGGCCCGGACGCGGCGACATGGGGGAACTTCACCTCACGGGCGCCAGCGACCGTACCCTGGAGCTCGAAGGCCGGCGCTGCGACCTGGGTCTGCGCCTGGGCTGGAGAGACGAGTACGCCAGCGGCTGTGACAAGGGCGAAGATGAGCAGCGTGAGGAGCGCGCGCATGGCCTACAGCTCCTTGCCGGCCAGAGTGACC
This sequence comes from uncultured Roseiflexaceae bacterium, assembly GCA_937974195.1. GTDB lineage: Bacteria > Chloroflexota > Chloroflexia > Chloroflexales > Roseiflexaceae > CALJIC01. The sequence continues at coordinate 9,564 of CALJIC010000039.1, read as the reverse complement.
TGATCGAAGAACATGCCGCCGAGGGCGCGGGCGTAGAGCCCGACGCGGCCGGCGGGGAGCGGCGCCGCATCTACGACCTGGGCGACGATCTGGTCGTCCAGCGTGACGGTAATCTGTCCGTCCTGAAAGGAGAGGGTGAGAGTGTGCCAGCTGTGGCGCTGGTAGAGCGGCTCGCCGTGGTTGCTCACCAACGGAAGCGCAACGCCGTCCACCACCTTCTCGAGCATGAGGGCCTCGCCATCGAAGGTCGGGTCGGTGTGGAGCCGCACACGGTAGAAGCCACGATCGCTGTGGCGCGCGATGAGCCCTACCGTGCCGTTCCCCTCGTCGTAGTAGCTGGCGCTGATCGCGATGTTGTCGTAGATGTCAGGGCTGAGGAGCGCCGTCTCAGCCGCACTCAGCGAGGCCGCCGGGTTGAGGCCGTCCTGCGCGATATGCCCCTGGCGCTCCACCCATCGCCCGCCCTCGCCGGACAGCGAAGCCGGGGTGTCGAGCACCTGCCAGGATGCAAGGATGGCCGGGGGCGCGAGTGGTACCGTGCCGACCGACGCGAGAGCGGGAGCCGGCGCGGGGGCCCCGCCCATCGTCGGGGTTGGGAGGGATATGGGGTAGGTCAGGATCGCCTCTGCACTGCTCACCGTGGCGTGAGCCTGGGCAGCGTACTGGCCTATGGCAACAGCACCAAGGGCAAGAATGCTGAGAAGGACGAGGATGGCAGCACGGCTCATAATCGCTCCAAGCATAAAAAAGCGGCCTGCCGGGAAAGTGCCTCGTGAGAGGAGGTATTCCCGGTCAGACCGCACGTTGTGGCCGAGTGCGCGGCAGGAAGGTTGTTGTCTTACCTACTCGCGCGTGGGCGCGTAATCGTCGAGTGCCCGGAGACACCAGAGAACATCCCGATTCGGGCGGTGCTCGTGCGCGCGTCGCAGGAACTTGACGATGTTGTGGTAGCTCGCCAGCGGGATCTCGACTACTGACCTACCCCTGGTACCAGAGGCAAGCAGCTCATCGGTGGTGAGGACACGGTCGTGGTGATCACCTGGGTTTGACATTGGACTGGGCTTTAAAGGCCGGAACTTTAAAACGAAACGGCGACCGGCCCGGGGCGTACCTGTGGCAGGTCGTTCCCCAGTCTGGTCGCACGTTTCGTCGCCCGAGTGCGCGGGCAGCAGAATGAATGATTACAGCTGCGCTCCCTCTGCAAGTATAGCGAGCCATCCTGTGAGGAAATAGAGTCAAACGGTAGGAGCGTGGGGCTATCCAGCAGTGGGTCGGGGTACTATACAGCAGTAGGAGCGTAGCCATACCAGCGACCTAAAGCCTCTTTAGCAAAGGTTTGATATATCCGTCCACCTCACCCGCGAGCCTCCGGGGAGAGCCGCCGCTCTGGTGTAGCCTTGACACGCATCGGAATCCGATGTAATGTACCTCGGTATTCGAGGTATGGAGCGAACGATGAACGTCAAAGGCACCCTGCCATTGCTCATCCTCCACATTCTGTCGGAGGGGCCGAGCCACGGCTACGCGATCGCCAGCACCATCCGGCAACGCTCGGGGGAGGTGCTCGCCTTTCGCGAAGGGACACTCTACCCGACCCTCCACGGACTGGAGGAGCGCGGGCTGATCGCCGCTGCGGAGGAGGCCACCGCGGACGGACGCACCCGCCGACGCTACACCATCACAGAGGCCGGGCGGGACGCGCTCGAGCGCGAGCGCGCAGCGTGGCTCCGCTACCGGGAGGCGGTCACGGCCGTGCTCGGCCACGCCGTGGGAGGGCTGTGATGAGCGACGATCTGGAGGCATGGCTCGCCGCGGCGCTGCGCGACGCCGACCCCGCCCGCCGGGCGCGGCTGCGCGCCGAGATCCTGGACCACTTTGCCGAGGCGCAGGCGAGCTACCGCAGCCGCGGCCTCGATGCATCAGCGGCGCGGGCGGCGGCGCTCGCCGACCTTGGCGACCCCAAAGCCACTGCTCGCGCGTTGCGGCGCGAGCTGCCGCGCCCGCGGTGGCCCCGCCTCGCGCTACCGCGAGGCGGCAGGGGGCTCGTGCTCCTCATGGGCGTGATGCTGCTCCTCGCGGTCATGAGTCTGCGCCGCCCGTTTGCGCTCGGGGCTGCCGGCGAACTTGCCCCCGACGCCGGGATGGCGTTGCTCCTACAGGTGGCCGCGCTGACGCTGGCGCTCTGCCTGCCGCTGCGCTTCGATGACCTGGACCTCTCCACTGGCGCAGTCGTCCTGCTCGGCGCCTATCTGGTACGGGCGCCAGGGGCTGGCGGAGGCCAGGAGTTCTGGCTCACCGCAAACCCTGACGCCCTACCGTGGGCCCTGCTCGGCGCAGGACTGGCGGGCGCCGCGGTCGGCTTGCTGCACGGCCTGCTAACCGTCGCCCTGCGCCGTCCGGCGGCGCTCGTGACACTGGTCGGCGGCGGCACGCTTGCGGCCCTCATGCTCGCACAGCCGGGGGCGTCGCAGCTCCCGCTCAGCTCGGGCACGCGGTTGCCGACCCTCCTACCGACTCTGGTGCTCTTCGGCGCCGCCTGCGCCGTGCTCCTGCTGGTCTCGCTGTCGACTCGCTCACCGGCTGCACGGACCGCTGCGCCTGCCCCCCGCCTTCGGCTCTCCCAGCTGACGTTGCTCGCCTGGGCGCTGTTCCCGATCACGCTGACGCTCGGGCTAGTGCGCCTCACCTGGGGCAGCCCGGCGGCTGTCCTGCTGCTGGCCTGCGTGGCGGGCGGCAGCCTATGGGTGCTGGGGCGAGCGCGACAGCCTGGGGGCGACCAGGGCCGAATAGTCGTCCGCTCGACTGTGCGCCGCGCGGCGCTGATGCTCGGGCTGGCGATGGCCGGCGCCGCCGTGGTGGGGATGCAGTCCCCCGCCGGTCTCGGCAACTATCCAGTACAGCTGCTACTACTCACGCCGCTGGCGGGGCTTGTCGCGCTCGCGCTTGCGGTCATCGCCGCTGCCTGCCACGATGGGCGTGGCCGGGCGTGGGTCACATCAGAGGAGCGCCGGGGTATGAGCCCACTGACGCGCATCGTAGCACTCGCGCTCGGGAGCGGGCTCGCCGCCGCGATCGGCGGGTGCGTGGGGGCGCAAGGGATCCGTGATGGTACGCCGGTCCACGCAATAGCGTTCTACATGGTTGTGCCGCTGGCCGGCCTGATCGTCGGCGGACAGCACTGGCTCCCGCCGGCGCTGCGCCTGCCCGGCGCGCTGCTTGGCGCACTGGTTGTGGCGGGCCTCACACCGCTCGGCGGCGATAACCTCGACACGGCAGCCCCGGCGCTGCTGCTCGCCGCGCTGTCCGCTGTCGCCTGGCACCGGGCGGTGCCGCCCGGTGGCGCCCTCGCCGACGTTGATGCGACCGTGGACGCAGTGCCGCCAGATCAGGCGGAGCATCACCTGCTCACCGGTTGAGGTGGCACCGCGTTGACAGGGAGTTGATCCGGGGCGACAACGTGCTACAGTGTCTGCATTGAGAGGTCGGATAAAGAGGCCTGCCTGGTGTATTCCTACTGCCTGCCCGTCGACCTGTTGGCGGCCGCTGGGGCACGATGACAGGCGCAGAGGATTCCAGTTGCATCAGGCATCGCTGCTGGTGCAGCTTGGGCTGCTTGACCCTACGAACCTGACCGTTGCCGGGGCCGAGAGCGTACAGCGGCTTGGCGAGCTCGCCGGGCGATAACCTCAATGCAGATCACCATTCTTGCCCTTGGTTCTCGAGGTGACGTGCAGCCCGCGGTCGCGTTGGGCGTGGGCCTCAGCCGGGCGGGCCACGCCGTCCGCCTCGGCTCATACGCCCAGTTCGCCGACCTCGCCGCCGAGCACGGTCTTGCCTTCGCCCCGATCGCGGGCGATATGCAGGCGCTGCTCCAGAGCGAGGAGGGCCGCGCCGTGCTCGACAGCGGTAACCCGCTGCGTCTCATCCAAATGCTTCGGGGTTTCGTCCGCGACACCGTTGCGCAGACCTGGGCTGACATCAAGGCAGCGTGTGTGCAGGCACAGGCCCTGGTCTCGATCACGACGGTCTACTACCCCGCCGAGGTTGTGGCGACGACGCAAGGCCTGCCGCACATCAATGCGCAGCTCCAGCCACTCCTTCCCACGGGCGCGTTCCACAGCCCGTTGCTGCCAGCGCCGCTGCTTCGCACGCCCATACTGAACCGCGCCAGCCATCACCTCTCTGAGCTACTCTACTGGCAGGCGCTACGCGGGGTGGTCAACGGGGTGCGGGGGGAAGCGGGCCTGGCTCCGCTGCCCTGGCGCCCCACATTGTCACGGGCGGTACAGAATGGGATGCTCACGCTCTACGCCTACAGCCCCCTGGTGGTGCCCACGCCCGATGACTGGCCGCCCTCGGCCGCGGTCACCGGCTTCTGGTTCCTCGACCCGCCGGCCGGCTACGAGCCGCCCGCGGACCTGGCGCGCTTCCTCGCGGCTGGCGAGCCGCCGGTCTACATCGGCTTTGGCAGCATGAACACCCGCGACCCGCGTCGCACAGGCGAGCTGGCGCTGCGGGCGCTCGAGCTGAGCGGGCGGCGCGGGGTGCTGATGCGCGGCTGGGGCGGCCTGGATGCGCGGACGGTTCCCGCCAGCGTGTTCCTGCTCGACGATGTACCCCACGCCTGGCTCTTTCCGCAGCTGGCTGTGGTGGTCCACCATGGCGGTCCGGGGACGACGGCGGCCGGGCTGCGGGCCGGTAAGCCTTCAGTGCTGATGCCCTTCTTCGGGGATCAGCCATTCTGGTCAGAGCGGCTGGTGCGCCTGGGTGTGGCGCCAGAGCCCATCCCGCAGCGCCGCCTGACTGCGGAACGGCTTGCACGCGCCATTGAGGCGGCTACAGCGCCAGGTGTGCGGATGCGCGCCGCCGCTGTAGGCCAGTCCATCGCCGCCGAGGATGGAGTCGGGCTGGCGGTCAAACAGATCGAGCGTGCGCTCGGAGCAGCGCGAACTGCCAAGGTTTCGGGCGTGTACAACGTGCCGAGCTGAGACGGGCAGGGCTACAAGCTGGTAGGCGCAAGGTGACAGATTAGGGTATTGCCTCATCCCCTCACGCCGGCTGGGCACTGAGCTTTACAGTTCTCACTGTCAAAATGACAGAATAGCCGTCCCTATGAGGTCTCTTCCTGTCAATATGACAGAACAACACCGCCTATGGCTTTCTCTTCTGTCATATTGACAGAAGAGAAAGCCCGTGCTACGATCTCCGCACTAATCGCTCGACTAGTAGGTACCAAGATGTCCACCACGGACCCTGCCTCCGCACGGACACCCAGTGAGCAGGTTATTGTGACGCTCTTTGACCTGCCCTGCCTCGCAGTACGCGATGCGGACGGGTCAATCTATGTTGCCGTCGTCGACCTCTGTTCCGCCCTTGGGGTGAAAGCCACCGCACAGCTCCGCCGAATTCAGCGCCACGAGCATCTCAACGCAGGCCTGGTTCCCTTCCGTCTGCGCAGAGGTAATCGCATCGAGGTAGTCCAGTGCCTCCACCTCCAGCTGACAGCGGGCTGGCTGGTGCAGATCTCAACAGCACGGGTGCGGGAGGAGGTGCGGGAACGACTACGCTTTCTCCAACTCCATCTCCTCGACGCAGTATGGCAAGCGTTCGCAACGCTGACCGGGCTTCCTCAGGCGGTAGAGCAGATCGAGGATCTCCAGGATATCGACCGCATCGATGAGGCGTTGCGAAACTTCGAGGATCTCGCCCGACGTCAGGTAGTTCTCGAAGAGAGCCAGGAGCGGGCCCGCGGTGCATGGCGCCAGATGCAAGAGCGCCTTCGCGAGCTGGCAGGCCGTGTCGCTGAACTCGAGCAGCGGGTCGGCGGCCGCCTATCGCCGGCGCAGCGCGGCCATCTCTATCACCTGGTCCAGGCCTGGGCGACAGCTCGGGCGCAAAAAGCCACTTCCCTTTCGAGGGAGGCAGTCCATGCCGCCTGCTGGGGCGAGATTAAGACCCGGTTCGGCCCAGTCGCCCGCTATGAAGATATGAGCCCAGCCCAGTACAGCGAGGCGGTTGTCTACATCAAACAGCAGTACCGCACGCTCACCGGGCAGGAGCTTGAGCTCCCTGAGCAGGGTGAGCTACCCTTATAGCACAACGTATGCGGCAAGGACAGGTTATTACTCCTGAGGACCAGCAGGTGGGTGGGCTCCTACGAGAAGCCCGTCTTCGCACGGGGCTCACCCAGCATGAGCTCGCAGCTAGGCTGGGCTGGTCACCCGATACGCTGGCAAGCTACGAGACAGGGCGCCGAGGCCTGCGCGTTGCTCAGCTCCTTGAGGTCGCGCGCGCGCTCGATGTTCCGCCGGCAACGCTACTCGTGACTGACCCTCAGGCAATTACAGTGCTCCAGCGGCTAGGCAGCAATTCAGAGCGGTGGGGGCAAGTACTACTTTTTCTCGAAGCCCTCGAGACTGGCGACTGACTCGTGCTCAAGCCGGTTCCAGGTATCTACGCACATGAGACAGTTGCTCGCCATTTGGTGCTCTACGAGCGCCAAATGCCGCTATAGGACTGCGTTTGGTGCGTCACGAGCACCAAAGGGAACCATCCCTCGACCGGCCTGCGGCGCTGCTCGTCTGACACGTTGAGGCGTTCCTCAAGCGGCTGTTAGTGCGCTGGATGGAGCCGGGCAGTAGCAGGCTACCAGCCTCAGGGCATCCGATATCCCAGTGGGGCGAGCATAACGTGGACCCACTCTCGCACCTGGCTATTACGCGCGTACTGCTTGGCCCGTCGCAAGGGGTACTCCTGGCGAGCCTGCTGCCCGATCTGCCATTTTATGCTACCTACCCAGCCTGGCTGGTACGGAACGGCCTGCTACAGCCCGCGCTCACGACAAACATCTGGCCGACGGCACCGGCCTGGATGTACGTTGCTCACCACGCGAGTCACAGCCTACCCGTGGTTGGCCTGCTGATGCTTGTCCATCGTCTGCGACATAGAGCCTGGCCGCCCTGGGGCGCCGCCTGGGCGCTGCACATTCTCGTTGATATCCCGACCCACTCGCGCCGGAACTGGGCGCCGCAGTTCCTGTGGCCGCTTTCCGCCTTCACTGTCGATGGGGTGTCTTGGCCCGAGGCACTCCTCTAGGGTGGGCACCCGCTGCGCTAAGGCTAGAAGTGCCTCTTGACCCAGAAGTGAGGGCTCGCATACCTGAGCGCTGCGGTGTGAGTGGCTATGCCCGATTGCTAGACAGATGAACAAGCGGTCCTGTATACTTAGTAAGCCTCTCGTGCTTCATTTGAGTCTACGAAGCTTTTACTGAGGTGCTTCTATGCGCGGCCAGAAGCCTCTTAATCTAGACCAGGCACTAAAGGAGTTGAAAGACTTAATATATGCCATTCATAAAGCGCCGGCCTCAGATGATCCATTAAGAGCGACGCCCATAGAAGAGCCATCTTTCTATTTCTCGATATCGCCTTATGGAGGCGTAGAACTTACCAATGAGGATTTCCGTAAGTATCGACGAATCCTTGATGCTTTATGCGCTATCACCAGTAGAACCGTCATCAGTCGCAAAGCAATTGACAAAAAGCTGCAAGCTGTCATCCTTAAGACTATTGATATAAATGCTCGTGAAGTCGAGCGATCAATCGAAAAGCGACGGAAAAGCTTTTTTAGAGAATTACAAGACTATATCAGTCCCGCTTCACTAAGATCGGGAACCATCCATATCAGGGTTGCGGGTCTTGACGCAAGCGCCCTACCCATGTCCTTTGGCGGAATTACTTTCAGGGTTTTTAATCACACAGTCTTGGAAGAGCACAAAAGGCAGTATGAAAACCTCGAAACCAGAGAAGAGTACAAGAAGCTTTACCGAACTTTAATAAAGGAGGATGTCGAGGACAAACTTATGGGAGATATAATTGCTATTGTACCGGCGATAGCTACAGATAATGAGGCTCGAGTACTTCAAGCCTTAGTAAAACTTGGAACAGTTGTTGACGCAATGAACTTTTATAGTGACATCCTGCACCATCCGGGCTGGGCACGTGTTGCTATATTCTCAAACAACACTACGCTTGAGCCCATCTTCGGATTAGTTGATCCTGCCAGTTATTCCTATAATCCACGTCGTGTTGGCCCCCAAGAAGAGTTCTCTATCAAACAACTTCTCGAAGGCAGAGGCAAAGAAGTTGGATCTAATCGTCTGGACACGCTTCTGCAAGAAGCTAATCCTAATTCGCTATCCGAGCGTATTATCGCTGCGATACGTTGGTCTGGTCGAGCAACCGTTACAGAAAAGCTGGAAGAAGCCTTCTTGCTCTATGCCATTGCCCTAGAAAGTCTAATCATGGAAAAAGGCAAAACCGATCAAGTTGTGCAACGACTCACGACAAGAGGCGCCGCAATATTATCACTCAAAGCGGAGGACACAAAGAATAATCGTAAAGAACTCAGTTACTTATATGGCATTCGCTCACGAATAGCGCATGAAGGATCCTTTGAAGTCTCCGACGCAGATCTCCGCGTAATGCGGAATTACACCAAAGAAATTATCTATAGGGTTATGGCGAAAGAACCCTTTGTCTCAATGCAAAACGAAGAAGAGCTCTTCGCCTGGTTCGGTGTCAATGCGCCTATTCCCGACAGCTCAATAGGTAGCGACCCTCTCGGGCAGTAAGTCGCACAGCTGCTAGATTTCCAAAGCCCCGACGACTCCGAGAAGGTGCCGGCTTGTAGGTTTCCACCTAAACAACGGCTCGCGTATCGAAAGGCTAAAGGCGGCCTAAGGATGCAGTGAGAGTGCAGCACGCCAGAATCCAAAGGTCCGTGCGCTCGTGCACTGAATTTGGCTGGACCTATTGCCCTTCACTCGCTCAACCAAGCCGCGGCTTCCCAGGTGATCGTGGCGGCGATCACCTCGGCGGGAGAGAAGAGCTGCAGGGGCAGCCCCCCCGTAGCCCACACCGCGGCTGACCAGCAGCTGCGCCGCTGCCGGACCATCGAGGGTGTGGCGGCCGTAGGGGTAGCGCCGGTTCCAACGGCCTGGTGGCAGCCAGATCGGCCGTCCGCTCGGCCAGGCGATCTGCCCGCCGTGGGTGTGGCCGCAGAGCGCCAGCTCGAAGCGCTGGCCGCCCAGCAGCTCCAGCCCCTCGGGCGAATGCATCAGCACGATCCGCACGCCATCGGCGCCACACAGCGCGGCCGTGACATCGGGCTGCCCCGAGGTGGGGTCATCCAGACCACAGAGGGAGACGTGCTGGTAGGGCGGGGGCAAGGGCCGGCTCTCGTTGATCAACACCTCGATACCGGCGGCGCTCAGCCGCCTAATGATCGGCACGTCATCAGCCCAGAGGTCGTGGTTGCCGAGCACGGCGAAGCAGCCGAGGCATGCTGGCACTTTGCCGAGCAGGCTCGCCAGCGGCTCGATGCGGCGGGCGTTGAGCAAGACATAGTCGCCGCCGAGCAGCAGCAGGTCGGGCTGTAGGCGTGTGAGGATCGCACAGGGCTCGGCGATCGCCCGCGGGTGTGTGGCTGGCCCGGCGTGGAAGTCCGACGCGAAGGCGATCCGCAGCGGCGGGAGCGCGGCGGATGGCGCCGGCAGGCGCAGCGACA
>CALJIC010000038.1 GCA_937974195.1 uncultured Roseiflexaceae bacterium | reverse complement strand
CCGTGTGCCGGGCGGCTCACTCCTGCCCGGCGGAACGCACGCTGGCGAGGAAGTCGCGCACCACCTCCATGTAGCGGCCGAACTGGTCGCGGCGGATGCTGTGGCCCGCGCCGGGGATGTGCTCGACGCGCGCGCCCGGCACGAGCGACTGGAAGTCCGCGGCGGCCTCTGGGCTCACGAGCGCCCCGCGCTCCGTGTCGCCGGTGATCAGCAGCGCCGGGCAGGTGATGCGCCGCAGCGTGGCGCGCCAGTCCTGCTCCGTGGGGGCAGCGCGGTTGAGGACGTTGAAGCTGAGCCGGAGCTTGGAGTCGGCCCAGGGCCCCAGCTCATCCTCGGACCAGGTGGGCTCCTGGGCGCGCTGATAGGCGATCAGCTCCTCGCGCGTCTTGCGCTTGAATGCGACGACCCAGGCCCGTGTCCGGGCGCGCCACTCGTCGCTGCCGGCCAGCGGGCGCGCCGTCTCCACCCAGCTGGCGGGCGGGTCCTCGAGCAGGATGGCGCCCGGGAGGTCGGGGTGGGCGCCGGCGAGCGCGAGCGCTGTTGCGGCGCCCATCGAGTGGCCGAGAATCGGCGGGCGGCGCAGGCCCAGGGCGCGCAGCGCGGCCGCCAGGTCCTCGGCCAGCACGTCCGTGCCGTACCCCTCCTCCGGATCGTCGGAGCGGCCGTGGCCGCGGGCGTCGAACATGATCACATCGTACTCGGCCTCGAGCTGGCGCGCCACCGGCGTCCAGCACAGGCCGTCGTCCGAGAAGCCGTGCGCGAGCACCACCGGAGGCTTCGCGCCCCCGGTGCGTGTGTAGTGGAGCCTGATGCCGTTCGCCTGCACGTAGCCGCTCTGCCAGGGTGCCATGGGTCGGTCTCCTTGCTCTACAATGCGCTCTATTGACGCCTGTCTCTCGCTGCTCCGCTGCAGCGGGCCGACGCGACGAGCAGTTCGGGGAGGCGTAGCCTCTCCGCGCCCCGCCGGGAGTATAGCACCATGATCTCCATCCACCAGCAGCAGGACGTCATCCGGCGCCTGCGGGAGTGGGCCGAGCGACGGGACGCCGTGCGCGCCATGCTGATGACCAGCACGCGCGCCGTGCCCGGCGCCCCGGTCGATATCTTCTCCGACTACGACATCGTGCTGGTCGTGCGCGATATCCAGCCCTTCGTCGCCGACCGCAGCTGGCTGCAGGACTTCGGCGAGGTGCTCGTGGTCTACTGGGACCCAGTCTACCCCGCGCCGGACCACGGCATCGACATGGTGAGCAACGTCACGCAGTATGCGGATGGGCTGAAGATCGACTTCACCCTCTGGCCGATCGCGCTGTTCGAGCGCATCGCGGCCGCGCCGGATCTGGACCCCGAGCTTGACGCCGGGTACGTCGTCCTGCTCGACAAGGACCGGCTCACCGACGGCCTGCGCCCGCCGAGCCACCGGGCCTACATCCCGCAGCGCCCGACCGAGGAGGCGTTCCAGACCTGGGTCAACGACTTCTTCACCGACCCGCCCTACGTCGCGAAGTGCCTCTGGCGCGGCGAGCTACTGCCGGCCAAGTGGTGCCTGGACTACGACATGAAGCACGTCTACCTGCGCCAGGTGCTGGAGTGGCGCGCGCAGATCGACCACGCCTGGTCGGCCCCGGTGGGCTCGCTCGGCAAGGGCCTGAAGAAGCTCCTGCCGCCAGAGATCTGGTCCGAGCTCGAGCGCACCTACGTCGGCGCCGGCATCGAGGAGAACTGGGAGGCCCTGTTCCGGACCATCGCCCTGTTCCGCCGCGTGGCGTCCGATGTCGCCCGGCACCTGGGCTACACCTACCCGCACGAGCTGGACCGGCGGGTCACCGCCTACACCGAGCAGATCCGGTCGACGCCGCGCGCGGGGGAGCGTCAGCCGGAAGGCCACGCGTAGCCGGGCGGCGTGCGCCGGCTGGCTCTCTATCCCCCGAGGGAGGCGCCGTATGTCGATGGAGCAGATCAGCCCGGAGCGCGCCGATGCCGCCGCCCGCATGCAGGAGAACCTGATCGCGTACTTCCGCCTGTTCGCCGGCCTGCGCGGCGTCACCGCCGCCGACGCGGACGTGTTCTGGTTCGCCAACGCTGCGCCGGAGCCGGGCAACCACGTGCTGCGCACGCACATTCCCGACGACCTCGCCGGGCAGCGCATCGACGAGATCCTTGACGAGATCGGCCGGCACACCGACCACATGGACTGGCTCATCTTTCCCAGCTGCCGGCCGGCGGACCTCGGGCGGCGCCTGGAGGCGCGCGGGATGCCCGGCGGCCCGGCCGGGAACTGGATGCTGGCCGAGCTGCCGCTGCGGCCTCCCGAGCTCCCTGTGCCGCCGGGCTTCCGCTTCGAGCAGGTGCGCGACGCCGAGACGCTCGCCGAGTGGGCGCGCGTGTCGGCCGCGGGCTTCGGCGGCGACACGCAGATCTTCTACGACGCCTACGCCCGCCACGGCTTCGGCCCCGATGCCAGCGCGCTCCACTATATCGGCTACCTCGATGACGAGCCGGCGACCTCCTCCACGCTGCTGCTGGCTGGCGGGATCGCCGGCGTCTACGACATCTCCACGCCGTCCCACCTGCGCCGCCGCGGGCTCGGGAGCGCCATCACCTTCGCCACGGCGGAGGAGGCGCGCGCCCGCGGCCAGCGGCGCGTCTGGGCGTGGGCCTCCCAGCTGGGCAGGCCGATCTACGAGCGGCTCGGCTTCACCGCCGCCGACTTCGGCCTGCGCGAGTACCGCTGGCGCAGGCGCTAGGAGCCGGCGCCGATGAACGCCAGCACCCGCCGCCAGGCGTCCGCCGAGGCCTCGGCGAACTCCTCCTGGCGCCGGTCGAAGAAGCTGTGCGGCGCGCCGGGGTAGATCACGATCTCGTGCCTCACGCCGGTGGCGTCGAGCGCCCGGTCGAACGCCTCCACCTGCTCGACGGGGATGCCCTGGTCGGCCCCGCCGAACAGCCCGAGCGCCGGCCGGCGTATCTCGCCCGCCCGGTCCAGCAGCGTCCCGCGGCCGTCGAACGAGCGCGACATGCCGGCGTAGAACCCAACCACGCCCGCCAGCGGCAGGTCCTCGGCGCCAGCCAGGAACGAGAGCGACCCGCCGAGGCAGAACCCGACGGTGTAGGCCGGCTGGTCGCCCGCGTGGGCGCGCAGGTCGTCGAGCGTGGCCGCCGCGTCGGCGTACACCCCGCTGAGCGTGAGCTGCTGCACGTGCGGCTGCCACTCGAAGCCCTCGTCGCGCGAGCCGATCCCGGCGGTGCGCCCGAAGTAATCCATGGCGGCGGCGGCGACCCCGACCTCGGCGAAGCGCCGGGCCAGCTCCTTGTAGAACGTGTGCAGCCCGCGGATGTCCGGGAGGATGAGCACCTGTGCGGCCGGCGGGGAGGCCGGCAGCGCGCGGTAGGCCATGAAGCGGTTGCCGTCGGCTGCGGTCAGCACGATCTCCTCGCCGCTTGCGCTGCCCGTGCCGCCGGGCGGCGCCGGCGGGCGAGCCTGGTCGTCATAACACATCGGCTTCTCCTTTCCGGAATGGGAGGGGTTCTTCCCCTGCCGCGCGTGGGCGAGCGCCGGCAGGCGCTCGCCGTTGAAGGAGAATATAGCACGACCTGCCGGGCGCGTGGCGCCGGGCGCCTAGTAGCTGAGCCCGAAGCCGAACGGGAACAGCGGGTTCTCCGAGTCGTGGGGCACGTCCGGCTTCTGGCGGCGCACCGCCTCCATCGAGGAGGGCAGCTCGAACGGCAGGCGGCCGGTGGGGGCGAAGCGCCCGAAGATCACATCGAGCACCGCCTCGTCGCTCGCGCCGAAGTCGGCCAGCAGCCCGGCGCAGCGCTCGGCGATCTCCGGGATCACCGCCGGCCGGTCGAGCGTGATCGCCACGATCGTCGGCCGCCGCTCGAGCACCGCCAGGATGCGCGCCAGCTCCTCGCCCTTGAAGTCCAGGTCGCCGGCGTGGAACATCCGCTCCAGGAAGTTGCCGTCGCGCGGCTCGTAGGGCGCCGCCAGCCGCATGATCGCCAGGTCGGCGTCCTCCAGGCTCCCGACGACCTCGGCGTACGCGCCGGCCACCTGCGGGTTGATGTTCTCGACGTAGACCTTCGGCCGCCCGCGCACCGGGAGGACCGCCCCATCCGCCGCCGCGCCGTTCTTCAGCAGCACGATCGCCCGCCGCTGCGCCAGCGCGCCGGCCGCCTGGAAGCGCTCCTGGCCCACGATCCGCTCGGCCGCGTCCGGGTCGATGTACGGGTTGTCGAACAGGCCGAGGCGGAACTTATCGCGCAGGATGCGGCGCACCGACTCGTCGATGCGCGCCTCGGACAGCTGGCCGCTGCGCACCAGCGCGACGATCACCTCCGGGCACGCCTCGCCGCCGAACTGGTCCACGCCGGCCTCGATCGCCTTCTTCGCCCGCTCCTCGCGGCTCAGGTGCTCGACGCCCCACGCGCGCGCGACCCACGTCGGGCTGCCGGGGATCACCAGGTCGGTCAGCAGGCCCCAGTCGGTGCAGACGACCCCGTCGAAGCCGTACTTCTCGCGCAGCAGGCCGGTGATCACTTGCTTGTTGAAGCCGAAGCCGACCTCCTCGAGCCCGACGCCGATCGGCATGCCGTAGTAGGGCATGATCTGCGCGGTGCCGGCCGCGAAGGCGGCCTCGAACGGGATCAGGTGGTAGTCGAAGTTGCCGCCGGGGTAGACCTGCTCGCGGCCGTAGGGGAAGTGCGGGTCCTCGCCGTCCTTCTGCGGGCCGCCGCCGGGGAAGTGCTTGGTCATACAGGCGACGCTCTGCGGGCCGAGGCTCGGGCCCTGGAAGCCGCGGATGTAGGCGGCGGTCAGCCGCGCGGCCAGCTCGGCGTCCTCGCCGAAGGTGCCGCTGATGCGCGCCCAGCGCGGCTCGGTGGCAAGGTCGGCCATGGGATGCAGCGCGACGCGGATGCCGAGCGCCAGGTACTCCTGGCGCGCGATGTCGGCGAACTCCTCCACCACTCGCTCGTCGCCGATGGCGCCGAAGCCGATCGGCTCGGGCCACTGCGAGCAGTGGCTGGCGGTGAAGTTCACCGCCGGGTTATTGCTGAAGGCGTGGCGCGGGTCGGAGGAGATCGTCACCGGGATGCCCAGGCGCGTCCCTTCGGCCAGCGCCTGCAGGCGGTTGTGCCACTCGGCCGCTATGCGCGGCGCCGGCAGCGCGTGAACGTTGAAGTGGTTGATGTGCTTGGCGGTGACCAGATCGACCAGCGACTGCCGCGCGAACGGGCCCGGCGGCGGGTCGAGGCTGCCGTCCGGGTTGACGGCGGCGATGGTGTGGAACAGCAGCCCGGCCTTCTCCTCGAGCGTCATCTGCCCCAGCAGGTCCTCGACGCGCTCCTCGATCGGCCGGCGCGGGTCCTCGTACGGGTCGAGCCGCCCGTTCTTGTTGAGGTCGCGGAAGCCCAGCCCTCCCGTATCTGCTGCGCTCGTCATGGCGCCCCTCCTCCTACTCGTAGCGGTACAGCGTGCAGCGCGCGATCCCGGTGCCGGCGCCGAGCATCGGGATCAGCCCGGCGCTCGGCCCCGCGGCCGGGAAGCGCCAGAACTGCCCCGAGAGGGTCTCGTCGCCGTTGAGACGCCGGCCCGGCACCCAGCGGCCGTCCGCCACCACGCCCTCGTCCACCGCGAGGATGCCCGCCCGCGCGGGGCCGGGGGTGATGGGCCTGAAGGCGACCTGGAAGCCGAAGCCGGCGCCGATGAACGTATCCGGCCCTTCGGCGATGATCAGCCCGTAGCCGTGCTCGATCTGGAAGCCGAAGCCGTGCGCGAGCGAGATGTCCAGCTCGTACCCGCCCAGCTCGGCCACCAGCCGCGGCCGCGCGGCGTCGAGCCGGAAGCCGACCATCGCGCCTCCGCCCTGGTGCGCCAGCACCAGCGGCGCGATCTGGCGCAGGACGCCGTAGCACTCGCGCAGCGCGGCGTCCTCGGGCGGCTCGAGCGAGTCCACGCCGAACGGCGAGACGCCGATCGCGCCGTACTGCCCGACCGCCAGGAAGATGTTGCGCACGCCCTCGGCGTCGCGGCGCATCTCGGGGATGAAGAGCGGGTTGCCGCGCCGCGTGTACTTCCTGCACCAGTCCTCGTAGTCGCCGAAGTAGATGTCGGGGGCCAGCAGGTCGATGCTCGGCGCGCCGGCCCGCCAGACGTCCATCACGTGCGGCAGCGGCCCGCCGCTCGGGTAGTGGCCGGGCTGCGGCCCGCCCGCCGGGACGTTCGGCAGCGGGGCGACGGCGTTGAGCCAGGTGTTGACGAACAGCGGCAGCGGGTACTCGGCCTTGCCCGCGGCCGCAACCCGCTCGACGTAGCGCGCGTAGTGCCAGGCCATGAACAGCTCGTCGGTCGCCGGGCCGGCGCCGAACACCTCCTCCCAGCTCCCGGCGCTGCGGCGGCCGGCGGCCTCCCAGCGCTCGCGCAGCTCGGGGGCCAGGTCGGGCGCGCTGCGCTCCAGGTGCGCGAGCAGCTCCGGCGGCACCGGCGCGGCGAAGGCGTCGTTCGCGGCCGGCGAGCGGTCGCGCGAGTCGCCGAGCAGGCCGACCTCGTTCTCCACCTGGACCATGATCACCGTGTGCTCGTCGCCGTCGAGCTCCCGCAGGTGGCGCATCAGCGCCGCGAACGCCCGCGCGTCGGCCTGCTGGCTGGCCTCGGACAGCGTAGACAGCACCTCGACCGTCTGGCCGTCCCGGATCGCGGCGCGCGGGAAGCGGCGGACGTCGCGCTTGACCCACGCCGGGACGTAGCTGGACGTGCCGTTCTTCCAGCTTCCGAACCAGAGCAGGATGAGCCGCAGGCCGTGGCGGCGCGCCTCGTGGACCAGCCCGTCCACCAGCGCGAAGTCGAACCGGCCCTCCTCGGGCTCGACCAGCTCCCACGAGACGGTGGCCAGCACGGTGTTCAGCCCGAGCGCGGCCAGCCGGCCCCAGATCGGCCGCATATAGGCGAGGCTCGAGGCGGACGAGTTGTGCAGCTCGCCGCCGAGCACCAGGAACGGCGCGCCGTCGACGATGAGCTGGGTGGCGGCGCCCTGCGCGCGGAGGTGCGGCACGGTGCGCGGGTGGGTGGCTGGCGACATGGCGCGATCACCTGAGCTTATGAGTTGCTGGTGGCCGAGGTGGGCGTGGCTGGCACGGGCGCGGCCACGCGCTCGAACTGGCTGGCGTAGAGCCGCGCGTACATGCCCTGCGCCGCCAGCAGCTCCGCGTGCGTCCCGCGCTCGACGACCTCCCCGTGGTTGATCACCAGGATCTGGTCGGCCTCACGGATCGTGCTGAGGCGGTGCGCGATCACAAAGCTGGTGCGGCCGGCCATCAGGCGCAGCATCGCCTCCTGGATGTGCTGCTCAGTGCGCGTGTCCACGCTGCTGGTCGCCTCGTCCAGGATCAGGATCTTCGGGTCCGCCAGCAGGGCCCGCGCGATCGCCAGCAGCTGGCGCTGGCCCTGGCTCAGGTTGCTGGCCCGCTCCGAGAGCAGCGTCTGGTAGCCCTGCGGCAGGCGGTGGATGAACTGGTCGGCGTTGGCGAGCTTGGCCGCCGCGATCACCTCCTCGTCCGTCGCATCGAGGCGCCCGTAGCGGATGTTGTCCATCACCGTGCCGCTGAACAGGTAGGTGTCCTGCAGCACAATGCCGAGCTGGCGCCGCAGGTCGTCCCTGGCGATCTGCCGGATGTCCTGCCCGTCGATCGTGATCCGGCCGCTGTCGACGTCGTAGAAGCGCGTCAGCAGGTTGACGATCGTCGTCTTGCCGGCGCCGGTGGGCCCGACCAGCGCCACCGTCTCGCCGGGCGCGGCGCGCAGGCTCACGTGCTTGAGCACCGGCACGCCCGGCACATAGCTGAAGCAGACGTCGTCGAAGACCACCTCGCCGCGCACCTTGCCGAGCGGCCGGGCCTCGGGCGCGTCGGTCTCCGGGGGCTCGTCGATCACCGCGAACACCCGCTCGGCGCCGGCCACCGCCGACTGGATCGCGCCGTAGAGGTTAGCGAGCTCGTTGAGCGGCCGGTTGAACTGGCGCGCGTAGGTGATGAAGCTGGCGATCGTGCCGACCGTGGCCAGGTCCTGGACGGCCATCCAGCCGCCGACGCCGGCGACCACCGCCAGGCTCAGGTTGCCCACGGCGTTCATCAGCGGGCCGATGAAGCCGGCCAGCACCTGCGCGCGCGTGGCGCTCTCGCGCAGCTCGCGGTTGGCCTCCCCGAACTGGGCGATCACCACCGGCTCGCGGTGGTAGGCCTTGACCACCCGCTGGCCGGTGATCGTCTCCTCGATGATGCCGTTGAGCCTGCCGAGCGCGGCCTGCTGGGCCCGGAAGCCGCTGCGCATGCGCGGCGTCAGCCAGCGGTTGAGCGAGAGGGTCATGCCGCTGATCGCCACGATGCTGACCACCGCCAGCGGCGTGTTGAGCGCCAGCATCACCGCCGCCACGCCCACCATGGTGAGCACGCCGGAGATGATCTGCACCACGCCGTCGGCCAGCACCTGGTTGACGTTCTCCACGTCGTTGGTCAGGCGGCTCATCAGGTCGCCGTGGGCGCGCTGGTCGAAGAAGCGCAGCGGCAGGGCCTGCAGCCGGCCGAACAGGTCGTTGCGGATGTCGCGCACGGTGCGCTGGGCCGCGCCGGCCATCACGTAGGTCTGCAGCCAGGTCAGCGCCGAGAGGAACACGTAGGTCACGGCCATCAGCGCGCAGATGCGCGCCAGGCCATCGAGGTCGGCGGCGATCAGGTAGCGGTCGATCGCCAGGCCCAGCAGGTACGGGCCGAGGATGCTGAGGCCGCTGGTCGCAACCACGAGCACGACGGCGGCGATCAGGGCGCCGCGCTGGTGGCGCAGGTAGCCCCACAGGCGGCGCAGCGTGGCGCGCATGTCGCGCGCCTTCTCAACTGTGCCGCCGGGCATGCCGCGTGGGCCGGGGCCGAAGCGCCCGCCCATCACGGGCGGCGGGTCGGCCGTGGGGGTGTGTCCCCCTCGCCGCTCAGTCATGGACGATTGCTCCGTTATCCATCTGGGACTCGTAGATCTCGCGGTAGATCGGGCTGCGCTCCAGGAGCTCGGCGTGCGTGCCCTGGGCCACCACGCGCCCGTCGTCCAGCACCAGGATCGTGTCGGCGCCGATCACGCTGCTGATGCGCTGGGCCACCACGATGCGCGTCGGGCGGTGCTCCAGGCTGGCCAGCGCCGCCTGGATGCGCGCCTCGGTCGTCACGTCCACCGCGCTGGTGCTGTCGTCCAGCACCAGCACCGCCGGGCGGATCAGCAGCGCGCGGGCGATCGCGATGCGCTGCTTCTGCCCGCCGGACAGGTTCACGCCGCGCTGGCCGACCAGCGAGTCGTAGCCGTCCGGCAGGCGGGTGATGAAGTCGTGCGCCTGGGCCAGCTTCGCGGCGGCGATGACTTCCTCATCGCTCGCGTCCGGCCGGCCGTAGCGGATGTTGTCGCGGATGGTGCCGCTGAACAGCACCGACTCCTGGAGCGCCACGCCGACGGCGGCGCGCAGGGAGGCCTCGTCCAGATCGCGCACGTCCACGCCGTCGATCGTGACCCGCCCGGCGGTTACGTCGTAGAAGCGCGGGATGAGGCTCACCAGGCTGGACTTGCCGGAGCCGGTGGCGCCCAGGATCGCCAGCGTCTGCCCGGGCTCGGCGACGAACGAGATGTCCTTCAGCACCAGGTCGCCGGCGGGCGGGTGGGCGCCGTTGCTGCGCCCGTTGAGCGGCGGCGCGCCCGAGGCGCTGTGGTAGCCGAAGCTGACCCCCTCGAAGGCCACGCGCCCGGCGGGGCGGTCGAGCCTGACGGGGGACGGGCTGGGCCGCACGTCCGGCTCGCTCTCCAGCACCTCCTGGATGCGAGCCGAGGAGGCCTCGGCGCGGGCGAAGCGCATCACCAGCATGCTGATCATCATCAGCGACATCAGCGTCTGGGTCAGGTAGTTAATGAAGGCCACCAGCTGGCCCACCTGGAGGTTGCCAACGCGCACCTGCATGCCGCCGAACCACAGCACCGCGACCACGCCGGCGTTCATCGCCAGCATCATGAACGGCATCGTCACCGCGCCGACGCGCAGCGCCGAGATGTTCTTCTCCATCAGCCGGTCGTTGGCGGTGGAGAAGCGCGCGCGCTCGTACGCCGCCCGCGCGAAGGCCTTGACCACCCGCACGCCGGCCAGGTTCTCCTGCATCACCGTGTTGAGCGCGTCCAGGCGGCGCTGCACCTCGCCGAACATCGGGAAGGTGACGTTGATGATCCACATCAGCACGGCCATGATCAGCGGCATGAGCACCAGGAAGATCAGCGCCAGCTGCGGGCTGGTGATCACCGCCATGATCAGGCTGCCCACCAGCATGAGCGGCACGCGCACCATGATGCGCAGCAGCATCATCACCAGCTCCTGGACCTGCGTCACATCGTTGGTCAGCCGGGTGATCAGCGCGCCGGTCTCCAGGCGGTCCAGGTTGCCGAACGAGAGCGACTGCACCTTGCGGAACAGCGCGTCGCGCAGGTCGGCGCCGAAGCTCTGGCCGGCGCGGATGGCGTACACGCCGCAGCCGAGGCCGCCCAGCAGCCCGATGGCCGCGACGCCCACCTGCAGCAGGCCGGTGGAGATCACCACGTCCATGTTGCGCTGCGCGACGCCCTGGTCGATGATGCGCTGGATCAGCCGCGGCTGCAGCAGATCCATCGCCACCTCCAGCGCCATGAGCAGGGGTGCGAGCACCGCCCAGCGCCAGTAGGGACGTAGGAACCGCCCGAGTTTTCGTGTTGCCCGCATGCGCGTGCTTGCTCCGCTGGTGTATAATGAGAAACGGACAGCAGTCCGCATAAGTTTAACGGACAACTGTCCGTCTGTCAATCTTGGAAGTGATGCGGCCGAGCCGCCTGTCCTCCCTGCGGGAGGGGGTTATCTTGTTTCTTGCTGCTCTGCGGCTGCTTCGCAGCCGCAGAGCAGCAAGAAAAAAGAAGATTCTGGGGAGGCTTTGCCTCCCCGAACCCCACCGGTGCGCGGCCGCAGAGCGGCGGAGGAAGGG
>CALJIC010000037.1 GCA_937974195.1 uncultured Roseiflexaceae bacterium | reverse complement strand
TGGAATGCAACGGACAATGCGGTTAAGACGTGCGGCTGGTGTGCTGAGGCATGACAACGGGCGAGCGATGGGAGGCGGCGCCCCTTGCGGGGATGGTTCGGAAGGGGCTGCACAGCCCCTTCCGGCGGGGGAGAGCGCGAGAGGGGCCGGTGCCCCTCTCGTCCTGAAGCACGCTGTGACCGCACCGCGTACCTCCTGTTACTGATCCGTGTGGGTGCTGCCGTCCGGCCCGTCCGCCTGCGCCGCATCGACCTGCGTGACCGAGATCAGCGGCAGGCCGAGGTCACGCACCTTCCTGAGCAGGCCGTGCAGCGCCGCCTGGTCGGCCACCGGGCCGGAGAGGGTGGTCGTCCCGTCGCTCGCGTGGGCGACGGTCAGGCCCTCGAACCAGCCGGCCCAGCGGGCATCAAGGTGTCCCCTGAGGCGGATCTCGTAACGTCCCGGCTCGCCGTGAGCCCCTGCCGGTGCGCGCGTCTCACTCATGCTGCGCCTCGTCCGTGACCCTTTCGTCGATGCATCCCCGCGCCGTGCGTTCTGTCCTTCGAACAGAAGATACCCGGCCGCGTGGTGAGCGGGCATCGCCACATGTGGTGATCGATGTGGTGATCTGGCGCAGGGCGGCGCGGCGTTATCGCGTATCATGGGCGGCGCGGCCCATCGCGGTGGGCCGGCTGCCCCGCCTGACCCCCGCCGAAGACATGCACGAGGAGAGCGTATGCTGAAAGTGAGCGCGAACCGCCGCTTCATCGTCCACGACGACGGCACCCCCTTCTTCTACCTGGGCGACACGGCCTGGGAGCTGTTCCACCGCCTCACCCTGGCCGAGGCTGAGCTCTACCTGCGCGACCGCGCCGCCAAGGGGTTCACCGTGATCCAGGCGGTGGCGCTGGCTGAGCTGGACGGCCTGCATACGCCGAACATGAACGGCGACCTCCCGCTGATCGACGATGACCCGGCGCGCCCGAACGAGGCCTACTTCCGGCACGTGGACGCGGTGGTCGACCTGGCCGCCTCGCTCGGCCTGCACATCGGGCTGCTGCCCACCTGGGGCGACAAGTGGAACCGCAAGTGGGGCGTCGGGCCGGAGATCTTCACCCCCGAGAACGCCCGCGCCTACGGGCTGTTCCTCGGCCGGCGCTACGCGGACCGCCCGATCATCTGGATCCTGGGCGGCGACCGGCCGATCGAGACCGACGAGCAGCGGCTGGTGGTGCGCGCGATGGCCGAGGGGCTGCGCGCGGGCGACGGCGGGCGGCACCTGATCGGCTTCCACACCTGGGGGCCGCACTCCTCGTCGGAGTACGTCCACGACGAGCCGTGGCTCGACCTGCACATGTGCCAGAGCGGCCACAAGCGCAACCGCGAGAACTGGCGCTTCATCGAGGCCGACTACGCCCGCACGCCCACCCGCCCGGTGATGGACGCCGAGCCGGGCTACGAGGACGCCCAGGACGATATCGTGAATCTGGACGGCGGCTACCTGGACGACTACGAGGTGCGCAAGGCGCTGTACTGGGCGCTGTTCGCCGGCGCGCACGGCCACACCTACGGCTGCTGGCCGATCTGGTGCATGTGGCGCCCCGGCCTGCCGCCGATCCTCGCGCGCCGCCCGTGGTACGAGGCGCTGCACCTGCCCGGCTCCAGCCAGGTGCGCCACGCGCGCGACCTGCTGCTCTCGCGGCCGTTCCTCGAGCGCATCCCCGACCAGTCGCTGATCGCCTCGGACGTGGGGAGCGGCACCTACCACGTGCGCGCCACCCGCGACGCGGCCGGCCGCTACGCGATGGTGTACATCCCGGCGGTGCGGCGGCTGTTCGGCGCGGCCCACCAGGGGCCGGCCGGCGTGGAGCTGGACCTCACCAGCCTCTCCGGCACCGAGCTCGCCGTGTGGTGGTTCGACCCGCGCACGGGCGTCGCGCAGGCGGCGGGCGTCGTTCAGAAGGAGGCGCGCGCGACCTTCATACCGCCGGCGGGCGGGCCGGACTGGGTGCTCGTCCTCGATGACGCCGCCTGCGGATTCCCGCCGCCCGGCAGGCGCTGAGCAGCGAGGCGGCGGGCGGGCGGCTGACGCCGCTCGCCTTTTCCGCTGGGAGGAGACCATGCGACTGCTTGACCTGCTGGAGCGCGCCGTGCCGCCAGAGCCGTGGGCGGAGGGCAACAACATCCCCTGGCACGAGCCGGGCTTCAGCCAGCGTATGCTCCAGGAGCATCTCTCGCAGGCCCACGACGCGGCCTCGCGCCGCGCCGGCACCATCGACCGCCACGTCGCCTGGATCCACCGGAGCCTGTTGGGCGAGCGCCCCGCGCAGATCCTCGACCTCGGCTGCGGGCCGGGGCTGTACACCATCCGCCTGGCCCGCCTCGGCCACCGCTGCGTGGGCATCGACTACAGCCCGGCCTCGATCGCCTACGCCCAAGCCGCGGCCGCCGCCGAGCAGCTGCCGTGCCACTACGAGCTGGCCGACATGCGGGAGGCCGAGCTTGGCGCGGGCTTTGACCTGGCGATGCTGATCTTCGGCGAGCTGAACGTCTTCAGGCGCGAGCATGCCGCCGCCCACCTCGCCCGTGTCCGCCGGGCGCTCGCCGATGGGGGCGCCCTGCTCCTGGAGGTCCACACCTTCGCCGCCGTGCGCCGGATCGGCGAGCAGCCGCCCAGCTGGACCGCCAGGCCGAGCGGCCTGTTCGCCCCGACGCCCCACATCTGCCTGACCGAGCATTTCTGGCACGATGAGAGCAGGGCTGCGACCAGCCGCTACTACGTGATCGATGCGGCGAGCGGCGCGGTGAGCCGCTACGCCCAGAGCTTCCAGGCGTACACGGAAGAGGAGTACGCAGCGCTGCTGCGCGACTGCGGCTT
>CALJIC010000036.1 GCA_937974195.1 uncultured Roseiflexaceae bacterium | reverse complement strand
GCGCAGACGGTCCCGCAGCTTCGCTAGAACAGATCGAGCTCCTCCGCGCGGCGGACCGCCGCCCGGCGGCTGGTCACCCCGAGCTTGTCGTAGATGTTCCTGGTGTGAGTCCGCAGGGTGTTGAGCGACACCACGAGCGCGCGGGCGATCTCCGGGCCGCTCAGCTCGGTCCTGAGCAGCCGGAGCACGTCACGCTCGCGCTCGCTCAGCGGCTCGACGAGTGCGCCTGCGGGCCGGGGGCGCTCCCGGCCCTGGCGGGTGCGTTCGGGCGAGCCTGGCTCGGGCTGGAAGGCCGCCAGCAGCTCTTCGGCGTAGGCGCGGATCGGATCGCGCTGCTGCCTGCGCTTTGCGGTGCGCGCGAGCAGGGCCGCCATGGGCGGGCCTTCGTCAACGAACAGGCGGACATAGCCCTCGGGCTCGGCGTGGGCGAGGGCGCGGGAGAGCGCGGCGAGGGCGGCGGGGATGTCGCCGCGCATCTGGTGGGCGAGCGCCTGCAGCGCCAGGATCTCGATCGCGCTGCCCGTCCGGTCGCCTGCCTCCGCCGCTGGCAGGAGGCGCTCGAGGAGATCCAGCGCCTCGCGCGCGGAGCGGCCGGCGCGGTCGTCCTGGGCGCGGGCGAGCAGCGTCCTGGCGAGGGTGATGTGCTCGAACTCGCGCCCGTAGCTGAGCTCGTCCTGGGCGGACAGGCCGTGCTCGCGCGCCCAGCCGAGCGCCTCGCCCGACCTGCCCTGCGCGAGCCACACCCGCGCCCGCAGCGCGGCGATCGGGCGCACGTTCGGGGAGAAGTCGCTCATGTACAGCCGCTCCGCCTCGTCGAGCAGGCCGAGCGCGCCGCCGAGATCGCCCTCCGCCTCCCGGACGCGCGCCATCGCCACGTGCCAGCGATAGCGGTTCTGCGGGAACCCGGTGTGCTCGCCCAGCTCCCTGCTTCTCTGCAGGTGCTGGGCGGCGGCGCGCAGGTCGTTCCGCTCGCGGTGGAGCTCGCTCATGCCGACGTGGATGTCAGCCGCGCCGCGCACGATGGGCGCGCCCTCCTTCGCCGCAAGCTGAAGCGCGTGCTCGTAGGTGCGCATCGCCTGGCGGAGGCGGCCCTGCGCCAGGCGTATCGCCGCCAGGGTGATGGCGCCGTTGACCGCGTCAGCGGTGTTGCCGGCCCGCTGCAGGCTCGCCATGCCGGCGGCGTATGTGCGGTGCGCCGCCTCGAGATCCCCGCGCGCCCAGGAGACGAGCCCCAGGAACCCGGCCGCCCCTCCGCGCGTCAGGTGGTCGTCCTCCGGCGCGAGGTCGAGCGCGCGCCGGGCGTGCGCCACGGCCCCCGGCGCATCGCCGCGCGCCAGGGCTACTCCGGCGCGGGCGAGCGCGATCGTGCCAGGCAGGCGCCCGAACGCCTCCTCGTCAACGACGACCATCCCCTCGGGGCGGGCCTCCGCAGGTGCGCCCAGCCAGCGTTCGGCGGAGAGCAGATGCTCCTCCACGCCCTCGAGCACGCCGCTCGCCAGCAGCACGTGGGCGTACGCGGCGCCGAGCACGGGCCTGCGGCGGAGCACCTCGTCGGGGAGCGCCCGCAGCCAGCCGAGCAGCACGGCCTCCTGCCGCCCCCGGCGCGCGGCCGGCCACTCCCGCTCGACCAGGTCCGCCGCGCGCGCGAAGTCCTCGGCGGCCAGCGCGTGGCGGATCGCATCGGGCGCCGAGCCGTGCCGCCCGTGCCACTCGCTGGCGCGCCGGTGCAGCGCGGCGACGCGCTCGGGCTGCTCGGCCCGCAGGTGCGCGTTGAGCACATCGGCGAACAGGTGGTGGTAGCGGTACCAGCGGCGCCGGTCGTCCAGCGGGACGACGAAGAAGTTGCCGCGCTCCAGGGCCTCCAGCAGCGCGCCGCTGTCCCGCTGCCCGGTGACGGCCTCGCAGAGCGGGCCGCTCAGCCGGCCGAGGATCGAGGTCTCGAGCAGGAAGCGGCGGACCGGCTCGGGCTGGCGCTGCAGCACCTCCTCGGCCAGATAGTCCACGATGTAGCGGTGGTCCCCCGCGAACGTCTGGATGAAGCCGGAGGCATCCCGGTGGCCCTGCACGGAGAGGGCGGCGAGCTGCAGGCCGGCGATCCAGCCCTCGGTGCGCTCCTCCAGCGCGGCGATGTCCGCGGCCGAGAGGCCGAGCGCCATGGCCTGGTTGAGGAACGCGGCGGCTTCGGTGGGCGTGAAGCGCAGGTCGGCGGCGCGCAGCTCGGTCAGCTGGCCGCGGGCGCGCAGGCGGGTCAGGGGCAGGGGCGGATCTTCGCGGGTGGCGATGACCAGGTGCAGCTGGGGCGGCAGGTGCTCGACCAGAAAGGCGAGCGCGGCGTCAACCGGCCTGGCGTCGAGCATGTGGTAGTCGTCGAGGACGAGCAGGAGCTGATCCGGGGCGCTGGCGATGTCGTTGAGCAGCGCCGTCAGAACGGCTTCGGCTGGCGGCGGCTGCGGGGACTGCAGCACCCCGAGGACATCTTCGCCGACGCCCGGGGCGACCGCTCGCAGGGCTGTGACGAGGTAGGTCAGAAAGCGTGCCAGGTCGCTGTCCTCCGCGTCCAGCGACAGCCAGGCAGCCGCCTGGCCGCAGCCGGCGACCCACGCGCTGACCAGCGTGGTCTTGCCGAACCCGGCCGGGGCGGAGACGAGCGTCAGCCTGTGGTGCAGGCCGGCGTTCAGGCGCGCGATCAGACGCGGGCGCTGGACTGCGCTCGGCCGCTGCGGGGGGATGTACAGTTTCGTGGCCAGGATCGGGATCGCCATCGTCCCATTATACGCCAGACTCCCCGCGCCCTCAGCGATCCTTCTCCGTGCGCCAGAGGTCGCGCAGCTCGGCGCTGCTGGCGAGGAGGGCGCCGAGGCGGCCCTGCGCCTCGATGCGGCCACCCTTGAGGACGATGATCCAGTCGGCGCGCTGCAGCGCCGCGCGGCGGTGCGACACGACCAGCGCGGTCAGGGCCGGCTGGCCCGCCGCCGCCCGCCTCTCGTCCAGCCGCTCCCACAGCAGCTGCTCGGTCTCGACATCGAGCGCGCTCGAGAGGTCGTCGAACACCAGCAGCTCCGGCAGGCGCACGAACATGCGCGCGGCGGCGGCGCGCTGCATCTGTCCCCCGGAGAGCCGCACCCCGCGCGGCCCGACCATGGTCTCCAGGCCGTGCTCCAGCGTCGGGATGTCGCGGTCGAGCACCGCCTGGTGGAGCGCCGCCTGAAGCCAGCTGTCGCCCGCCCCGTCTTCGCCCAGCCCCATCAGCAGGTTGTCGCGCAGCGTCTCGCTGAACAGGCGCGGCACCTGCGGCGTGTAGGCGACCTGCGGCGGCGCCATGAACGCGGCCAGGTCGTCGATCCGGCGGCCGTTCCAGCGCACCTCGCCGCCCTGGGGCGGCAGCAGCCCGAGGAGCACGCGCAGCAGGGTGCTCTTGCCGCTGCCGACCCGCCCGGTGATCACGACGAACTGCCCGCGCCGGACGCTCAGGTCGATCGACTCGATGCCGCGGTCGCCGCCGGGGTAGCGGTAGGTCAGCCCGGTCACGGTGAGGGTGTGGAGCGGCGCGCGGTCCGCCTCAGCGGGCGCGGGGACGGCCGGCAGCGGGCCGCGCATCCGCACGTCGCCGTCGTGCCGCGCCAGCAGCTCCGAGGGGGCGCCCTGCAGCAGCTCGGCGGCGCGCCGCAGCGACACGCCGACCTGCTGGTAGCGCGCCACGTAGCCGCCGACCATGCCCATGACGACCGCCATCCAGCTGAGGTACGAGGCGAACAGCGCGAAGTCGCCGACGGTGAACTGGCCCGACTGCAGCGACCGGGCCGCCAGGAGCAGCAGCACCCCGGTGGCGACGTTCGACGCGCCGAACGAGAACGCGTCGACCAGATTGGTCAGCAGCTGGTCGCGCAGCGCCGCCGCCCGCCGGATCTCGTTGACCCGCTGCAGGTGCGCCACCACGTGCCGCTCCGCCCCGGCCACCTTGACCGCCTGCACCGCGCCGAACAGCTCGCCGAGCAGCCCGGTCACCCGCCCGATCGACTCCTGGTTGGCCCTGCGGTAGCGCCGGATGCGGCTGTTCAGCCCGTTGACGAAGGCCAGGATGGCCACCAGGGGCAGGAAGCCCAGCAGCGTGATGCGCAGGTCGATCCGCGCCAGCGTGACGAGCGCGATCCCGAACGCCAGGAGCTGCCCGACCGGGTCCACTGTCCAGACCATGAACTCGCTGATGTGCGCCATGTCGTCCCGCAGCCGGCTGACCGCCTCGCCCGGCGAGGAGCCCGGCGGCAGCGCGTTGGCGCCGGGGCGGCGCAGGATGCTGCGCAGCAGGTTGTGCCGCATCAGCGCGTCGGCCACCAGCATGGCCGCCTTCTCGCCGAACGGGTAGGCGAGCGCCGTGATCCAGCGCGCGAGGGTCACGCCGATCAGCACGCCCGCCAGCCCCCACAGCGTCGAGCGGGCGTCGCCTGCGAGCGGCGCGCGATCCGTGAGCTGGTCGAAGATCTGCCGGGTGAACATCCCGGCCACCAGCGGCCAGACGTAGAACCCGATGATGCCCAGCGCGCCGATGGCGTAGAGCCCCGGCCGGAACGCGATCAGGCGCGCGATGTACCACCAGGACGACCGCAGCGCGGCGGGCGGTGGCGCGAGCCTCTCGCTCCTCTGAGTCTCCTGTCCGGGCGTCGTCATACCAGCGCATCCTCCAGTCCGACGCGCAGGAGCTGCGCGAAGCGCGACTCCGGGTTGCGCACGAGCTCGGCGCGCGGCCCGTGCTCCCGCACGCGCCCCTCCTCCAGGAGCATGATCTGGTCGACGCGCTCGAGCGTGCCGAGGCGGTGCGCGATGATGATCGCCGTGCGCCCGCGCAGCAGCCGCGTGAGGGCCTGCTCGAGCCGGCGCTCGGTCGCCGGGTCCAGCCGCGAGGACGCCTCGTCGAGAATGATCAGGCCCGGGTCGCGCAGGAAGGCGCGCGCGAAGGCCAGCAGCTGCGCCTGCCCGGCCGACAGCCCGCCGCCGCCCGAGGCCAGGTGGGTGTCGAGGCCGTCCGGCAGCGCGCGCAGCCAGTCGCCCATGCCCAGCGCGTCGAGCGCCTCCAGGATCCGGGCGTCTGCGATGGACGGGTCGAAGAAGGTCAGGTTGTCGCGCACCGTCGCGCTGAACAGCTGGATGTCCTGGGTGACGACGGCGACCCGCGCCCGCAGGTGCTCGTTCGGCACGCGCCGCAGGTCCACGCCGCCCAGCCGCACCGCGCCGGCGGTCGGGTCGTACAGGCGCAGCAGCAGCCGCGTGAGGGTCGTCTTGCCGCTGCCGGTGCGTCCGATCAGCCCGAGCACCTCCCCCGCCGGCACGAACGCCGACACCTCGCGCAGCACGAGGTCGTCGCCGGGGTAGCCGAAGCTCACCCCGTCCAGCTCGACCGACAGCGGGCCGCCGGGGAGCAGGGCGGTCCGCTCCGCGTCGGTGACGCTCGGCCTGGTGGCGAAGAGCTGCTGCACACGGCCGATGCTGGCCGTCGCCTGCTGCAGGTCGTCGAGCTGGCGCATCAGCTGCTCGACCGGGTG
>CALJIC010000035.1 GCA_937974195.1 uncultured Roseiflexaceae bacterium | reverse complement strand
ACGGTGACGGCGCGCGGACGCGGCACCACCGGCATGGAGTACCAGATCATCGGCACCACCCTCCAGGCGGTCATCCTCGAGCTCGACCCCGGCGAGACCGTCTACTCTGAGTCCGGCGGGATGGCCTGGATGAGCGGCAACATCCAGATGAGCACCTCCGGCCGCGGCGGCGGCCTCGGCGGCATCTTCAAGCGCGCCATCACCGGCGAGAGCCTGTTCCTCAACGAGTTCACCAGCCAGGGCGGAAAGGGCATCGTCGCCTTCGCCAGCGACTTCCCCGGCAAGATCATCCCGCTCGCCCTCGACAGCGGCCAGAGCATGATCGTCCAGAAGGGCGCCTTCCTGTGCGCCGAGAAGACCGTCAGCCTCGAGGTGCACTTCCGCAAGAAGCTCGGCGCGGGCTTCTTCGGCGGCGAGGGCTTCATTATGCAGAGGCTGACCGGGCCGGGGGTGGCCTTCGTGTGTCTGGACGGAGAGATCGTCGAGTACACGCTGGAGCCAGGGCAGGTGCTGAAGGTCGACACCGGGCACGTGGCGATGTACGAGCCGGAGGTGGACTTCGACGTCGAGATGGTCAAGGGGTTCAAGAACATCCTGCTGGGCGGCGAGGGGCTGTTCCTGACGACGCTGCGCGGGCCGGGGCGGGTCTGGCTGCAGACCATGCCCACCATGAACCTCGCCAAGGCCGTGGCGCCGTACATCTCGCCGCTGAGCGGCGGGGGCTCCGGCAGCACGGCGGGCAACATCATCGGCAACCTGCTGGACAGCTGATCCACGGAGGGCGCGGAGAGACGAGCCCCACGGGCGGAGAGCGCGGAGGTATTCCGGTGCCAGCAGGGGCGCAGCGCGCTGCGCCCCTGCTGGCACGCCATTTGCCTCAGCGCAGGCCAGGAGGCGATATGGCCGAGCGCGAACATGCCGAGCGGGAGCTGGCTGAGCGGGCCATGGCGGTGTACGAGCTGCTGGGCGAGCAGTACGGCATCAGGCCGTGGGCGCCGCGGCGCGAGCCCATGCACGAGCTGATCTCGACGATCCTCTCGCACCGCACCACCCAGGCCAACGAGGCCCGGGCGTTCCAGCAGCTCTGGGCGAAGTACGGGAGCTGGGAGGCGATCCGCGACGCGCCGGTGGAGGGCATCGCCGAGGCGATCGCGCCCGCGAACTTCGCCGAGGCCAAGGCGCCGCGCATCAAGACCGTGCTGGCGCAGATCATCGCCGAGCGCGGGGAGGCCAGCATCGACTTCCTCGCCGACCTGCCCCCCGAAGAGGGCCTGGCCTGGCTCCAGTCGCTCCCCGGCGTCGGGCCGAAGACGGCGTCGCTGGTGCTGCTGTTCTGCTTCCGCAAGCCGGTGCTGCCGGTCGATACCCACGTGCACCGGGTGAGCGGGCGGATCGGGTTGATCGGGCCGCGCGCCACCGCCGAGCAGGCCCACGCGCTGCTGCTGCGGCTGCTCCCGCGCGACGCCGACCTGCTGTGGAACTTCCACCACAACATGCTGCGCCACGGCCAGCGGGTGTGCGTGTGGGGCGTCCCGCGCTGCGAGCGGTGCGCGCTTCGCCACCTGTGCGATTACTACAAGGCCCTGAACGCCGCGGGGTGATGGCGGCGCCCCTCGCCGCTCCCAACAGCTCGGCCTCAGTGTTCTGCCATATGCCGCTGTGATAGAATAGTTGGTGCGGCAACATCTCGCCGCCGTATCTCGAACTCGCAGGCAGAGCTATGTCGGCGCTCTCACGCTTCGAAAACTTCATGGAGAACATCGTCGAGGGGTCGGTGGCGCGGCTGTTCCGCAGCCCGGTGCAGCCGGCCGAGATCGCCAAGCGCCTCGAGCGAGCCATGGAGACCCACCAGACGATCGGCGTCAGGCGGATCATCGTCCCCAACATCTACCGGGCGTACCTTCACCCGCAGGACATGGCGGCCTTCGCGCCGATCCGCGCCGAGGTCGAGCGCGAGATGGCGGCCTACCTGGCCGACCTGGCGCAGGAGCGCGGCTTCAGCATGCTCGAGCACCCGCACGTCGAGCTGGCGGCCGACCCGGGCGTGCCGCGGCGCTCCATCCAGGTGATCGCGGAGACCCAGGCGCTGCCGGGGAGCGCCGACAGCGGCCAGACGCAGGTGATCCAGCCGGTGCAGAGCGCGCAGGCGCCGCCGGCGCGGGCGCGGCTGCTGCTCTCCAGCCGCAGCGGGACGCACGTCATCCCGCTCGAGAGCACGCTGCTGAGCATCGGGCGCGGGCTGAACAACGACATCATCCTGGAGGACACGCGCGTCTCGCGGCACCACGCGCAGCTGCGCTACCGGGCGCGCCGCTTCTGGATCACCGACCTCGGCAGCACCAACGGCACCTTCGTGAACGGCGAGCAGGTGGCCGAGCGGGCGCTGCGCGACGGCGACATCATCTCGCTCGGCGGGCTGGAGCTCACCTTCAAGGAAGCGTAGCTCGTGATGTGCAGTCTGTGAGGGCTGGCCAAGCGTTGCGCAATCCACATCACACGTGACGCAGTATGTTCGACATCGCCAACACGTCGATCGACATCGTCATCCTGCTGCTGCGCGTCGCAGTGGTGCTGCTGCTGTACTTCTTCCTCTGGCAGGTGCTGCGCTTCGTGGTGCGTGACCTGCAGTATGCCGGGCAGGGGGGCGCCGCGGCGGCGCCTGCCAGCCCCTACGGCCAGCTGGTGGTGCTGCGCAGCGGGCAGAGCAGCGTGGCCGCCGGCAAGGTCTTCCCCCTCAGCCCGAGCACGATCATCGGGCGAAGCATGGAGAGCTGCGAGATCGCCCTGAACGACTCGTTCCTCTCGCAGCAGCACGCGCGCCTGGAGCTGCGGGGCGACCAGTGGGTGCTCGAGGACCTCGGCAGCACCAACGGCACCTTCGTGAACGACATCGAGGTGCGCGACCCGACGATCGTCGAGGAGGGCGATATCATCCGCCTCGGACGGATCGAGCTGCGCCTGGTGCGCTGAGCTGTTTGCAGCAGCACCCCCCTTGTGCTATACTTAACATAGTCCACCTACCCCGTCCCGCCGCTCACAGCAGGAACGTAGCCCATGCTGTCGAACTACGCTTTCATCGGCGTCTTCCTCATCGCCGCGCTGCTGTTCCCGGCACTCCCCCTAGTCGCCGCCCGGTTCCTCGCACCGAAGCGCCCGACACCGATCAAGCAGTCGACGTACGAGTGCGGGCTGGAGGCGATCGGCGACATCCGGGTGCAGTTCAAGGTCCAGTACTATCTGTACGCGCTGGCGTTCGTGATCTTCGACATCGAGGTGGTGTTCCTGTTCCCGTGGGCGGTGGCCTACGGGCAGCTCGGCCTGTTCGCGCTGATCGAGATGGCGATCTTCCTGCTGATCCTGATCGCCGGCCTGGTCTACGCCTGGAAGAAGGGCGCGCTCGAGTGGGTGTGACGAAAGCTCAGAGGTAACGATGCCAGAGGACCACGAGCTCCAGCTGGAAGCCGAGAAAGCTGGCGTCTTTCTGACGACCGTCAACCGCTTCTACAACTGGGGGCGGCGCTCGTCGCTGTGGCCGATGGCCTTCGGGCTGGCGTGCTGCGCGATCGAGATGATGGCCACCGGCCTCTCGCGCTTCGACCTGGCGCGCTTCGGCGCCGAGATGTTCCGCGCGTCGCCGCGGCAGGCGGACCTGATGATCGTGGCGGGGACGGTCACGAAGAAGATGGCGCCGCAGGTGGTGCGGCTCTACAACCAGATGCCCGAGCCGCGCTACGTGATCTCGATGGGCGCCTGCGCCACCTCGGGCGGGCCGTTCCGCGACGGGTACAACGTGCTGCGCGGGATCGACCTGCTCATCCCGGTGGACGTGTACATCCCCGGCTGCCCGCCGCGCCCCGAGGCGCTGCTGCACGCGCTGATGACGCTGCAGAGCCAGATCGACCGCCAGAAGATCGGGCGGGTGCGCTGGTACGGCAAGCGCGAGGCGCGCGACTTCCCGGTGCCGACGTTCGGCAAGCGCGGGCTGGAGATCAACGGCGAGCTGGTGGACCCGGTAGGCGGGCTGCCGCTGCTCACCCCCTACACCTCGCCGAGCCGCGGCGAGCGGCGCTCGGGCGAGCTGGAGCACCCGGAGGTGCCGCGGCAGTTCCCGATCATGGACGAGCGCCTGGAGGAAGTACGGGCCACCGGAGGCGAGGCGACCGCCGCGGAGGTGGGCAATGACGCCGCTCAGCAGTGAGGAGTTCCGCCAGCGGCTCGAGCAGGATCTCCCCGGCGCCCTGGCGCCGACGCCGCGCCGCCCACGGCCCGCCGAGGAGGGCGAGGCGGCAGCACCGAGCCCGCGGGCGCGGCGCGGCGAGGAGGGGCCGCCCAACCTGCTCGCGACCGACGACGCCGTGGTGCACGCCGAGCGCCTGCCGGAGGTGGCGCGCTACCTGCGCGACACGCTCGGCTACACGTATCTCTCGAACATCACCGCGGTCGACTACATCGCCGACGGCGTGATCGAGCTGGTGTACCACTTCTACAGCCTGCAGGGCGGCCCGCCGCTGGTGGTGAAGACGCGCGTCCCGCGCGACAACCCCTCCGTGCCGTCGCTCACGCCGGAGTGGCCGGGCGCGGACCTGCAGGAGCGCGAGGCGTACGACCTGTACGGCGTGATCTTCCCCGGCCACCCGGACCTGAGGCGGGTGTACATGTGGGAGGAGTTCGAGGGCTTCCCCATGCGCAAGGATTTCCCGAAGCAGGGGGACAAGTACTTGGCCAGCGAGGACGAGGAGTAGCCAGCGCGCAGCAGCTGAACCGCTCCGCGGCGCACCGTACCACAACATCTCCCCCCGCCGCGCGCCAGCTGCTGAGGACTGGCTTCTGACGACCAGCTTCTGACGCGCATGCTCCAGACCCAAGAGCTCCAGATCAATATCGGCCCGCAGCACCCGTCTACGCACGGGGTGTTCCGCCTGGAAGTGACCGTGGACGGCGAGACCGTCGTCGACCTGCGGCCGGTGTTCGGCTACCTGCACCGCAACCACGAACAGCTCGCCGAGGTCTCGACCTACATCCAGTCCATGCCCTACACCGACCGGCTGGACTACTTCAACTCCATGGCGAACAACTTCGGGCTGGCGGTGGCGGTGGAGCGGCTGGCGGGGATCGAGGTGCCCGAGCGGGCCGAGTATATCCGCGTGCTGATGGCCGAGCTGACGCGC
Organism: uncultured Roseiflexaceae bacterium; assembly: GCA_937974195.1. Taxonomy (GTDB): domain Bacteria; phylum Chloroflexota; class Chloroflexia; order Chloroflexales; family Roseiflexaceae; genus CALJIC01. The sequence goes on along the minus strand of CALJIC010000035.1, from coordinate 59,830 downwards.
ATCCTCAACCACGCCGCGGCGGTGGGCTTCATGCTCAACGACATGGGCGCCTGGCAGACGCCGCTGGCGTTCGGGATGCGCGAGCGCGAGAAGATCCTCGACCTGTTCGAGATGGCCTCCGGCGCGCGCATGATGTGCAACTACTTCCGCTTCGGCGGGGTGTGGCGCGACCTGCCGCCCGAGTTCATGCCGCGGCTCAAGGAGCTGATGCGCGCGCTGCCGCCGTTCTTCGACGAGTTCGAGCGGCTGCTGCGCGAGAACGAGATCCTGCTCGCGCGCTGCGTGAACGTCGGCATCCTGCCGAAGGAGGTGGCGGTCTCGTACAGCGTCACCGGGCCGGTGCTGCGCGCCTCGGGGATCCCCTACGACGTGCGCAAGGCCGAGCCCTACAGCGTGTACGGCGAGCTCGACTTCGACGTGCCGATCGGGTCGGTGGGCGACGTGTACGACCGCTTCCTGGTGCGGATCGAGGAGATGCGCCAGAGCTACCGCATCCTCCAGCAGGTGATCGAGCGCCTGCCGGACGCCAAGGGCGGGCACATCAACCCCTCCATGGCGAGCATCGGCCGCCAGAAGGCGCTGCGGCCGCCCCCCGGCGACGCCTATGGGCGGGTCGAGTCGCCGAAGGGCGAGCTCGGCTTCTACCTGGTGAGCGACGGCAGCGACCGGCCCTACCGCTACAAGGTGCGCTCGCCGTCGTTCATCAACCTGACGCCGCTGGCCGATATGTGCCGCGGGCACAAGGTGGCGGACGTGGTGGTGATCCTCGGCAGTATCGACATCGTGATGGGCGAAGTGGACCGGTGACAATCCACGGAGGGCGCGGAGGGCACGGACGTACGGGCGCGGCATGCAGCGCCCCAACGGGAGACACGCAGAGCTAATCCGCGGTGGTGCGGAGGGCACGAAGTAGTGCGAGAGCGCCTGCAGCCTCCGGCGCTCGGTGGTACGAGAGGCAGCCTATGACGATCGAAGTCGAACGCGGCAAAGTCTACGTCGTCGAGCGCAACGTCGACAGGCTGCGCACGGGGAAAGGGCTGCTCAACGGGCTGGATGTGGTGATCCGGCACTTCTGGGACGCCTTCACCAAGAAGCTCGACAGCCCGAGCAAGACGAGCGGCGTCTTCACCGTGCAGTACCCCGAGGAGCGCCTGCCGCTCCCAGAGGCATACCGCAACTTCCCGATCCTGCTGTACGACGACGAGACCGGCCAGGAGCTGTGCACGTCGTGCTTCCAGTGCGAGCGCATCTGCCCGCCGCAGGTCATCCACATGACACAGGAGCGGGACCCGGCGACTGGGAAGCCTGTGCCGGCGGTGGCGGAGTTCCTGATCGAGTACGACGCGTGCATGAGCTGCGGCCTGTGCGCCGAGGTCTGCCCGTTCGACGCGATCAAGATGGACCACGAGTTCGAGCTCTCCACCGATGTGCACGGCGGGCTGACGCTGAACAAGGAGCAGCTCGACCGGCCGGTCTCGTACTACGAGCGGCTCGCGCCCACGATGTGGGCCGAGGTGAAGGACAGCGCCTACAAGAAGCTGCAGGGCAACGTGCGGCGCCGCAGCGGCCTGATCGGCGTCGCGCCACAGGTAGCGGAGCGCTTACGGTCGCAGGGCGCAGCGGAGAGGGCGCCGGGCGCCGACGGCGCAGCTGCTCGACCTGCAGAGCCTAGCCCTGCGAGCCCGCCGCCAGCGGTCCCCGCTCCGGGACCAGAGGCCGCTGCACCCGCAGCCCCGGCGGCGCCGGCGTCCGCCGAGGACAAGGCCGCGCGCCTGGCCGCCATCCGGGCGCGTAACGCTGCGAAGGCCGCCCGCGCGGCGGAGCAGCAGGACCAAGGGACGCCCGCTCCGGCTGAGGCGGCGCCCGCTGCCGAATCGCCCCCTACATCCACCACAGCCGCCGCAGCGCCGCCGGCCACGCCGGCCGACGACAAGGCCGCGCGCCTCGCCGCCATCCGAGCCGCCAACGCCGCCAAAAAGGCCACCGCCGTGGACGGAGGCACAAGCCCGCCGGCCGCGCCCGCGCCAGAGAACACCGGCGCACAGGAGCTGATCGCGACGCCATCGGCCACGCCGGCCGACGACAAGGCCGCGCGCCTGGCCGCCATCCGGGCCGCCAACGCCGCCAAGAAGGCTGCGCAGAGCGGCCAGAAGCCAGACGAGGGCGGACCGCCAAGCGAGTGACGCCCGAGCGCCGGCGATACGCGCCCAACTGACAGGATCTCCGCTATGGTCGATATACTGCGCTCGCTGCTGAGCGATATCGCGCCCGACTGGCTGATCGCCCTGATCGCCTACCTGATCGTGGCCGCGCTGCTGCTCACGATCGCGGCGGTGCTGACAATGGCGCTGGTGTGGATCGAGCGGCGGGGCGTCGCGCGTATGCAGGACCGGCTCGGCCCCAACCGCGTAGGCCCGGCGGGGCTGCTGCAGCTGGTCGCCGACGGCGCCAAGCTCTTCACCAAGGAGGACATCGTCCCGGCGGCGGCCGACAGGTGGGTGCACCTGCTCGCGCCGGTGGTGTCCCTGGCGGCGGTCGGGTTCACGCTCGCCGTCGTGCCGTGGGGGCGCGGCCTGGTTCCGGCAGACATCAGCAGCGCGGCGCTGTTCATAGCGGCCGTTGCCTCGGTCTCCGGCATCGGGCTGATGATGGCCGGCTGGGGGTCGAACAACAAGTTCGCCCTGCTGGGCGCGATGCGGGCCGTGGCGCAGGTGGTCTCGTACGAGATCCCGGGGGTGACGGCGCTGCTGGGCGCGGTGCTGCTGGCGGGCACCATGTCGCTGGTGAGCATCGCCGAGCAGCAGGCCGGCCTGCCGATCGTGGGGACGAGCATCCCCGGCGCGCCGGACCTGGGGCTCGGCTGGTATGTGTTCACGCCGCCCGGGCTGGTTGGCTTCATCATCTTCTACATCTGCGTGCTCGCCGAGGGTGAGCGCACGCCGTTCGACATCCCCGAGGCCGACTCCGAGATCGTGGCCGGCTACATGACCGAGTACAGCGGCATGAAGTTCGCGCTGTTCTACCTCGGGCAGTACATCCTGAACTTCGTGCTCTCGATGGTCGCGGTGGTGCTGTTCCTCGGGGGCTGGCAGGGCCCGGGCGTCGCGTGGCTGGCAGCGATCCCCGGCTGGGGCGAGATCGCCGCCGCCCTGCTGTCGATGGTCTACATGGTCGGCAAGGCGGTGCTGCTGATCTTCGTGATGGTCTGGATCCGCGGCGCGTTCCCGCGGCTGCGGGTGGACCAGCTGATGGGCTTCGCCTGGAAGTACCTGCTCCCGCTGGCGCTGGTGAACCTGGCGAGCTGCGCGCTGTGGGTCGCGATCACCCAGTGGAGCGCCGCGCAGTGGTCGGGCGTGCTGAACCTGGACGCTACGGAGGGGTGGCTGCGGGCGCTGCTGGCGTTCGTGCTGACGGCCGCCCTGAACGGCGCGGCCTACTACTGGGTCCTGCTGGTCAACCAGCGGGAGGAGGCTGAGGAGCTCGCGCCTGAGCCTGTGTGAGCGCGCCGCCGCGTGACGCGCGACCAGAGGGCGAGCAGATTCGGCTTCGCCGCGCCGAGTCAACGTCAGAGCCAGCTGTTACGCAGCGCGCATCGCGCTACGTATGAGCGTTGAGATATTCCTATGAACACGTTGATCATGGCGCTGTTCCTGATCCTGGCCGCCTTCATCCTGTTCTCGGCCGTGATGGTGGTCAGCGTCAAGAACATCATCCACGCGGCCCTGTGGCTGGTCGCCTCGTTCTTCGCCGTCGGGGCGCTGTACTTCCTGATGGAGGCCGAGTTCCTCGGCGTGGCCCAGGTGCTGGTGTACGCCGGCGCGATCGCCATCCTGATCCTGTTCGCGATCATGCTGACCCGCGACACGAGCGGCGCGGACGACCGCCAGCTCCACCGCCGCTGGTGGCTGGCGCTGGTGGTGTCCGGGGCGCTGTTCGGGCTGATCATGGTGCCGACGGCGATGACCACCGGGTGGGCGACCGTGCCCCCGCCTTCGCCCGGCCAGCCCGCCGGCATCGCGTCCGCGCGCGAGATCGGCACGGCGTTCATGCGCGAGTACCTGCTGCCGTTCGAGGTCGCGTCGATCCTGCTGCTGGTGGCGCTGGTGGGCGCGATCGTGATCGCCTTCGAGGGGCGCGAGCGGCGGCGGCGCGTGCTGACGCTGGCCGAGCAGGTGCGGCTGCGGAGGCTGCAGGAGGGAGCTGCGCGCCCTGAGGTGCCGGCGGCGCCGGCCAACGTCCCCACGGCCGAGGAAGGCTAGGGGTCATCGAATCGCGCATTACTTCAGGTTACGAGGTTCGCATGCCCTCAATCGTCGAAGCGGTGCCGCTCTCCTGGGTGCTAGTGCTGGCCGCGGGGCTGTTCTGCATCGGCCTGTTCGGGGCGCTCTCGCGGCGCAACACGGTCGGCATCCTGCTGGGCATCGAGCTGATGCTCAACGCGGTGAACATCAACCTCGTGGCGTTCTGGCGCTATATCGAGCCGAACGTCGTGGCCGGGCCGATCTTCGCGCTGTTTGTGATCGCCGTGGCGGCGGCCGAGGCGGCGGTGGGGCTGGCGATGATCATCGCGATCTACCGGGCGCGGCGGACGATCAACGCGGATGAGGTGGACAGCCTGAGAGGGTGAGCGGCTGCGCGCCGCACGTGGCAGGCTGTGCGCGGCTGTCGATAGTCAGCACTGCATCTTCGCGGCCAGAGACGTTCCGCCGTTCGACAACTGACAGAGAGAGCTATGGGCTTCTTCCTGCAAAACGCCTGGCTCATCCCAGCGCTTCCGCTGCTGGCGTTCGCGCTCATCACGTTCACGCCGATCAGGAGAAGCGGCCGGGCGAGCGCGTGGCTGGCGACGCTGCTGATGGGCGCGGCGACGGTTGTGGCGCTCGGGGTGGCGGCCGAGGTGGCGCAGGGGGTGCTGGTGGGGCCGGACGGCACGGTCACCAGCCGCGAGGCCCTGAGCGCGCGGCCGCCCGAGGATGCGTTCGCCTTCCCCGCGCCGAACATCGTGCGCCAGGTGCGCTGGGCGCCCGCCGGGGGCGAGGCCGCCGTGAACATGGGCTACCTGATCGACCCGGCGGCGGCGGCGATGCTGGTGATGGTCACCATCGCCTCGACCTGCATCCACCTGTTCTCGGTGGGCTACATGGCCCACGACGAGCGCCAGGCGCGCTTCTTCTCGTTCATCGCGCTGTTCAGCGCGGCCATGCTGGCGATGGTGATGGCCAGCAACCTGCTGCTGTTCTTCATGGCCTGGGAGGTCATGGGGCTGTGCTCGTACCTGCTGATCGGCTTCTGGTACGACAAGACCTACCGCGACCCGCGGCAGATCACGCCGCGCCAGGCGGCGATCAAGGCGTTCATCACCACCCGCGTCGGCGACGTGCTGCTGATGGTCGGGCTGGCGTACCTGTGGTTCGAGGCCGGGACGCTCGAGCTCGGCGCCGGCGAGGGGCAGGTGTTCAGCCCCGCGCTGCTCGAGCGGCTGGCGAGCACCACCACGGCGATCGGGATCAGCGCGGCCACGGCGATCGCGCTGCTGATCTTCTGCGGCACGGTCGGCAAGTCGGCGCAGTTCCCGCTGCACGTGTGGCTCCCGGACGCGATGGAGGGACCGACGCCGGTCTCGGCGCTGATCCACGCGGCGACGATGGTCGCGGCGGGAGTGTACCTGGTGGCGCGCACCTACCCGATCTTCGTTGTGAGCGACGCCATGCCGGTGGTGGCGGCGATCGGCGCGTTCACCGCGCTCTTCGCGGCGCTGATCGCCGTGGCGCAGTTCGACATCAAGCGCATCCTGGCCTACTCGACGATCTCGCAGCTCGGGTTCATGGTCGCGGCGCTCGGCATCGGCGGCTGGGTGGCGGCGCTGTTCCACCTGCTGACGCACGCGTTCTTCAAGGCGCTGCTGTTCCTCGGCGCGGGCTCGACGATCCACGGCATGGAGGCGGCCGTCGGGCACGACTCGAACACCGCCCAGGATATCCGCAACATGGGCGGGCTCCGGCGCTTCATGCCGACGACCTTCTGGGCCTATATGGCCGGCTACCTGGCGCTGGCGGGCTTCCCCGGCCTGTCCGGCTTCTGGAGCAAGGACGAGATCCTGGCGGACGCCGCGAGCCACGGCGAGTGGCTGGTGCTCGGCGCGCTGCTGGCGGCGTCGTTCCTGACCGCGTTCTACATGACCCGCCAGGTGACCGTGGTGTTCTTCGGGCCGTTCCGCGGGCTGCAGCCGCGCCGCGACACGCTCCCGAGCGAGCCGGCGGAAGTCGAGCAGGGCGGGGCGACAGTCGCGGCACACAGCGCGGGCGGCGCGCACACCGCCGGCGGGGATGAGCCGCACGAGAGCCCCTGGACGATGACCGCGCCGCTGGCCGTCCTGGCCGTCCTGGCGGTCGTCGCCGGGTTCATCAACCTGCCGTACGACGGCTGGCACCACCTGGCGACGTTCCTGCTGCCCTTCCGCGAGGCGGAGAGCAGCTTCAGCGCCCCGGTCATGCTCGTGGCGAGCATCGTCGCGCTGGCCGGCATCGGGGCGGGCGTGTGGCTGTACCGCGGCGCCTTCCTCACCGCCCAGGACAGCGACCCGCTCGAGCGCGCGCTGCCGGGGGTGTTCGCGCTGCTGAACCAGCGCTTCCGGGTGGACGAGCTGTACGCGGCGAGCGTCGGCCGGCTGACCGGCTGGCTGGCCGGCCTGTGGGCGTGGCTCGATCGGGAAGTGATCGGCCGGCTGGTGGAAGCGGTCGGCGCGCTGACGGAGTTCCTCGGGCAGGTGAACTTCATCGCCGACGACGCGCTGCTGAACGACGGCGCCGACGCGGTGGCGAGCGGGACGGTGGCGAGCGGCGACCGGGCGCGGCGCAGCGAGACCGGCAAGGTCCAGGACTACCTGGCGATCGCCTTCGCCGGCGCCGTGCTCCTGGCGGCGATCTACCTGTACGGCCTGCGGTGACCGCCCGTGACGGTGCGGGCCGCCGGGAGCGCGGAGAGATGGGCGTTTCGTCCGGCTGTTTCTGAGAGCTGCTCCTGAGCCCTGGCGAGATGTTGGAGCCCTGCGATGCCTACGTATCTTGAACCGAGCGCCGTGCCGTGGCTCTCCCTGCTGATCCTCGCGCCGCTGGTGGGGATGCTGCTGGTGGGCGTGGCGGCCGCGCTGCGGCTCGATGACCGCCTGGTGAAGGTGGGCGCCGCGGCGTGGTCGTGCGTGCCACTCGGCATCGCGGCCGTGGTGTGGGCCGGGTTCGAGCCGCGCGCTGTGGCCGAGGGGCAGGCGGTCGTCCAGTTCGTCGAGAAGGTCGCCTGGGTGCAGGCCATCCGGGTCGACTACTTTGTCGGCGTGGACGGCATCAGCCTGCCGCTGGTGCTGCTCACCGCGGTGATCGCGCCGGTGGCCATGCTGGCCTCGTTCGGGGTGACCGAGCGGGTGAAGGCCCACTACGCGCTGCTGTTCCTGCTCCAGGCGGCCATGCTCGGCTACTTCGTCGCGCTGAACTTCTTCTTCTTCTTCATCTTCTGGGAGTTCAGCCTGGTGCCGGCCTTCTTCCTGGTGCAGAACTGGGGGCGCACCCACCCGCAGGACGAGGACGCGCAGCGGCGCAGGCGCAAGGCGGCGCTCACCTTCTTCGTCTACACCATGGCCGGCTCGGTCGGCATGCTGCTGCTGTTCCAGCTCTTCTACGTGGCCACCGCGCGCGCCGGCGTGCCGACCTTCGACCTGATCACGCTCGGCAGGCTCGGGCAGGGGCTCGGCGCCGAGGGAGCGAGCCAGAGCCTGCAGACGATCCTGTTCAATTATGTCGATGAGATCGGTCTGACGGGCGTGCTCGGGCCGTTCCCGCTGCTGTACACCTCGATCGCGTTCTGGGCGATCTTCATCGGCTTCGCGATCAAGCTGGCGATCTGGCCGTTCCACACCTGGCTGCCGGACGCCTACGCCGAGGCGCCGACCGCCGGGTCGATCCTGCTCGCGGCGGTGATGTCGAAGATGGGCGGCTACGGCATGCTGCGCATCCTGCTGCCGCTGCTGCCGGAGGCGGCGCAGTACTTCGGGCCGGCGATCGGCGCGCTGGCACTGGTGGGCGTGGTGGCGGGGGCGTTCGGCGCGCTGGCCCACGTACGCGGCGACCTGAAGCGGCTGATCGGCTACACCTCGATCAACCACATGGGCTACGTCGGGCTGGCGGTGGCCGCCGCAGCCACCGCGGGGGCCGCCGGCGCCGAGAGCCGGGCGATCGCGGTGAACGGCGCCCTGTTCCAGATGGTGGCGCACGGCCTCTCGACCGGCGCGCTGTTCCTGCTGGCCGGCGTGCTGGCGGCGCGCACCGGGACGTACGAGATCGGCGCGCTGGGCGGGCTGCGCAGGACGATGCCGGCGCTGGCGGGCGCGATGGGCGTCGCGGTGTTCGCCAACCTGGGGCTGCCGGGGCTGGCCGGGTTCGTCGGCGAGTTCTTCATCATGCGCGGCGCGTGGGCCACGCTGCCGCTGTTCACGCTGCTGGCGACGATCGGGCTGGTGGTGACGGCGCTGGCGCTGCTGCGCATGTACGGGCAGATCTTCCACGGGCCGCTGCGGGGCGAGGAGCCGCAGGGCAGCCACGCGGGGCCGCCCCTCCAGGCGGCGTGGCCGCTGCTGGGGCTGCTGGTCGTGCTGGGACTCTACCCCGCGCCGGTCATGGACCTCTCGAACTGGGCGGCGACGGAGCTGGCGAGCACCTTCGCCCGGCTGCTGACAGGAGCGTAGGCTGCAATGGGCGACATCACGCTGATCGGCCCGGGCAAGGCCGGCAAGACGGCGGTCGGGAGGCTGCTCGCCGAGCGGCTGGGGCGGCCGTTCTACAACCTGGGAGCGGACGCGGGCCGCTACCACGAGGCGCACGGGATCAGCTGGGATGACGCCAGGCGGGCCTGGGAGCAGGGGCGCTTCGAGGGCTGGTACGGCTTCATGCGCCCGTTCGAGGCGCTCGCGGTCGAGAAGGCCCTGGCGGAGCACGCCGGCCAGGTGGTCGAGCTGGGCGCGCTGCAGATCGCCTATGACGACGAGGCGCACGCGGGGCGGGTGCGGGACGCGCTGCGCGGGCATTCCACCGTGCTGCTGCTGCCGTCCGCGGACCGCGAGGAGGCGGCGCGCGTGCTGGAGGAGCGCCAGCGCTTCACCTACCGCGGCCAGGACATCAACGAGTACTTCGTGCGGCACCCGGCGAATGAGTCGCTCGCGCGGCAGACGGTCTACACCCACGGCCGGACACCCGAGCAGACCGTCGAGGACGTGCTCGCGGCGCTGGACCCGGCCGACGAGACCGTAGTGCTGATCGGGCCGATCGGCACCGGCAAAAGCACCGTGGGCAAGCTGCTGGCCGAGCGGCTTGGGCGCCAGCAGCTCGCGGTGGACAAGGTGCGCTGGGAGTACTACAAGGAGATCGGCTGGAGCGAGGAGGAGCAGCGGCGGATCGCCGAGCAGGGCGGCGCAGAGGCGATGCTCGACTACTGGAAGCCGTTCGAGGTCCACGCCGTCGAGCGCATCCTGGCGGAGCACCGTGGCAAGGTGATCGACTTCGGCGCCGGCCACTCGGTGTACGAGCAGCCCGAACACATGGAGCGCGCTCGGGCCGCGCTGGCGCCCTTCCGCAACGTCGTGCTGCTGCTGCCCTCGCCGGACAAAGACGAGTCGGTGGCGATCCTGCGCGATCGCATGACCGACCGCATCGACGGCTCGGATCTCAACCGCTACCTGCTGGCCCACCGGCTGCCGCGCGAGCTGGCGACGATCACGGTGTACACAGCGGGCAAGACGCCGGAGCAGACCGCGGAGGAGATCTTGGGGCGGCTGGCGGCGGGCTAGTGCGCCGGGACGCCGCGCGTTGGAACGCTGAACGTGCGACGGGCATGTGCAGCCTGTCGCAGGTAACGTACAGGCGGATCGCCAATGAACCTGTTCGATCTTCCAAGTACCATCCCGTGGCTCAGCCTGATCTGGCTCAGCCTGATCGTCCCGGCGGTCGCGATCATGTTCCTGCGCCCCGATCAGCTGCGGGCCATCAGGCTGGTGGGCACGGTGTTCGCCTTCATCTCGCTGCTGCTCACCGTGCTGGTCTACGCCGCGTACGACTACACCAGCCCGCAGAAGCTGCAGTTCCTGGAGGAGGTGCCGTGGCTGCCGCAGGTGGGCATCAACTACTTGCTCGCGGTGGACGGCATCAGCCTGCCGCTGCTGGTGCTGAACGGCATCGTGATCTTCACCGGCGCGCTGGTGAGCTGGAACATCGAGGATCGGGCGCGCGAGTACTGGGTGCTGCTGCTGCTGCTGGCGGCGGGCGTGTACGGGGTGTTCGTCTCGGTCGATCTGTTCCTGCTGTTCGTGTTCTACGAGCTGGCCGTGCTGCCGATGTACCTGCTGATCGGCATCTGGGGCAGCACCAGGAAAGAGTACGGCGCCATGAAGCTGACGCTGTACCTGATGGGCGGCTCGGCGCTGATCATCCTCGGCATGGTCGCGCTGTACTTCGGCAGCAGCATCCGCAGCTTCGACATGCGCCTGCTGGCGCAGGTCGCGCTGTTCCCGCGCGAGTTCCAGGTGGCGTTCTTCGCGCCGCTGTTCCTCGGGTTCGCCGTGCTGGCGGGCATGTTCCCGTTCCACACCTGGAGCCCGACGGGCCACGTCGCCGCGCCGACGGCGGTCTCGATGCTGCACGCCGGCGTGCTGATGAAGCTGGGGGCGTACGGCTGCCTGCGGGTGGCGATGTGGATCCTGCCCGAGGGCGCGGGCGCCTGGCTGCTGCCGATCGCCATCGCCACGCTGATCGGGGCGCTGTATGGCGCCACGATCGCCATGGTGCAGCGCGACTTCAAGTTCATGATCGGCTACTCCTCGGTGAGCCACATGGGGCTGACGCTGATGGGGCTGGCGGCGGCGAACGCGATCGGGCTCACCGGCGCGGTGCTGCAGATGTTCGCCCACGGCGTCATGACCGCGCTGTTCTTCGCGGTGGTCGGGCGCATGGTGTACGACCGGACCCACACGCGGCAGTTCCCAGAGCTGGGCGGCCTGTTCCAGCAGATGCCGTTCGCGGCGGTGGTGTTCATCATCGCCGGGCTCTCGTCGATGGGCATGCCCGGCCTGGCCGGGTTCTGGGCCGAGCTCAACATCCTGATGGGGATGTGGCAGCGCTTCCCGCTGGTCGCGGTGCTGGCCGGGCTGGCGATCCCGATCACGGGCGGCTACATCCTGCGGGCGATCTACCGCGTGTTCTTCGGCGAGCTGAGGGACCGGCGCTTCCTGCAGCTGCCTAAGCTGACCTGGCAGGAGTACGCGGCCGGCGGGCTGCTGGCGGCGATCCTGATCGTCAGCGGGATCTACCCGGCCTACTTGACCGAGCCGATCAGCGCGAGCGTCGAGCCGGTGGCGGAGGCGCTTGCGCGGACGAGCGCCCTCGGCCTGTCACGCTAGCAACCACGGGGTGACGAGGTGACTCGGCGACGGGGCGATGGGGCAACGGGGTGATGGGGTGATGGGGTGACCTTTGGACGCCGGGAACCCGCGGTACACCCAGAGACATCTTGGCTACTCGGTCACCTTGTCACCTTGTCACCCGCTCACCTTGTCACTGACTCACGAGCGACCAGAGGCCGCGAGAAGAAGCTATGACCTTCCAAGTGACCGACATCCCGCGCCTGCTCCCTGAGCTGATGCTGCTGGTGCTGGCGCTGCTGGTGGCCGGCTCGGACATCCTGGAGCGCTGGGGGAGTGACGATCAGGCGCAGCTGGAGCGGCGGCGTGCGGCGGGGCAGCTCACGGCGGTGGGGCTGGGGCTGGTGTTCGTCGTGACGCTGGTGCAGAGCCGCTTCCTGTTCACCGTACCGGAGCCGAGCGGGAACGCGGTGCTGGACTACCTGATCACCCTGGGGCGCAACCTGCAGGCCGGCGGGCCGGGCGGGCGGCCGATCCTTGGCGCGTTCGCGACTGACGAGTTCACGAGCGTGGCGCGTCTGCTGCTGATCGGCGCGGCGCTGATCGCGACGCTGCTGGCGCTGGACTTCCAGCCGCTCGGCAACCCGGGCGAGTTCTACGCCCTGCTGCTGCTCTCGACGCTCGGCATGTGCGTCATGGCCGCGGCCAACGAGCTGATCCTGGCCTACCTGGGCCTCGAGCTCTCCTCGATCGCGCTGTACGTGCTGGCCGGCTACTTCCACGACCGGTCCACGTCGGCCGAGGCCGGGCTGAAGTACTTCCTGTTCGGGTCGCTCTCGTCCGCGATCCTGCTGTACGGGATGAGCCTGGCCTACGGGCTCACCGCCAGCGCGAACCGCGCCGCGGGCGGCCCGCCGATCATCGCCACGCTGTTCTCCCAGATCGGCGCGGCCACGGCGGGCGTCGAGCCGGGCACGCCGGCGCTGACGCTGGCCATGGTCGCGATCATCGCCGGCGCCGGGTACAAGATCGCCGCCGTGCCATTCCACGGCTGGAGCCCGGACGTGTACCAGGGCGCGCCGACCCCGGTGACCGCGTTTCTGTCCACCGCCTCGAAGGCGGCCGGCTTCCTGCTGCTCTACCGGCTGCTGACGATCGCCTTCCCGGTGATGGCCGGCGCCCCGCGGCTGGAGAGCTTCGACGGCTGGACCAGCCTGCTGGCGCTGATCGCCCTGGCGACGCTCATCTTCGGCAACCTGGCGGCGCTGCCGCAGACCAACGCCAAGCGGCTGCTGGCCTACTCGAGCATCGGGCACGCCGGGTTCGCGCTGCTGGCGCTGCTGGCGTTCGCCTCGGCCAACCAGGCCGACCGCAGCTTCGGCACAGCGGCGCTGATCTACTACCTGATCGCCTACTCGCTGACGAACCTCGGGGCGTTCGGCGCGCTGGCGGCGGTTGGGCAGGCGCTGGGCGGCGATGACCTGGCCGACCTGAACGGGCTGGCGCGGCGCAACCTGCCGCTGGCGACGCTGCTGACGGTGCTGGTGCTGAGCCTGGCGGGCATCCCGCCGCTGGCCGGGTTCTGGGCCAAGTTCTTCGTGTTCCTGGCCGGGTACGGGGCGGGCGCGCTGTGGCTAGTGGCGGTCGCGGTGCTGATGACGCTGGTGGCGCTGTACTACTACCTGCGCTTCCTGAAGGCCATGTGGATCAGCCCGCCCGCCGAAGATACGCCGCTGCCGGTCGCGCCCGCGCTGCGCGGGGCGCTGGTGGCCTGCACGGCGCTGGTGCTGCTGCTGGGGCTGTTCCCGAACGTGATCTGGGACACGCTGGCAGGCGCGGCGGCCATCGCGGCGGGGCAATAATCCACGGAGGGCGATCCACGGAGGAACACGGAGAGCACGGAGGGATACGGAGGGACGCCCCTACGCTGCGCCCCTCCGCGCCTCTCCGTGCTTCTCCGTGGATTATTTCAGCTCCCCGGCCAGGAAGCGCCGCGTCGTCTCGGCCAGGATCGCCGCGCCGATCGCGAAGGAGCTCTCGTCGAGCGCGAAGATCGGCGTGTGGTGCGCGCGCTTGACGCCGTCGTCGATCGCCGCCCCGAGGTTGATCATCGCGCCGGGCGCGACCTGGGTCATGTAGGCGAAGTCCTCGGCGCCCATGCCGGCGCGGCTGCGGTCGATCGCATCCGGGCCGATCAGGTCGCCGATCACCTCCTCGAACCAGCCGGTGACCTGCGGGTGGTTGGTGCCGGCCGGGTAGCCGCGCTCGATCTCCAGCCGGTAGTCGCCGCCGAAGTGGCGCGCCACCGCGAAGGCCCGCTCGACGTCGCTGATCAGCTGCTCGCGCACCTGCGGGTCGAAGGAGCGCAGCGTGCCCTCCAGGTAGACCTCGGCCGGGATCACGTTCGAGACCGTGCCGCCGCGCACCACCCCGAGGCTCACCACCGCCGGCTTCATCGGGTCCACCTGGCGCGCGACGATCGCGTGCAGCGCCTGCATCACCGGCAGCAGCATCCACAGCGGGTCGGTGCCCTGGTGCGGGTAGGCGCCGTGGCCGCCGGTGCCGGTGATGTAGCCGCGGAAGGTGTCGACGGCGGCCGAGGACGGCCCCTGCTTGAGGCCGATCTTGCCCACCGGCATGGTCGAGTCGACGTGCAGCGCGATCACGGCGTCCACGCCCTCGAGCGCGCCGTCCTCGATCATGCGCGGCGCCCCGCTGACTCCCTCGGCGTCGGCGGCCTCCTCGGCCGGCTGGAACAGGAAGCGGACGTTGCCCCTCAGCCCGCCGGCGGCGAACTCCTGCTTGAGCAGGTGGGCCACGCCGAGCAGGATGGCGGTGTGGGCATCGTGCCCGCAGGCGTGCATGTTGCCGTGGACCTCGGAGGCGAAGGGCACGCCGCTCTCCTCGACGATCGGCAGCGCGTCCATGTCGGCGCGGATGGCGATCGTCGGGCCGTCGCCGTTGCCGATCTCGCCGACCACGCCGGTCTTGCCGACGCCGGTGCGGACCCTGATGCCGCCGATCTCGCGCAGCGTGTCGGCCACCAGGGCGGCGGTGCGGACCTCCTGGAAGGCGAGCTCGGGGTGGCGGTGGATCTCGCGCCTGAGGCGGATGATCTCGTCTTCGATCGCGCGGGCCTTGTCGAGCATGGAGAACCTCTTTTTCTTATTCCATCAAGCGAGGATAGGCGGCCAGGTGGCACGGTGACGCGCGCTCGCTCCGCTCGCGCCGGCTGGGTGACACGGTGACAAGGTGACCAGGTGACCAGGTGACCAGGTGACTGGATAACCAAGTTGTCTCTGGGTGTACCATGGGCTTCCGGCATCCAAGGGTCACCCCGTCACCCAGCCACCCGGCCGCCCCGTCACCCCGTCACCCGGCCGCCCCGTCACCCACGACAATGTCATACGTATTCACAAGCTCCTCGCCGCCGGCTGGCCGGAGCGTGAGCACGAGCCGGTACGTGCCGCGGCGCTCGGGGGTGAGGCGCAGCCGGTCGATCTCCAGCGCCATGCAGTCGGCCGGGATCTCCAGCGCCCGCTCGACCTGGGCTATCTGGGCGCCGTCGGGGTCGAGCAGGCGCGCCTCGAGCGTCGCCGGCACGTCGTGGTGGGCGTCGTTCACCAGGTACAGCGGCAGGTCCAACGGCTCGCCGGCGGGATAGCGGTCCTTCGCCAGCAGCGTGAAGAGGTACTGCGGGCTGAAGGCCAGCCGCAGCGCGTGGTACGAGCGCTTCGGCACCCGCCAGTAGTCCAGCACCGACCAGCTGACGCCCGGGTTGGGGTCGTGGAACATGAACGGCAGGATGCCGCCGGTCGGGCGGTACTTGGCGTGGCGCAGCCGGTCGATGTAGAAGCGGTTGATGTGGATCTGGTACGCCTGCGTCATCTCGACCAGCGCCTCGAGCGACGGGGCGCTGCGCCAGTCCAGCCAGTAGTCCATGATGTTGGGCTGGAACATGTGGCGCTCGGCGAGCCGCCGCCAGTCCACCTTGCGCACGTCGGGGTCCATGAACTTCACGCAGCTCTCGACGTTCGGGAAGCTCTGGGCGCCGAACTCGGTGACGAAGCGGATGTTGTCCGGGAAGCGGCGCGCGATCGTCTCCCAGGTGCGCAGCTCGCCGTAGATCTTGTACCAGCCGTAGTAGAAGTGGCCGTCGGTGCCGGGCCGGACGAGCGGCACGGCGTACTCGCCCGAGCTGCGCACGACGAAGCGCGTGCGGTCCTCCTTGCGCACCAGCTTCGCCAGGCGCGTGTCGAGCACGTCGCGGTTCCAGCTGTAGAGGAAGACCGAGGCGTAGGAGCGGGCGCGCATGTGCCAGCGCTCGTCCTTGGTGTCCACCACGAAGATCGGCTCGTTGTGCAGGCACCAGATCACCACCGAGGGGTGGTTGTAGAGCAGGCGCACCATCGCGCGCGCCTGGCGCTCGGCCTCCGGCAGCACCTCGCGGCGGTAGAGCCAGTGGAGCGGGAAGTCCTGCCAGATCAGCACGCCGGCCGCGTCGGCGGCCTCGAGCAGCGCCGGGTGGCCGACGTGGCCGTGGACGCGCAGCATGTTCATGTTGCACTCGCGCGCCAGGCGGATGTCCTCGGCGCAGCGCTCGGGCGTCACCGTCGCGAGCCGCGCGTCGGTGGGCGGGTAGTTGCTGCCCCGCACGAAGAAGCGCACGCCGTTGATGTGCGGCACCCAGTCGTGCATCTCGAACGTCCGCACGCCGAAGCCGAACGTGTGCGCGTCCGAGACCTGGCCGTCGGCCAGCACCTCGAGCGTGACCCGGTACATGTTCGGGTGGCCCATGTCGTGCGGCCACCAGAGCTGCGGGTCGCGCAGCTCGAGCACGCCGGCGATCTCCGCCTGGCCCTGCGCCAGCACGCGGCGCTGCTCGATCGTCTGGACCTCCCCGGCGAAGTTCTGCGGCCGGAACGTCCAGCGCAGCGTCACGTCCTGCGCGTGCTGCGCGTCGAGCGTGGCGCGGAAGCTGAGCTCGGCCACCTCGGCGCCGGCGGCGTTGGTGTGCAGCAGCGTCTCCTTGATCCGCACCGCGCCGGTGCCGATCAGCTCCACCGGCAGCCACACGCCGCCCGGGTTGAGCTGGGGGTCCATGCTGTCCCAGTGCGAGAAGACGCCGGTGATCAGCCGCTTGCCGTTCTTGACCGGCTCCTCGGGGCACTCGACCTCGATCACCAGCTCGTTCTCTTCGGCGACCCAGCGCGTGACCTCGTGCTCCTGGGGGATGAAGTAGCCCTCGTGGCGCCCGAGGTCCACGCCGTTGAAGTACGCCTGCGAGAAGTAGAACACGCCATTGAGGCGCAGCCAGTACCGCGTGGCGCGCGGCGCGGATTCGCCCGATGGCTGGTCCCCGGCCCGCAGATCCGCGAGCCTGAAGCGCTTCCGGTAGACCATCGGCCCGACGTAGCGCTCGAGGAGCGGGTGCTGCTGCCAGTGGGCCGGGAGCTCCTGCTCGAGCCAGGCGTCGTCCGCGAGCGGGTAGAATCCCTGGCGGAAGGTGTCCACCGGGAGCAGGCGCCAGATGCCGTCGAGGGCTGTGACGTGCGGAAGCGACATATCGTTGGCGGAGGGTGTGCGGAAAAGCAGCGTCTATTCTAGGCGATGCTTCGGGGCGTGTCAAACCCGCCCGCGGCCCGCGTCACGCCCTGCGGCGTGCACGGTGCGCCCGGAGAATATGCGATAATAGCGCGGCAACAGAGCAGACGCTGACACACTAGACAAGGAGGTTGCATGTCCGGGGGCGTCAAGTCCGGGCTGATCTTTGGGCTAGCGAGCATCATCGTCGTCGGCGGTCTGACGATCATCCCGACACTCGGCCAGCTCTGCTGCGGGCCGCTGGCGGCGCTGCTGCTGGGCGGGGTGGCTGGCTACCTGGGGGTGCGCTGGAGCGGGCCGTCGGCCGGCGTCGGGCAGGGGGCCATCGCCGGCGGCATAAGCGGGATCGGCGCCCTGATCGGCACGGTCATTGGCTTCATCCTCTACATCGCGCTCGTCCGCGCCATCCCCGAGACGCGGCAGATCCTGGAGGACACGCTGCGGCAGCAATCGGGCGCGGAGAGGCTGACAGCGGAGGATATCGACCTGCTGATGAGCATCGCGGGGCCGCTGGGCGGGTTCTGCTTCGGCATCCTGTGGCTGCTGTTCGCGCTCGGCACGGGCGTGCTCGGCGCGTGGATCGCGACGCGCCAGCGGGGCGGGGAGCAGCCTCAGCCGCCGATCACGATGCCGCCCCCCGCAGCATAGCGCAGCGTGTTACACCCGGCGCGCAACCCGGTGTTGCACGCTGCGCATCGCTTCACACTACAGGCACGCCCGCAGCGCGTCCTCGAAGATCGCCAGCCCCTCGTCGGCCTGAGCCTCGGTGAGCACCAGCGGCGGGCAGAAGCGGATGGTGGACAGGCCGCACGTGAGCACCAGCAGCCCGCGGCGGAAGGCCTGCTCCATCACGCTGTTCGCCAGGGCGCGCGCCGGCTCGCGGGTGGCGCGGTCCTCCACCAGCTCGACGCCGATCATCAGGCCGCGCCCGCGCACGTCGCCGATCACCTCGTAGCGCTGCTGCAGCTCCTTCAGCCCGGCCATCAGGTGCGCGCCGACGCGCGCGGCGTTGGCGGCCAGCTCCTCCTCGACCAGCCCCAGCACCTCGTAGGCGGCGGCGCAGGCCAGCGCGTTGCCGCCGTAGGTGTTGCCGTGCGAGCCGGGCTCCCAGCGCTCGGTGAGCTCGCGGCGCGCCACCATCGCGCCGATCGGCATGCCGCCGCCCAGCCCCTTCGCCGAGGCGACGATGTCCGGCACGATCCCCTCCTGCTCGAAGGCCCACATCGTCCCGGTGCGGCCCACCCCGCTCTGCACCTCGTCGGCGATCAGCAGGATGCCGTGGCGGTCGCAGATCTCGCGCAGGCCGGTCAAGAAGCCCGGCGCCGGCACGACGTAGCCGCCCTCGCCCTGGATCGGCTCGACGATGATCGCGGCCACATCGCGCGGCGGAGCGACCGTGTGGAGCAGCGTGTGCTCGATGTAGTCCAGGCAGACCTCGGTCACGCGCTCGGCCGGCACGTCGAACGGCGTGCGGTAGGGGTTGGCGAAGAAGGCGTGGAAGGTGCCCGGCACCAGCGGGTAGTAGCCGCGCCGCTGCACCGACTTCGAGGCCGTGAGCGAGAGCGAGCCGTAGGAGCGGCCGTGGAACGCGCCGAAGAAGGCGATGATCCCCTGCCGCCCGGTGGCGTAGCGGGCCAGCTTGATCGACGCCTCCACCGCCTCGGTGCCGGAGTTGGCGAGGAACACCTGCCACTCCTGCTCGCGCGGCATCAGGGACGCCAGCCGCTCGCCGAGCTTGACCATCGGCTCGTTGTAGAAGTCCGTCCCCGCCATGTGGATGAAGCGCGTCGCCTGCTCCTGGATGGCGCGCACCACGCGCGGGTGCGAGTGCCCGGCCGACACCACCGCGATGCCGGCGTTCAGGTCCAGGTAGCGGTTGCCGTCCACATCCCAGACGTAGCACCCCTCGCCGCGCTCCATGACGAACGGGTACACGCGCCCCATGCACGGCGCGAACACCTTGCTGTCACGCGCGATAAGCTCCTCGGCCCGCGGGCCAGGTACGGAGGGGAATGCGGGGATGGTTACAGATGTATCAGTTGTTGTCACGTAGCTCCTCCTCTTGGCACGACATCATCGTCGCGGCCGCGGTTCGTCCGCGTCATGCTGTAAACCGCAAAATTGTAGCGGAGGGCTACGGGGGGTGTCAAACACCCGCGCCCGCTCGCCGGCTTCCTACAGCGTGATCAGCCGGCGGCGGACGGCGATGCTGACCGCCTCGGTGCGGTTGGCGGCGCCGAGCTTGCCGAGGATGTTCTGCACGTGGACCTTGACGGTGCGCGGCGCGATCTGCAGCTCCGCGGCGATCTCGGCGTTGCTGTGCCCCTGCCCCATGAGCATGAGCACCTCCAGCTCGCGCGGCGTGAGCGCCTCGCCCTCCCCGCCGCCGCTGGTCGCGCCGACCAGGCGCGCGGCCACCTCGGGCGCCAGCAGCGTCTGGCCGCGCTGCACGGCCCGGATCGCCGCCACGAGCTCGTCCGCCGAGGCATCTTTGAGCAGGTAGCCCTGCGCCCCGGCCCGCAGCGCGGTGAAAATGTACTCGTCGGTGGTGTAGGTGGTGAGCACCAGCACCCGCGCGTCGGCGAAGCGCTCGCGGATGCGCCGCGTGGCCTCGGCCCCGTCCATCACGGGCATCTGCAGGTCCATCAGCACCACATCGGGCCGCAGCCGCTCGAACTGCTCCACCGCCTCGCGCCCGTTGGCCGCCTCGCCCACGATCTCGATCTCGGGCTCGTCCTCGAGCAGCGCGAGCAGCCCCTCGCGCACGATGCGCTGGTCCTCTGCGAGCAAGATGCGGATCGTCATGGCCGCGGGAACAGCTCGCGCCGCATGCCGCTGTCGGACGCGCGCAGCGGCTCGTCAGCCGTGACCGGTGTCCGTGTCGCGCCGCTCATGGTCGTCCCCTCCATCCGCCCGCCCCGCCGGCCGGGCGATGAACATGCTAACACAGGTCCCCTGGCCGGGACCGCTCGCGATGGCGATCGCGCCGCCCGCCAGCCGCGCCCGCTCGCGCAGGCTCAGGAGCCCGAACCCGCCGCTGTTCTGCCCCGCTGGCTGCGCCGCGCCCTCGAAGCCGCGCCCGTCGTCGCGCACCTCCAGCCGCACGCCCGCCGCGTCCACCCGCAGCTCGACCTGCGCCGAGCTGGCCTGGGCGTGCTTCTCGACATTCTGCAGCGCCTCCTGCGCCACCCGCAGCACCTGCGTCGCCGCGGCGGAGTCGATCGGCGGCGGCGGCCCGACGTGCTGGAAGCTGCCCGCCACACCGCTGCGGGCCGTGAAGTCGCTCGTCAGCTGCTCCAGCGCCGCCGCCAGCCCGGCCGCGTCCACCGGCGGCTCGGCGAGCGCCCACACGCTGCGCCGCACGTCCTCCAGCGTCGCGCGGGACAGCTCGTGCGCGCGGGTCAGCCGCGCCCGCGCCCGCGCCGGGTCGCGGTCGAGCGCCCGCTGCGCCGCCTCGAGCTGCATCGTCAGCGCCGTCAGCCCCTGCGCGATGGTGTCGTGCAGCTCGCGCGCCAGGCGGTTGCGCTCGGCCAGCGTCGCCGACTGGCTCGCCTGCTCGGCCAGCCGGGCGTTCTCCGCAGCCAGGCGCGCCAGATCGTCGCGCTCGCGCGCCAGCTCGGCCGCCAACCGGGCCGTGCGGTCGCGCGCCTCGGCCTGGGAGAGCGAGACGCGCACGAACGCCTCCATCAGCGCCATGAGCGCGGCGTACGCCAGCACCGGGAACGCCAGCCCCGCCAGCGTGCGCTGCCCTCCCAGCCACAGCCCCAGCGCGATGACGCCCAGGTACGCGGCGCCGGTGACGGCCGTGCGCCCGATCCGGTAGGACAGCGCGGCGTGGACGAACGGCACGCACAGCAGCGCCTGCTGGATGTGCGGATCGCCGCTGAGGACCAGCAGCCCCAGCCCCACGGCTCCCCACAGCAGCAGGTATCGCCAGCGCGGCAGGGTCAGCAGCTGGCAGAGCGGCGCGGGCAGCCGGTGCGCCTCCACAAGCAGCAGCGCCGCCAGCGCCAGCCCGATGTACGGCAGCGTCCGCGCCGGCCCCCAGCCGGAGGCCAGCCCGATCGCCAGCGGCGCGCCACAGGCCACGAGCCAGCAGCCGCGCGCCGCCCACTGCAGCGACCCGCCGATCGCGTCGCCGGTTGAAGTAGGGTGCGTCGAAGATGTAGGCATGGCTGCGAGGTATTATACCTGCGCAGCCGCCGCTTCCCCCTGGGCCTGGCGCAGCCGCTGGCGCGCCCGCCCCCTCCCAGCGGTCACCGGGACGTGAGCGGTGGCCGCGGCCAGCCCGAACTGCGGCATATTGTTGTAGACCGCCTCCATCGCGCCCGCCTCCACCAGATACGTCTCGTGCCAGATCCCCACGCTGCCGTCGTTGCCGACGTTCTTGAAGAACTCGCGCATCGCCGCCGCGTGCGGGTCGTTCGGATCGCGCGCGAAGCGCTCCAGGTGATCGAACGAGCGCCAGTACTGCACCAGCATCACGCTGCGCCAGCCGACCCACGTGTGCGCCCCGAGCATGCCCTTCTCCGGGTTGCCGAACAGCGTGTTCAGCATCGGCATCATGGCCCGGAACGCCGGGAACCACTTGCGCACCGCCAGCAGCTGGTTCACGCGCATCCCGACCAGAAAGACCACCATCGGCTCATTGGACTCGGCCGTGTAGCGCCCTGGAAATACCTGAGCCATCCCCTGCTCCCAATAAATTCGAATCCTCCGTGCCCTCCGTGCCCTCCGTGGATCGCGTTGGGGCTGCTCCGTGCCCTCCGCGGATCATTCGCGGCGCCGCCGGGCGATCAGCGCCACGCCCACCAGGATCAGCAGCGCCGGCAGCAGCGGCGCGCTGGCCTCCACCAGAGTCGCGTACATGTCGAGCGCCCGCGGCGCCGTCCACTTCAGCAGGCCGATCGCCGGCCAGATCAGCCACAGCGTCCACCACGGAGACCACTCGCAGCTCCCTCCGCCCCTCGCGCGCTGGCCGCCCAGGTCCAGCCGGGTCGTCTCGCCGGTATACGCCACGTCCAGCCGCTCTTCGCCCAGGCCGTCCGCCGCGCTCACCTGCGCTCGCCTCACTCCACGCATCGCAGCTCTCCTTCGCGAAACAGCCGCCCGGGCGCATCAGCCGCCGTGCCGCATGCCCCGGCGCTGCCGCGCCGCTCAACCGCTTCTGAGCTCTATGGTAGCCGCGTGCGCCGCCCGCCGCATCATCACTCATCGGTATCTTGCGCGCCCAGAGGGCATATCGCCCACATATGCCGAAAGGACTAGACGCCTGCCCGCCGCGCCAGGGGCGCCGCCGCAGCCCGTGTGGAACACGCGCAGCCCGGTTCAGTGGTATAGTAGAGAGGCCCAAACCTCAGAGCACCGAGGAGCACCTGCCATGGCCTACGCATCACTCATCGGCGCGCGTGTCCGCCGCAAGGAAGACCCTCGCCTGATCACAGGCGCCGGCACCTACGTCGGCGACCTCAAGCTGCCGGGCATGCACCACGTGGCCTTTGTGCGCAGCCCATACCCGCACGCCCGCATCCGCAGCATCGATGCCTCGGCCGCGCTCAGCCGCCCGGGCGTCGTCGCGGTCGTCGAGGGGCGCGACCTCCTCGAGGCCTACGGGCCGCTTCCCTTCAGCGGCGGCGAGGGCGGCGACCAGGCCGGCTGGACGCAGCGCCCCTTCTCGCACTACGCCATCTCGGTCGACCGGGTGCGCCACACCGGCGAGATCGTCGCCGCGGTGATCGCGGCCACCCCGCAGGCCGCCGCGGACGGCGTCGCCGACGTGGTAGTGGACTGGGAGCCGCTCCCGGCGGTGGTGGACATGGAGCAGGCCGCGCGCCCGGACGCGCCGCGGCTGTTCGACCAGCTGCCCAGCAACGTCGACCACGTCTGGCACCGCAGGCACGGCGACGTCGAGGCCGCCTTCGCGAGCGCCCACCGGGTGGTGCGGCTGCGCATGCACAACCAGCGGCTGGCCGGCGTGCCGATGGAGGGCCGCGCCGTAGTCACCGCCCTCGATGCGACCACCGGCGGCCTGACGGTCTGGACCAGCACCCAGGCGGCGCACTGGATCCGCCGCGACCTGGCCGAGGTGCTGGGCCTGCACGAGAACCAGATCCGCGTGATCGCCCCCGACGTCGGCGGCGGCTTCGGCGTCAAGATCGGGATCTACCCCGAGGAGGTCGCGCTCGCCGCGCTCACGCGCCGGTACGGCCTGCCGCTGCGCTGGGTCGAGGGGCGGCTGGAGCACATGCTCGCCACCACCCACGGCCGCGCCCAGATCGCGGACTACGAGGCTGCGGTGGCCGAGGACGGCACGGTGACAGCGCTGCGCGCCCGCGTGCTCGCCGACCTGGGCGCCTACCCGGTGTCGGCCGACATCCCCAACCTCACCGGCCAGATGGCGGTGGGGGTCTACAAGATCCCGGCGGTGGACTTCGAGGTCACCTGCGTGTACACGAACACCACGCCGGTGGCCGCCTACCGCGGCGCCGGCCGGCCCGAGGCGGCCTTCTACATCGAGCGCCTGATGGACGCCGTGGCCGACGAGCTCGGGCTCGACCCGGCCGAGGTCCGGCGGCGCAACTTCATCCCGCCCGACGCCTTCCCCTACAAGACGCCGGTCGGCACGATCTATGACTCGGGCGAGTACGAGAAGGCGCTGAACAAGGCCCTCGAGGTGTCGAACTACGCCGCGCTGCGCGAGGAGCAGCGGCGCCGCCGCGCGAGCGGGGAGGGGCCGCTGCTCGGCATCGGCCTCGCCTGCTACGTCGAGATGTGCGGCTTCGGGCCGTTCGAGAGCGCCCACGTGCGCGTCGAGCCCAGCGGCACCGTCACGGTGATGTCCGGCATCTCGCCGCACGGCCAGGGCACGGGCACCACCTTCGCCCAGATCGTCGCCGACCAGCTGGGCGCTGATTTCGACCAGGTGGTGTTCAAGGCCGGCGACACGGCCAACACGCCGATGGGCCACGGCACCATGGGCAGCCGCAGCCTCGCGGTGGGCGGCGGGGCGCTGGTGCGCGCCGTGGAGCAGGTGCGCGAGAAGGCGCGGCGCATCGCCGCCAGCATGCTCGAGGCCGCGCCCGAGGACATCGTGCTGGAGGACGGGCGCTACCACGTCCGGGGCGCGCCGGACAGCGGCCTCACGCTCAAGGAGATCGCCCAGCGGGCCTACTCCGACGAGCTGCCGGACGACATCACGCCCGGCCTCGAGGCCACCCACTTCTTCAAGCCGCCGGAGCTGATCTACCCGTTCGGCGCCCACGTCGCGGTGGTGGAGGTGGAGCCGGAGACCGGCGAGGTGCGCGTCCGCGCCTACTACAGCGTCGACGACTGCGGGCCGCGCATCAGCCCCTTGCTGGTGGCCGGCCAGGTCCACGGCGGTCTGGCGCAGGGCATCGCTCAGGCGCTGCTCGAGGAGGTGGTGTACGACGAGAGCGGCCAGCTGCTCAGCGGCACGCTGATGGACTACGCGCTGCCCCGCGCCGACGACCTGCCGCACTTCACGCTGGACAAGACCGAGACGCCGACGCCGCACAACCCGCTCGGCGCCAAGGGCATCGGTGAGGCGGCCACGATCGGCTCGACCCCGGCGGTCGCCAACGCGGTGGTGGACGCGCTCAGGCACCTGGGCGTGAAGCACCTCGATATCCCGATGCGCCCCGAGAAGGTCTGGCAGGCGATACACCGGCGGTAGAGCCCCGCGATGCCGCATGCGCGATGTGTGTGTCGCGAGCGCCCCTCGCGCCGCACATCGCGCATGGCGCAGGAGAGAGCAGCACCGTGAGCGAGCAACACAACGACGGGCTACCGGAGCACGTCCGGCTGATCGACGACATGCACCTCGGCCGGCCGCACGTGATCGGCACCTACCTGCTGCTCGGCGACGAGCCGGCGATCGTCGACCCGGGCCCGGCGAGCGTGCTGCCGGCCCTCGAGCGCGGGCTCCGCGCCCACGGCCTGGAGCTGCGCGACCTGCGCGCGGTGCTGCTCACCCACATCCACCTGGACCACGCGGGCGCCACCGGCTCGCTGGTGCGCGCCCTGCCCCACCTGCGCGTCTACGTCCACGAGCGCGGCGCGCCGCACATGGCCGCGCCCGAGAAGCTGATCCGCAGCGCCACGCGCCTGTACGGCGAGCGCATGGACGAGCTGTGGGGCGAGATCCTCCCCGTGCCATCCGAGAACCTCACCGCGCTGGTCGGCGGCGAGACGCTGCGCCTGGGTCGGCTGGCGCTGCAGGTGTACGACGCGCCCGGCCACGCATCCCATCACCTGCTGTACCTGGACGGCAGCTCCGGCACGGCGTTCGTCGGCGACACCGCGGGCGTGCGCATGCCGGGCTCCGCCTATGTGTGCCCGGCGACGCCCCCGCCGGACATCGACCTGGAGGCCTGGCGGCGGACGCTGGATCAGCTGGAGCAGTTCGGCCCGCGGCTGCTGTGCCTGACCCACTTCGGCCCGGCGCACGACCCCGCGGCGCACATCGACGCGCTGTGGCGCCACACGCTGAGCTGGGCTGAGACCGTTCGTAAGAGCCTGGAGAGCGGTGAGGAGGAGAAGGCGGCAGTGGAGCGGCTGGAGGCGCTCGCCGCGGCGCAGATCGCCGCCAGCGGCAGCGACGCAACGCCGGAGGAGTACGCGCGCGCCGCCTCGGTCGAGATGAGCTGGCAGGGGTTAGCGCGCTACTGGCGCAAGCGCGCCGCGAGCCCTTAGCTGTAGGCGTACTTCCGCCACACGTCGTGCCGCTCCAGCTCGCCGAGCAGCGCGAACGCCACGAACTGCGGCTGCCGGGGGACGGTCAGCAGCTTCATGTTCGCCTCTTCGGGCGTGCGGCCGCCCTTGCGGTGGTTGCACTCGCGGCAGGCCGCCACGACGTTATCCCACGTCGTCTGCCCGCCGCGCGAGCGCGGCAGAATGTGGTCGACCGTGAGGTTCGAGCGCCCAGGCTGGATACCGCAGTACTGGCAGGTCTCGCGGTCGCGCGCGAGCACGCCGCGGCGCGAGCAGGGGAGGCGCAGGCGCCGGGGGATCCTGATGTAGCGCACCAGCCGGATCACCAGCGGGACGGCGAAGGAGATGCCGCGGGCGCGCAGGCGCTGGCTCGCCGCCTCGACGAGCTCGGCCTTATCCTGGAGCAGCAGCACAATGGCCCGGCGTGTGGAGATCAGCTGCAGCGGCTCGTAGCTGGCGTTGAGGACGAGGACTCGTTGCCCCAAGGGTAATCCTCCGTTCAAAAGCTACATCGAGATGCGTGCGCTCTTGAGGAGGGAGAACCCTCGCAACAACAGCGCTAGCCTATCACATCCGCGGCGCTCGCCGCGAGCACCGCGCGTAGCGTTTGCGTGCCGCAGACTTGCCGGTAGTGGCAGCGCGCTGGCGCAGCCGCGGCGCAGATGCTGGGGCGACGCATCCCGGCCTGCGGCCGAATCGCTCCGCCCGAAACAGAGTTATATGCGCGCGTCACCACACCAGCATCCCCACAAAGGCGCTATTTAGTGCTACATTCTGCACGACAGCAGCACTTGTAGCATACACCAGAACATGTGCGTCTGTCAAATCCCGCCGCCACATCAGCGAGCCATCGCTGCGAGACTCCGCCGTAGCCTCCCGGCGGGCCGAAGAATATGTGACAATTTGGCTATCTCCTTCGTTCTAAAGAGTGTGCTATACTTTCGGGAACGGGGAGAGTTATGTCCGCTGTGCCGACTCAGCCTCAGCGCGTCGTACGGCCGAGTGAGATAGGCAT
Source organism: uncultured Roseiflexaceae bacterium (assembly GCA_937974195.1). GTDB lineage: Bacteria > Chloroflexota > Chloroflexia > Chloroflexales > Roseiflexaceae > CALJIC01. The sequence goes on along the minus strand of CALJIC010000035.1, from coordinate 33,083 downwards.
GTTCAACCAGGAGACTTGGCGCCGCCGCATCGCCGAGCAGCTCAACGGCTTCGCCCGCAACCCGCGCCAAGAGCTACAGATCGCCGGCACAACGAGCATGCTGGCGTACCTCGTGACCCAGACACTGGCCCCCTTCCTCGAAGCGTTCCACACCGAGCCAGTCGCCGCAGTGCTGACGCTGGCAGAGATCGTACGGGGGCCCGGCGCTGACCAGATCGTGCGCCGGGCAACTCGTATGCGCTACCAGCACGCCGTGCAGGTGGAGCGCGAGCTGCGCGGCAGCCAGGAGCTGCGCGCCGCCTCCGAGCAGCTGCTGGTCGAGCTCCAGACCATTCCGATCGCCCGCCAGCGTCTCAACGGCGCCCGCGAGGAGTGGCTGCGCGCCAGCCTCGAGCGGGACCTGGAGGCCTACCCCGGCGAGTTCGCGCAGCTCCGCCGCGTGCTCTCCGACCCGGGCGGGCAGGCGCGCGCCGAGGCGCTGCGGCAGCTTCGCGCCCGGAACGGCCGCTACACCCCCGCGGACCTGGTGCTGCTGCACGACGGCCTGCGCGACGGGGCCGCCCACGTGCGCGCCTCCGCCGCCCGCCTGCTGGGCATGATCGCCGATCCCCCGCCGCCGCTGCTGACCAAGACGCTGGTCCACGTGGCGCTGCACGACTGCGACGCCGAGACGCGGTTCGCCGCGGCGCGCGCGATCGGCATGCTGCGCCACAACGTCACCTCGCCCCAGCTGCTCGACCAGCTCTGGAACCACCTGTTCGACAGCGACAGCTTCGTCCGATCTGCGGCCGCCCTGGTCCTCGGCCAGCTCGGCGACATGGCCGGCACGGCGCAGATCATCAGCCACCTGACCAGGCTGCTCGAGGACGAGGACATCTACACGCGCGAGGCTGCGGCGCGCGCCCTCGGCCGCATCGGCGCAGCCGCCGCCACGCCAGAGGTCATCGAGGCGCTCACACGAGCAGCCCAGGACAGCGACCTCCAGGTGCACGAGGCCGCCACCGACGCGCTGGTCATGCTGCGCGAGGCGCGTGCCAACCCGGACGCCGAGATCGTCGTGGCGGCGTAGCGCCAACCTGCCCTATCCCTACGCCGCCTCAGCCCCACCCTGCTCCCCAGCGTCAGGCTGCCTGCCTGCGCGCGCCTCCTTCGCCGGAATCGGCTGCACCGGCTGCAGCATCCGCACGCTCATCGCGACCAGCGCCAGGCTGAACAGCGCGGAGAGCAGCACGTACAGCAGCCACGGGGCCGGCACCAGCAGCTCGGCGCTGCTCGTCCGCACCACCTCGAAGAACGGGCTGCCGCCCGCGTCGAGCTGGTTCGCCGTTATCCCCAGCGCGATGAAGGGGTGCGCCGCGATGAACAGCCGGCTGAGGTAGATGAACAGCGCGGAGTCCAGCAGGTCGGTCGAGAGGTCGCTGGTGAACACCAGCCCGAAGATCACCACCAGGAAGGGGATGCCGAGCAGCATCAGGATGATCGACCCCAGCGCGAAGCTCGTCGCGCCGAGCGTGCTCTGCGTCACCGAGGACCAGAACAGGCCGACCGAGGCGTAGAACACCGCCGTCGCCACCAGCCCGGCCAGCGCGATCAGCACCTCCGCGGCGCTCACGCCGCCGAAGAGAAACGCCAGGCTCATCACCGGCACGACCGATAGGATCAGCAGCAGCGCGAACGCCAGCGCCGACGCCAGCTTGCCCCACACGATCTGCCACGGCGACAGCAGCGAGCTGATCAGCAGGTCGTACGTCTGGCGCTCCTTCTCGCCGGCGATGCTGCCCGAAGTGAGCGCCGGCGTGATCACGCACACCTCGACCAGCGCCACGGCCGCGATCACCAGGAACAGCGCCTTGCCGATCTGCCTGCCGGCGTTCAGGTCCGACCCGATGTTGCCGGCGAGGCCCGAGTAGAGCAGCAGCGTGACGCTGCTCAGGACCAGCAGGTACACTGTGAGCAGCACGAACGCCCGCGGGCCGCGCATCCGGCTCCGCAGCTCCTTCACCAGGATCGGGTTGAACTCGAACATACACGCTCCAGGTCACATGCCCGGCGACGCTCCCTCGCGGGGAGGTGCGGAGGGCCGCTGGCCCTCTGAGATTTTTCCGTCGCTCTGCGGCAGCTGCGCTGCCGCAGAGCGACGGAAAGAGAAGAGCCTGGGGAGGCTTCGCCTCCCCAAAACCCCTCCAGGGCGCTCCCACCGCGCCACTGAGCCGCGCATTAGGGGAGTCCTGGGGAGGCTTCGCCTCCCCAAAACCCCTCCAGGGCGCTCCCACCGCGCCGCAGAGCGGCAGAAGCAGTCTTCCGAGGGAAGCTTCGCCTCCCCAACCCCTTCCCAGGGGTGCGGGGCGCAGCCACCGCACACGCCGCCTCGCCTACACGATGCCCTGCGTGACGTGCAGGAAGATATCCTCCAGGTCGCCGGCCTGCTCGGCGAAACGCGTCACCGGGACGCCGTTGGTGACCAGCAGCGCCAGCATCTCGGCCATGCCGCGCTCGTCGCCGGCATAGTCCACCAGCAGGGTCGACAGGCCGTCGGCCGGGGCGGGGTCGGCCGCGGGGGTGCCGGCGCCCTCTTCGGCCGGCGCCGCGTCGAGCCCCTCGTCGGGCGCGATCGTCTCTCCGCTGTCCCCGACCGCGGCCGGGGCCTGCGGGGCGTGCGCGTGCCGCACCCCGAGCACGCCGGGGAACGAGCGCAGCAGCTCCTCGGCGCGCCCGGGGTGAGCCAGCACCCGCAGCTCGAGCGAGCGGTGCGGCTGGAGCGAGCGCAGGATATCCTGGACGTCCCCCGCCGCCAGCAGCCGGCCGCGCTCGATGATCGCGATGTGCGTGCACATCTCGGCCAGCTCGGTGAGGATGTGCGAGCTGATCATGATCGTCTTGCCGAGCGCGCGCAGCTCCTTGAGCAGCTCGCGCAGCTCGATCCGCGCGCGCGGGTCCAGCCCGCTCGCCGGCTCGTCCAGGATCAGCAGGCGCGGGTCGTGCATCATCGTGCGCGCCAGGCTCAGGCGCTGCTTCATGCCGCGCGACAGGTTCATCACCAGGTCGTCGCGCTTGTGCGCCAGGTCCACCAGCTCGAGCAGCTCGCCGATCAGCACCGCGCGCCGCTCGGCCGGCACCCCGTAGGCGCGGCCGAAGAAGTCGAGGTACTCCCACGACTTCATGTTGTCGTACACGCCGAAGAAGTCCGGCATGAACCCGACCACGCGCCGCACCCCGCGGGGGTCCTTCGTGACCGAGATCCCCGCCACGCGCGCCTCGCCCCCGCTGGGCTGCAGCAGCGTGGTGAGGATGCGCATTGTCGTGGTCTTGCCGGCGCCGTTCGGGCCGATGAAGCCGAAGATCGCCCCCTCGGGGATCTGGAGGTTGAGGTGGTCCAGCGCGAGGTTCGATCCGAAGCGGCGGGTCAGGTCGCGGGTCTCGACGATCAGGGGCATCGGCAGCTCCAAGTCGTACCATCCGCTGCGCATGATATGCGTATGATACCCCTTTTTCAGCCGAGCATCCAGCCGTGCTACAATAGCGCTGTGGCGTGATGGCGCGGCGGCTTCGCCGCAGGACCATCACGCCACATTTGCACCCCACCGCGGCGGAGAGAGGGGTTTTCCGTGAGCATGACGCACCAGCCAGGGGAGGCGGCGCCCGAGCGCCCGCACCTGATCTTCTTCGCGGAGGCGGGCGGCCAGGCGCTGCTCGAAACGCTCCGGACGCCCGGCACGCTCCAGGCGCTCGCCGCGCACGCCTTCGGCGTCGCCGTGCCGCTGGACCGGCTGGACGAGGACCAGGCGGCGGCGGTGCGCCTGCTCAACCAGTGCGGCGTCGAGACGGTGGCGTGGCTGGTGCTGCCGGCCGAGGACGGCGAGGCCCTCAACCTGCAGAACTACCCGCAGGCGCTGGACCGCTACCGGGCGTTCCGCAGCTGGGCCCAGGGCAACGGCCTGCGCTTCCAGGCCGTCGGGCTGGAGTTCGAGCCGCCGCCCGACGACATCGAGCGCGGCGGCTGGCACGCCCTGCGCGCGGTGGCCGGGCGCCTGTGGCTGGCGCGCGACAACGCGCTGTACCCCTCGGCGCGCGCCGCCTACGCCGAGCTGGTGGCCGCCATCCAGCAGGACGGCTACGAGGTCCACACCTACCAGATCCCGCTGATCGCCGACGACCGCCGCGCCGGCACGACGATCATCCAGCGGGCGCTCGACATCGCGGACCCGCCCGCCGACCTGGACGTGCTGGTCTGCTCGAGCCGCTTCCCGGTCGGCTGGCTCGACTTCGACCTGGGCGGGGCGCTGATCGACAGCTACGGCGCGGCCGCTGATGCGCTGGCGGTCGGCGCAGCCACGCCCGACGACGGCTCCCCGGCGTGGCCGACGCTGCGGCGCGACCTGCTGATCGCCGCGGGGCACGTCGACACGATCTATATCGCGACGCTCGAGATGTGTGTGTCGGCCGGGCTGCTGGAGCGGATCGCCGGCCTGGACTGGGGCGCGCGGGCGCGGCCGGCGCTCCTGCCGCGCGCCCTGGTGATGCTGCTGCGCGCGCTCCTGCTGATCGCCCTCTTCATCGGGCGCCACGCGCGCACCGCCCTCGCCTGGTCCGGCTGGGCGCTGGCGCTGCTCCTCTGGCTGCGCCACCGGCAAACGGCCGCCGCCACGCGCCGCCGGTGATCACCCTTCGCCGGCCTCGCGGGCGAGGAGCGCCTGCTTGCGCGCCAGGCCCCAGCGGTAGCCGCCTAGCTCCCCGTCGCCGCGCACGACGCGGTGGCACGGGACGGCGACGGCCAGCGGGTTCGCGGCGCAGGCCTGGGCGACTGCTCGCGCCGCCGTGGGCCGCCCGATGCGCTCCGCAACCTGCGCGTAGCTGGCGGTCGTGCCGGCCGGGATGGCCCGCAGCGCCTCCCAGACGCGGCGCTGGAACGCCGTCCCCTGGATGTCTAGCGGCACGCGCAGCTCGCCGCGCGGCGCCTCGACAAACGCCAGCACCTGCGCGACCCACTCGTTGAAGCCGGCGTCCGCCTCGCGCAGCTCGGCCTGTGGGAAGCGGGCGCGCAGCTGCTGCGCCAGCTCCTCCGGGCCGTCCCCGAACTCGATCGCCGCCACCCCGCGCTCGGTGGCGGCGACCAGCACCCAGCCGAGCGAGCACGGCGCGACGGCGTAGCGGATCTGCACGCCCGCGCCGCCGCCGCGGTACGCCGAGGGAGTCATCCCCAGCTCGGCGCCCTCCGCCGCGTAGAAGCGGCTGCTCGACTCGTAGCCGGCGTTGTGCAGCGCGTCGGTGACCGTCGCGTCCCTGAGGAGCCGGTCGCGCACCCGGCGGCTGCGGTGGCCGAGCGCGTACTGCTTGGGCGTCACCCCCACCAGCTCCTTGAACAGCCGCTGGAAGTGGTACGGGCTGAGGCCGGCGCCCGCGGCCAGCTCACGCAGCGCGGGCGGCTTCTCGGCCGCCTCGATCTGCCGGCAGGCGCGCAGGATCGCGTCGGCGTGCGCTGCGGCCCCCGGGCCCCGCGAGCCGCAGCGCTTGCACGGCCGGAACCCGGCCCGCTCGGCGTCCGACGGCGTGTCGAACAGCTGGACGTTGGCGCGGTTCGGCCTGCGGGACGGACACCAGGGCCGGCAGTAGACGCCGGTGGTGCGCACGCCGTAGACGAACGCCCCGTCGGCCTCGCGGTCGCGGCGCAGGATCGCCTCCCAGCGAGCGGCCTCGCTCATATATCTCCCGGCAATGCTCTCGTTCATCGCATTCCCCCAAATGGATCTGCTGCTGGCAGCTGCCGGGATCGTACCATCAGGCGCGCGAGGCCGCCATCCGTTTCTTGCGGTGTAATTCTGCGCGGCCTACTGCTCGGCCGCCCAGGGCGGGCCGGCGAGCACGCGCCGGGCGCCGCCGGCCTCCAGGGTCACCCGGGTGGGCAGCGCCTCGGCCTCTCGCCCCGGCTCAGAGAGCCAGCGCCGGCCGCGGCGCACGACGATCAGCATGCCCTCCTGGTCGCCCACCGCGGTGAAGCTGTCGCTCCCCTGGCCGCGGTACACCTGGACGCCGAGCTGGGCGCAGAGCTGCTCCACCGTCGCGGGCACGTCGTCGGTCGCCAGGCCGATCTCGTTGACCGACAGTATGTCGCGCGGGGTGAAGTCGTGGCTCACGGCGTTCGGGAGCGAGTGGCGGGCGATCAGCTCGCCGATGTTGCCGGCCGGGTCGGTGAAGTACACCGCGTCGGCGTTCCAGTCCTCGAAGTGGAACCGCGTCCGGCCGTCGCCGTCCGGGCGCAGGGGCGTGCGCTGCTCCAGCCAGGCGGCCGCCTGCTCGTAGCGGTTCTCGGGGATGATGAACGCGAAGTGGTAGACGCCGCTCCAGCCGGCGGGGGCGGGGCGGAAGATCAGCCGCGACGCGCCGATCTGCAGCGCGAGCGCGGTGTCGGTTCGCTCGGCGGGCAGGCCGAGCACCTGGGTGTAGAACCTGTGCTGCGCGGCCAGGTCCGGGGCCAGCAGCTCCAGCTCGTGGATGCGCATGGTCGTCTCTCCTTAACGTACGTGGCTGACGCGGTGGCCCTGGGGGTCGCCTGCGCCAGCGCCGCGGGGGAGACCAGCGGGGCCTCGCCTTCTCAGGGCCCCTCGGAGCGGCGGGAAGCAGGCGGGCGACCGGGTCACCTGGGCGGATCGTAGCGGGTGGGCCGGGCCGAAGGAAGGGACGCGCGGCGGGCCCTGGCCTGTACGTAAGGGCAAATCGGCGGCGGGGGCCGGTGTGGCGCGGCCGCGCACCCCTGCGCGGCGCTCAGGGGATGGCGAGGGCCTTCGGCGGCTCCCGCAGGTTGGAGTCGCGATCGGGGCTCCGGCCGGCACGGCGCCTTGCGCAGCGGGAAGGCGGGCGGGCCGGCGCCGAGGCTACTTTCTCCAGACGGCGCGCCGGCGGCGCGCGTGGAAAAGATTGTAACCTGCCTGGGCTTGGGAATGGGAGTATAATGGCGCTGTATCGCCGAGTAGAAGAAGAAGGAGGCGTCTGTGAATATCGCCCCCGGGATCTTCAAAGCCTATGACATCCGCGGCATCTACCCGACTGAGCTGAACGAGGACGGCGCCTACGCGATCGGGCGCGCGTTCGTCACATTCCTCGGCGCGCGCGAGGTGATCGTCGGCCACGACATGCGCCTGTCTGGCCCCTCGCTCTTCGAGGCGGTGACGCGCGGCATTATGGACCAGGGCGCCGACGTGGTCAACATCGGGCTGGTGAGCACCGACCAGTACTACTTCGCGTGCACCAAGCTCGGCCTGCCGGGCATGATGGTGACCGCGTCGCACAACCCGAAGCAGTACAACGGCTTCAAGATGGTGCGCCAGATGCCCTACCTGCTCAGCGGGGCCGAGGGCATCCAGGACCTGCGGCGGATCGTCGAGCAGGATGCCTTCGCGCCGGCCGGGGGCAAGGGCAGCATGCGCTCGGTCGACCTCTCGGAGCAGTTCATCGAGGCGGTGCTGGGCCTGATCGACGTCGAGCGGCTGCGGGGCGCGGGCCTCAAGGTGGTGGCCGACACCGGCAACGGCACCGTCGGCCCGATCCTGCGCCGGGTCTACGAGCGCCTGCCGGTGGAGCTGGTGGGCATGTACCTCGAGCCGGACGGCAACCTGCCCAACCACGGGCTCGACCCGCTGCAGCCGGAGAACCGCGCGGATCTGGAGCAGCGGGTGGTGGCCGAGCGGGCGGCGGCGGGCTTCGCCTTCGACGGCGACGGCGACCGCTTCTTCGTGATCGACGACCGGGGCACGTTCGTCTCGGGCGACTTCCTCACCGCGCTGCTCGGGCGCTACCTGCTCGGCAAGGCGCCGGGCAGCAAGATCGTGTACGACGTGCGCGCCTCGTGGGCCGTGCCGGACCTGATCTCCGCCGCGGGCGGCACCCCGCTGATGGAGCGCGTCGGCCACGCCTTCATCAAGCGCCGCATGGCGGACGAGAACGCCCTGTTCGGCGGCGAGGTCACCGGCCACTACTACTTCCGCGACTTCAACTACGCCGACTCGGGGATCATCCCCTCGCTGCTGGTGATGGAGATGATCGCCACCGCCGGGCAGCCGCTCTCGGCGCTGCTCGCGCCGCTGGAGGCGAAGTACTTCATCTCCGGCGAGATCAACTCCACCGTCGCCGACCCGAAGGGCAAGATGGAGGAGATCGCCCGGCGCTACGCCGACGGCACCGTCGAGCGGCTGGACGGCATCTCGGTGACCTACCCGGACTGGCACTTCAACGTGCGCGCCTCGAACACCGAGCCGCTCATGCGCCTCAACCTGGAGGCCAAGAGCCGCGAGCTGATGGAGCAGAAGCGCGACGAGGTGCTGGCGATCATCAGGGGCTAGCCCGCAGCGGGCCGGCTGCCGCCAGCTGGAGGAGGAGCGTGGAGGGCCGCTGGCCCTCCACAGGCTTCCTGGGAGGCGGCGCGACGGCGGAACTCACGTGCTGGCGGCCGATCGCCCGGTTGCCCTCCGGCCCCCGCCTGTGCTACAATTGCGTGCGCGGGGACGTGGCGAAATGGCAGACGCGCAAGTCTTAGGAACTTGTGGAGCAATCCGTGAGGGTTCGAGTCCCTCCGTCCCCACCACGCTGCCGCGCCTGCACGTTGGTTAAAAAGCCGCAACCAAATCGCGGCTATCGATCTTCTCATTTTGCTCGCATGGCTGGGTTTGAGGCTTTCTGATGGGGTGGAGCGAGTGTTAAGCCTCCTCGCGGATACCCTTGACGATGCCCGACCGGACGGCTATAATGGGGGCACACCGAAGCGAACGTCGGTACACGAGTTCAGCGGGCAAGGGCGCAACGCTATGCGAATACAAACGCCAGCAGAATATCGACCGACATGAGGGCGGCGCAGGATGATCGGGTCCTGCTGCCGCCCTTGATGTTTCTCGGGCGTGCCTAATGATCACGACGCAGGTTCCGGCGCGGATTTGGCCGCGACGTCACACCTGCTCTCACTACAGTGAGGAGGCGCACCATGCACTCGGATCTGATCGGCAAGATCGAAAAAGCCCGCCGCTACGCCCAGGAGCCGGAGCGAGTCAACTTCACCGAGCTCAAGGCCACCTTCCACGGCGGCAACAATGATCATACGATCACCCTCGCGGACAACGAGTGGACCTGCGACTGCGACTTCTTCCGGCTGCGCCGCACCTGCGCACACGTGATGGCGATGCAGAGGATCCTCAGCCCGATGCTCTCGAAGGAGGCGCGTGAGTTCGGCGGCACGCCTGCGCCGGAACTGGCCAGCGCGGCGCTGAGCTGATAGATTAGGCTGGACTGGCAGAAGGACGAAGGTTCGCCGCAGCCGCGGCCCCTTCGTCCTTCAGTGTGTGAGGAGCACAGATGACCCTGGTAATTGCCCACCGCGGCGCATCGGCCTATGCGCCCGAGAACACGATGGCGGCGTTCGAGCTCGCGGCGCGCATGGGCGCCGACATGTGCGAGCTGGACGTGCAGCCGACCGCAGACGGACAGCTGGCGATCTTCCACGACGAGACGACCGAGCGATGGGACGGGCGCCCGCGCCGCGCCGCGGAGTGCACGCTGGCGGAGCTGCGGCAGCTGGATATCGGCGGCGAGCGGGTGGCGACCCTGGCCGAGGTGTGCGACTTCGCCCGCGAGCGCGGGATGCGCCTGAACGTCGAGCTGAAGGGTCCGGGGATGGGCGCCGCCGTCGCGGCCCTGCTGCGCGACACGCGCGTGGCCGAGCTGACGCTGATCTCGTCCTTCTGGCCCCAGGCGCTCGAGGAGATCGCCGCGGCGGACCCGAGCCTGCCGCGCGCCTTCCTGATGGGCACCCGCACCCCGCGCTTGGACGACGGCCAGGGCAAGAGCTGGCCCCTCGCCGCGCTGGAGAGCGTCGGCGCGCGGGCCTGGCACCCCGCCGCCGAGATCCCCGACCTGGACCAGCTGCTGCCGCTGGTGCGGCGCGCCGGCTACCAGGTGAACGTCTGGACCGTCAACGACCCGGAGCAGATGCGGCACTGGGTCGACCTCGGCGCCGACGGCATCATCACCGATAAGCCGGACGTGCTGCGCAGCCTCCTGAGCGGCACAGGCGCATAGCGCCTCCTCGAACCGGCACGCCACGACGCCCCGCCCGCGGCAGCGCGGCGGGGCGTCGCTACGCGCGGCCCTCGCGCATATGGAGGAAGAGCGCCACCGCCCCGAGCAGCCCGGCGCGCTCGCCCAGCTCGGCCAGGCGCACCGGCACGCTGCGGTAGGCCTCCATCGCGCGCGTCTCGATCACCCTGCGCGCCCGCTCGATCAGCTGCGGGTTGTTGATCGCCACCCCGCCGCCGAGCAGGATCAGGTTCGGGCTGTAGAGGTGCAGCATGTTCACCAGCCCGGCGCCGAGCAGATCGCCCTCGCGGTCCATCAGCTGCTGCGCCACCGCGTCCCCGGCGGCCGCGGCGCGGGCCACATCCCCGGCCGTCACCGTCGCGGGGGTCGCGAGGCTGTGAAGCAGGGTGTGGGGGTTGGAGGCCATCGCCTCAGCCGCCGCGCGCGCCAGCGCCGGCCCGGCGGCCAGGTTCTCCCACGACGCGAGCGTCTCCCAGTCGATGATGTGGTGGCCGACCTCCGCCGCGGCGCCCCGGTGCCCGAGCAGCAGCCGCCCGTCGGCGATCACGCCGCCGCCGATGCCGGTGCTCACCGTCACGTACACCAGGTTGCGCAGCCCTCTGCCGGCGCCGAAGTACCACTCGCCAAGCGCCGCCGCGTTCGCGTCGTTGCCGAGCTCCACCGGCAGGCCCGTGCGCTCCTCGAGGATCGCGCGCAGCGGCACGTTCTCCCAGCCCGGCAGGTTCGGCATCGTGAAGACGACCCCGTCGAACGGGTCCAGCGGCCCGGGCGAGCCGATGCCGACCCCGAGCAGCTGGCCGTCGCGCGGCATCGCGGCCCGCACCTGCCCGATGCAGGCGACGATCTTATCCATCACAGCCTCGGGGCCCTCATCGCCCGCTGTGGGGACCCGCACAACCTGATAGATCGTCCCCTGCTCGTCGGCGAGCGCCGCGCGCAGGTTGGTGCCGCCCAGATCTACTCCAACAATGTAGCGCATGAGAGCCACTCCGTGAGGCTGTACCGCAGAACGGGCGGATTATACCATGTGCGCTGCGCGCCCCATCGCTCTAGTTTTTTTGTGGCTCTGCGGCTGCTTCGCAGCCACATGAGCCACGAAAAATAGGGAAATACCGGGGAGGCTTCGCCTCCCCGAACCCCTCCGGGCCGCAGAGCCGCGGGAGAAGGGCGCTCAGGGAAGGCTTCGCCTCGTGAGCCCACCAGCGGCTATGGGGCGGGGCCTTTCCGCGCCGTGGAGCCACGAAAATAGGGGAAATACCGGGAAGGCTTCGCCTCCCCGAACCTCTCCGGGCCGCAGAGCCGCGGGAAAAGGGCACCGAGGAGACGAAGCCTCGTGAGCCCACCAGCGGCTATGGGGCGGGGTCCTTCCGCGCCGCAGAGCCAGGCCTCCCGGCGTGAGCCCGCGCACGAGGTTGCCTCCCACAGGGCCCCGTGCTATACTTGCCGCCCGATAGCGGACCACACGCTGTGCGAGAACCGTGCATGAAGCTGCGTTACCGCGGTCGCACCGACGTCGGCAAGACGCGCGAGCATAACGAGGACGACTACGGCTTCGGCGAGGGCGCGCAGGTCGAGCGCTACGGCGAGCTGCTGGTGGTCTGTGACGGGATGGGGGGCCACGCAGCCGGCGAGGTCGCCAGCCACCTCGGCGTCGAGACGATCATCGCCGCCTACTACAGCGACCCCTCCGAGGATCGCATGGAGGCGCTCAAGCGCGCCTTCGAGCAGGCCAACGCCCGCATCCACGCCGAGGGCCGCGGCAGCATGGGCACCACCGGCGTGGCCGCGCTGCTCCACCACGACGCGCTGCTGATCGCGAACGTCGGCGACAGCCGCGCCTACCTGATCCGCAACGGCACCATCCGCCAGATCTCGCGCGACCACTCGCTGGTGAGCGAGCAGGTCGCCGCCGGGGTCATCACCGAGGACCAGGCGCGCTCGCTCTACTACCGCAATGTGATCACCCGCGCCCTGGGGTACCAGCCGGAGGTGGTGGTCGACACGTTCCGCTGGCCGCTGCAGCCCGGCGATATCGTCGTGCTCTCCTCGGACGGGCTGCACGGGCTGCTGAGCGATGAGGAGATCTGCCGCATCGCCTCGTCCGAGCCGCTCGAGGAGGCCGTCGACCGGCTGGTGGACCTGGCCAACGAGCGCGGCGGCAGCGACAACATCACTGTCGTGATCGCTCACGTCGACGCGCTGGACTGGCTCACGGCCGAGGACAGCGCGGCGGACACGCGCGACACGGAGGAGCTGCCGGTCCAGCGAGGCGAGGCGCTGGCGCAGCCGGCGCTCGCCGGCCAGGCCGTCGCCGCCGAGGGCGCAGCCGCCGTCGCCGAGGCCAGCCGCGAGAGCGCCGCGGGCCCTGTGGCGGCCCCACCCGCGCCATCCGCGCCACCCGCGCCGCGCAGGGCGCCCGCTGAGCGCCGGCTCAGCCTCGCGGGAATCCTGCTCTCCACACTGCTGCTCGTGGCCCTCGGCGCCACCATCTACTTCCTGCGGCCGACGCCGGCCCTGTCGCCCGATGGCCCGGCGCTCGAACCGCCGCTCGTCACCCAGACGACTGTGGCGCCAAGCCCCGACGCCACCGGCCAGCCGACCGCCACCGCGACGTCGGGCACCGCCACGGCCACCGCCCGCACGCCGGAGCCATCCCCCACGGGCGAGCCCCAGACTCCCACGCCCGCCGCGCGCACCGCGACCCCGAGCTCTTGAGAACTGAGAACTGAGAACTAAGAACTAAGAATTCGGAGCTGGAGCTAGAACCTAAGCCAGGGCCAGAACCAGAACTAAGAACCAGAACCAGAGCCAGAACCAGAACTAAGAACCAGAACCAAAGCTAGAACCAAAGCCTGAGCTAAGCACCAAAGCCAGAGCCAGGGCCAGGGCCAGAACTAAGAACCAGAACTAAGAACCAGAACTAAGAACCAGAGCCAAGGACCTTTCTGCGCCGCGGTGGCTTCGCCTCCCGAAACCCGGCCGGGGATGTGGCGCGAAGGGGTCACAACTTCGGCGAATAATGGTACAATAGCATTCTCGCAAAAGTGTTCGCATCGCAGGAAGGCGCCGGCTATGCCAATTCGAGTGCTTGACCCGACAGTTGCCGCGCAGATCGCCGCCGGCGAGGTCGTCGAGCGCCCCGCCTCGGTCGTGCGCGAGCTGGTCGAGAACGCGCTCGACGCCGGCGCGCGGCGGATCAGCATCGAGGTGCGCGGCGGCGGGCTGCGCGAGATCAAAGTCCAGGACGACGGCAGCGGCATCGCCGCCGATGAGGTCGAGACGGCCTTCATGCGCCACGCCACCTCCAAGCTCTCCAGCGCGGAGGACCTGTGGAGCATCCACACGCTCGGCTTCCGCGGCGAGGCGCTGCCCTCGATCGCCTCGGTGGCGCAGGTGGTCTGCATCACCCGAACCGCCGGCGAGGAGGTCGGCACCGAGCTGCGGATCGCCGGCGGCGAGCTGCAGGCGCGCACCCCGCGCGGCTGCACGCCGGGCACCGCGATCAGCGTGCGCAACCTGTTCTACAACACGCCGGTGCGCCGCGAGTTCCTGCGCAGCGAGGCGACCGAGGCGGCCGCCATCTCGGCCACCGTCACCCAGTATGCCCTGGCCTACCCCGAGGTGCGCTTCACGCTGCTGCTCGACGGGCGCCTCGCGCTGCAGACCAGCGGCGGCGGGGACATCCGCGCCGCGCTGGTCGAGGTGTACGGGCTGGACACCGCGCGCCAGCTGCTGGAGGTCAACACGTCGTTCGGCGAGGGGCGCGAGAAGATCGACGTCCGCGGCATGGTCTCGCCGCCCGGCCTCACCCGCAGCTCGCGCTCGGCGATCCACCTGTTCGTCAACCGGCGCGCGGTCGCCCCGCGCGGCCCGCTGGTGGTGGTCATCGAGGAGGCGTACCACACCCTGCTCATGAAGGGCCGCCACCCGCTCGCCGTGCTGGACATCCGCGTCCACCCGTCGTCGGTGGACGTGAACATCCACCCGACCAAGAGCGAGGTCAAGTTCCGCGACGCGCCGCGGGTGCTGGGCGTGATCGGCCGGGCGGTGCGCGACGCGCTGGTGGACAGCGGCGTGCGCCCTTGGGCCGAGGCCGGCGCGCCGCACCCGGTCGAGACGGCGCAGCGCCGCTTCGAGCTGCGGCGGATCGGCAGCCGCTGGGAGGACCCCGCGCGGCGCGACTGGGAGGCGTACAGCAGGGAGCCGGGCCGCGAGCAACCGGAGGACCACGAGCGCTGGGGCGCGGGCAACCGCGAGCTGTGGGCGGCTGAGCCGCTCGGGGCGCCGGAGCCGTGGGAGCGCGAGCCGGATATGGCCGAGCGCTCGATGGGCGCGGCGCCGGGCACCCACAGCGGTGATGCGCCGCCTGCGACCTTCAGCGTCCAGCCTCCCGGCGGGAAGCTGCCGCCGCTGCGCATCGTCGGCCAGGTCGGGCAGGCGTACATCGTCGCCGAGTCGCCCGAGGGCATCTATCTGGTCGACCAGCACGCCGCCCACGAGCGCATCACCTACGAGCGGCTGATGCGCCAGCGCGGCAGCGGCGCCGTCGAGCGCCAGGAGCTGCTCATCCCGCAGGTCGTGGACCTGCCGCCGGCCGCCCAGCAGGTGCTGCTGGCCAACGCCGAGCAGCTGGGCGAGTGGGGGTTCGCGATCGAGGACTTCGGGCCGAGCCTGCGGGTGCGCGCCGTGCCCGCGGTGCTCCACGTCGGCGACCTCGCCGGCGCGCTGCTGGAGATGGCCGACAAGCTGAGCGGCCGCGGCGGGAGCAGCCCGGTCGACTGGCGCGAGGCGCTGCTCACCACGCTCTCGTGCCACACGTCGGTCCGCGCGGGGCAGACCCTCTCGCACGACGAGATGCGCGAGCTGATCATGCAGCTCGAGCGCTGCGAGTCGCCCCGCACCTGCCCGCACGGGCGCCCGACCATGATCCTGCTGACGACCTCGATGATCGAGCGGCAGTTCGGGCGCATCGCATAGACGCCCTGCCGTGCGTCGCGGGGCAATGGGGAGAGACGGGCTCTTGGTGCCGCTTGGGTGCCGCGGGGTGGCCGGGAGGCAAGTGGCGCAGGGCTGCGGGCGCTACTCCATTGTCCCCCACAGGTAGGAGGCGATCTGCGGCGAGAGGGTGATCGTCTGGTCGCCGCGGCGCAGCGTCACGCCGTACGAGGCCGAGTGGTCGGTCACCTCGAAGCGCTCGCCGGGCACGAGGTTGTTCGCCTGCAGGTAGCGGATCAGCTCGTTGTCCTCCTCGGCCTCCTCGACGATCCGCTCCAGCGTGAAGGTGCGGCCGGGCGCCGCTGCGATCAGCTGCACATCGCCGGGGTAGTCGTCGCGCGCGCCGGGGATCGGGTTGCCGTGGGGGCAGGTGGTCGAGCCGCTCACCAGCGCCTCGATGCGCGCCTCGAGCGCCGGCGAGAGGGCGTGCTCCAGCCGCACCGCCTCGTCGTGGATCTGGTGCCACTGCAGCCCCATCACGTCCACCAGGAAGCGCTCGAGGATGCGGTGGCGGCGCACCATCGCCTCGGCGAGCTGGAAGCCCTCCTCGGTCAGGCTGATCTCGCCGCGCCCGTCGCGCGAGATGTAGCCGCGCTTCTCCATCCGCTTCACCATATCGGTGACGGTGGGCGGCGTGACGTGCATCCAGTCGGCGAGGCGGGCGGCGATCACCGGCTCGTCGCGCGCCGCGAGGTAGTAGATGACCTCAAGGTACTCGCGCATCTTCTCCGTCGGCTCGTCGCTGCCCCGACGCTCGCGCGGATGCCTCGGCACGTCACCCATTCTGTCGACCTCCTGCAACTGGTCGCACGCGGCGCGTCCATTATAGCGCCGCGCAAGCGGGGGTGCAAGCGAGCGCCCGCGGCGATTGACACAATCGTTCGGCGCGCGTATAGTAGGGCCCATGCGCGAACGTATCGGCGAAGTGATCGAGTCGAGCACCATCGGCTTCACCGCCGGCGCCTACGAGCTGCTGGCCGCGCCGCCCTTCGGCGCGCTGGTGCGCGCCCAGTCCCGCGCCGAGGGGATGGCGGTCTACGGGCTGGTGTACGACATCCGCACCGGCAGCAAGGAGCCCGGCGGCCGGGCGCTGGTGCGCGGCCGCACCTACGAGGGCCGCGAGCTGTTCGACGCCGAGATCTACCACGAGCACCCGGATCTCGCCGAGGTGCTGCAGACCGAGTTCTCGGCCATCACCGTCGGCTTCATCGAGGACGGCCGGACCTACCAGTACCTCCCCCCGCACCCGCCGCCGGTCCACTACAGCGTGTACGAGTGCACCGCTGCCGAGCTGGCTGGCTTCACCGAGCAGACCGACTTCTTCCGCACGCTGCTCTTCGCCAGCCACATCCCCAACGACGAGCTGCTCGCGGCGGTGATCCGCGCCGCCGCCCGCGCCCGCCCGGGCGAGGAGGGCCGCGCCTACCTCGTGCGCGCCGGCCGCGAGGTCGCCTCGCTGCTCAAGGACGACTACGACCGGCTCACGGCGATCCTGCGCCGCATTCGCCCGTAGCTGCGCTCCGGCGCGGCATTTCCACGGGCGGCCCTACGCCTCTCCAATGCCTTCCTACGGGCGTGGAGCGTACATCCCGGCGCCGCATCCGCCCCGATTCGCCGGGCTACGCCCTTGTGTAAAGACTTCTCATCGAGTATAATCGGATGTATTCAGCCGCATGCCGGATGCCACTGCGACAGACACTTCGTACGCTGCTCGCTCGCGCCCGCTTGATTCACGCTCGACCAGGAGGGGTGAGGTGCCTAGCTCGATCGTGCTCGTCCACGCGCACGCGCTGTTCCGCGAGGGGCTGCGCCATCATCTGACGAACACGTCCGAGTTCCGTATCGTTGGCGAGGCCAGCAATGGCCAGCAGGCCATCCAGATCGTCGACAACACCGACCCGGACCTGGTCCTGATCGAGTTCGACCTCCCCGGCGTCAACGGCCTCGAGGTGGCCCGCGTCATCAAGCGCACCCACCCGCACGTCGGGATCATGCTCCTCAGCGCATCCATGGACGGGCAGCAGGTCGTCAAGGCCATCCGCGCCGGCGTGGCCGCCTACGTCCCGCGCAACGTCTCCCCAGAGCGGCTGCTGCGCACGCTCCACCAGGTCCAGCGCGGCGAATACCCGATCAACGACCTGGTCCTCTCGCTGCCGGAGGTCGCGAGCCAGGTGCTGGCGGCCTTCCGCCAGATGGCGGCGGACGAGGACACCCAGAGCATCTACTCGCCGCTTTCGCCCCGCGAGCTGCAGGTGCTCGAGCTCGTGGCCGCCGGGCGCACCAACAAAGAGATCGCCGTCCAGCTCGACATCAGCAACCAGACGGTTAAGAACCACGTCTCCTCCATCCTGCGCAAGCTGGCGGTCAACGACCGCACGCAGGCGGTGGTCTACGCCATGCGCCGCGGCTGGATCAAGGTCGCGCTGCCCGGCGAGAGCTAGTCGTCAGAAAGCAGTAGTCAGTACTGCTTGAGCATATCTGTTGCCTGGCTTATAATCACGCGAGCCTTCGCCACGCGGCCGCTGTCGTAGCGGTGGGTCGCAGGTTCGATGCCTACTGCGTACGTCGTGTTGTGCTGACTACTGACGACTCGCATGAATAGAAACCACGCCCTCGCCTGGCTCCTCTGTGCCCTGCTGGTGCTCGCCGCCGGCTGCGAGCAGACATCGATCGCCGAGCAAGAGCAGATCCGCAACGCCCAGACCCTCCAGGCGTCCACGCCCTCGGCGACGCCGACGCCCACCGATACGCCGACAGCAACCGCGACCGCAACCAGCACGCCGACGATCGGGCCCTCGCCGACGCCGACGGACACGCCGGTGCCCAGCCCCACGCCGCTCCCGCCCACCGCGACGCCCAACCCCGCGCTGGCCGGCTTCAGCCTCTGCAACCAGTCCGCCGGCGACCTCGCGGCCGGGCGCTTCACGGCGCAGGTCACCGGGATCACCACCACGGTCGAGGCGGCCTTCGAGCGCGTGATCATCGGCCTGTCGGTGCCGGCCGACTCGGCGCAGCCCTCGGCCATCGCCCGCTGCGTCAGCACCGCCGGCGAGGTCGTCGAGGTCGGCCAGCCGGCGATCGGCAGCCCGTTCGCGATCCAGCTCGACCTCCCCGGCTGGCTCCACGACGACGCGTTCCGCGCGACGGTGGTCACCCCGACGGTCGAGCTCTCGGGCACGACGGTGCTCTCGAGCCTGGTCTACCGCTACGACCGCGACGCCGACGCCGGGGCGACGCTGGCGCTGGGCCTCGACGAGCCGCGCCCCTTCCGCCTGCGGCTGGAGAGCAACCCGCTGCGCCTGGTGCTCGACGTCGCCACGAGCTCGCCGGTCGGCCCGTCCAGCGATCCGCTCGCGGTGCCCAGCGGGCCCGGCGCGCGCCCCGGCACCGCGCTGTTCTTCCTGCAGGACGGGGACATCTGGAGCGTCGAGAGCGCGGCGCCGCGCAACCTCACCGGGAGCACGCGGGACGGCCAGTACGGCGATGTCACCGCGCTGGCTGTGAGCGCCGCCGCGGGCCGGATCGCCTTCTGCGCCACCGCGCCCGGCGCCGACGCGGGCGACGCGCTGGCCGCCAGCGCGCTGTGGACGATGACGCTCGACGGCCAGGACCAGCGCCTGCTGGCCGCGCCCGGCCGCTCGTGCGCGGACCCGGTGTTCTCGCCCTCGGGTGACAAGATCGCCTTCGCCGTGGACGAGACCGGCGCCGTGCCGCCGCGCCTGAGCATCTACAGTGTCCCGCTGGAGGGCGACGGCCAGGAGCAGCGGCTCACGGCCGCCCAGGACGAGTGGAGCCGCTTCGCGCCCCAGTGGCTCGACGACGAGCGGCTGGTGTACGCCGCCGTCGCCGAGGACACCCGCAGCACGCTCTTCCTGCGCGACGCGAGCGGGGCCGAGCTGGACATCGGGGCGGAGCTGACGCGCGGCGACCGCTACCGGGCGCTCGGGCGGCCGCTGGTGGCGCCGGACGGCAGCGCCATCGCTGTCGAGGGCCTGCGCGCCACAGCGGCGGGGGCGGACTTGCTGCTGCTGGACACCAACGGGCAGGAGCTGCAGGGCCTCAGCCCGATCGGCGGAAGCTACTGGGCGCGCCCGGTGGCCTGGGGGGAGGACGGCACGCTGTTCTACCTGATCTCGGAGTGCGCGAGCGACGCCGCCCTCAGCTATGCGCTCCACAGCCGCTCGCCCAGCGGCCAGGACCAGACGCTCGCGCTCGGGACAACCCTGGGCGACTTCGGCGAGTTCACCGCGACCGACGGCGGGCTGGCCTACGTCGCGCTCGACAGCGCGGCGGGCGCCCGCGGGCCGCTGCGCGTCGTCCGCGATGCGCCGAGCGCCCTGTGGTTCTGGGACACCGCCAGCGGGGACCGCGAGCAGCTCGTCACGTCCGACACGGGGATCACTGGCCTCACGCGCTGAGGCGGGTGACGGAAGAGGAAGAGAATAGGGAAGAGGGGCGTACTGCGGTACGCCCCTCTCCTATGACCGCTCTTCTTTTCTTCTACGGCTGCGGCGCGCTCTCGAGCGCCGACCCCTCCGCGAAGGCCGCGATCGCCGCCGGCGAGGCGCCGTCGGTCGTGAAGCGCCACGTGTAGCTGAACGGCGCGCCGTTGTACGACCCGCTGACCTCGACGACGATCACGGTGTTGGCCGGCAGCGCGACGCTCGGGAGGATCTGCACGCCCTTGTGGCCGGCGGGCAGGTCGGTGTTGGCCACGTGCGGAATGGGAGTCCCGGCCTCGGTCCGCAGGCTGGTCGAGCTCAGCTGCGGCGCCGGCCCAGTGTAGCGCCACATCAGGGTGATCGCGTAGGCCTCGGCGGGGACGCCGGACTGGTTCGCAGCCGGGTAGCGCACGGGCCAGCCGGTGTAGGCGGTGTCGGCGGCGAAGTTGCTGTACGAGAGCACATCCAGCGCCGCGGCCTCGCGGTTGGCCGCGCTGTAGAACCCGAAGCCGAACGTCGGCGTCGTCGGGTACAGCAGCCACAGCCGGTGCCCCACCGACCGCATCCAGCCCTCGAACGCGTCGGCGATCTCCCACCCTGTGCCGCCGCCGATCCAGACGTTGCCCGCCCCGGCGCAGGTCTGGCCGGCCGGCGAGGCGTACGGCCGCGACGGGTCCTGGGTGTGGGTCAGGTGGTTATTCTCGGCGACGTAGCGGGCGTGCTGCCAGCAGTTGTCGTTCAGCACTGCATCCTGCGTTACTGTCGGCACTCCCGCCAGGGACCGGTAGAGATTCACGCTGTCGAGCCAGTCGACCGGCAGCGACGCGGGTGGCTCGAGCGAGCTACCCGACGAAGCGATGGTCACCAGTGGAGCGTAGATCTGCGGCTGAAGACCGGGGGCGGCCTGGATCTCCCGGGCATGCGCCTGCCCGGCGACGGAGAGCACGGCAACAACGAGCACCGCGCACATCCGCGCGGTGCTCCTCGCGACTGAGAACATGAACCAGTTCCTTGCTGCGATGTAGTGCTACGACGAACATCATGCTCTCAGTCTAGTTGTGCTCACGGGTCAAAACAACCCCTCTTAACGCCTATCTCACTATAGCCCATGCGATAGCTGGCTACACGTCCCGCAGCACCAGATCCGCGTAGGTCTCGCGGCGCTGCACCACCTGCGCCCGGCCGCCGGCGACGAGCAGCAGCGCCGGGCGCGGCACCAGGTTGTAGGTGCTCGCCATGCTCAGCGTGTACGCGCCGGCCACCGCCACCGCCAGTACCTCGCCCAGCTCCGCCCGCGGCAGCGCCAGGTCGCGCAGCAGGATATCGCCGGACTCGCAGTAGCGCCCGGCGATGTGCACCAGCTCCTCCGCCGGGGCCGCGGGGCGGCCGGCCAGCACCGCCGTGTAGCGCGCGCCGTACAGCGCGGGGCGGATGTTGTCGCCCATGCCCCCGTCGATGTGGAGGTAGCGGGCCGGCTCGGGCCGCGCGCCGTCGAGCCGCGGCAGCGGCTTCGTCGCGACCACGGTGTAGAGCGCCACGCCCGCGCGCGCGACGATCGACCGGCCGGGCTCGAGCGTCAGCTTCGGAAGCGGCAGCCCGCGCGCCGCACACCCGCTGGCGAGCGCGCCAGCCACGGCCGCGATATAGGCGTCGACATCCGGCAGGGGCTGGTCGGGCGTGTAGGGGGTGGCGAGGCCGCCGCCGGGGCTGATCTCGTCCACGACGATCCCGTGGCGCTCGCGCAGCCGGGCCGCGCAGTCCAGCAGCACCTCCACCGCCCGCGCCAGCGGCCCGTAGTCGAACACCTGCGACCCGAGGTGCGCGTGCAGCCCGCGCAGCCGCAGGCCGGGCGCGGACCGGATCAGCTCTGCGGCGGCGTCGAGGGCGTCGAGCGGCAGGCCGAACTTGGAGGCGGCGTGGCCGGTCTGGATGTGGGCGTGCGTGTCGGGGGCGATGTCGGGCGTGAGCCGCAGCGCGATGGCGCTCCCCCCCGGCCGGGGCTGCGCGCCCCGCGTGAGCTCCGCCAGCAGCCTGAGCTCGTCCAGGTTGTCCACGACGATCTGCCCGACCCCGGCGGCGAGCGCCTCCTCCAGCTCGGCGCGCGGCTTGGCGTTGCCGTGCAGGTGGATGCGCTCGGGCGGGAACCCGGCGCGCAGCGCGACGAACAGCTCGCCGCCCGAGACCACGTCCAGCCCCAGGCCCTCCTCGGCGATGATCCGCGCCAGCGCCGTGTTCAGCAGCGCCTTGCTCGCGTAGTGGGCCGCCGACGGCCCGGCGTAGTGGCGGGCGAGCGCCGCGCGGTAGCTGCGGCAGGCGGCGCGGATCGTCGCCTCGTCCAGCACATACAGCGGGGTGCCGTGCTCGCGCGCCAGCTCAAGCGCGTCGCACCCGCCGATCTCCAGGTGCCCTGTGGCGCCGATGGCCGCCGTGATCGGCCAGAGGTGAGGGTGCAGCATAGTGCTTCGGAAATGTCGATGCGGCGCGTCGAGCGCCGCATCGCAACCACACAGGAACGTGACGGGCCGTGGAGGCTGCGCCGCCACAGCCGGCGAGAGGGGTGGCCCTAGCTGACCAGGCGCGCGCTGACCGTGGCCTCCTCCAGGCCGGGCAGCAGCAGCACCGAGACCGGGCAGGTCTGCTTGGTCCGCTCCGCCACCTCCGCGAACGTGGCCTGGTCGATGCCCGGCACCTCGCCCTCGGTCTCGAGGTGCACCTTGGTGATCTTGAAGCCGGACTCGCCCTTGTGGAGCGTGACCGTGGCCCGGGTGCGGATCTGCTTCGGCGTGATCCCCTGGCGGCCGAGGTTGGCCGAGAGCGCCATGCTGAAGCAGGCCGCGTGCGCCGCCGCCAGCAGCTCCTCGGGGTTGCTGCCGCTCTCGCTCTCGAAGCGGGAGGCAAACGCCATCTTCACATCGCGCAGCGCGCCGCTCTCAGTCGAGGCCGTCCCGCTCCCGCTGCGCAGGTCGCCGGACCACGTCGCCTCTGCGTGTCGCAAAAGGTCGGGCATTGCTCGTCGCCTTTCATGCTCTGTGAGCCGGCCCAGCCGGCCCTGGCTCTCGCATCGATTGAGATGTCTGGGAAGGATGGGACGCGATTCTAGAGGGCGCCCGGCGGTTTGTCAAATCCCGGGGGCGCGGAAATCCTACCGGAGCAGTAGGACGGAGGCGCTCGGCGGTGCTATACTCTGCCGTCTGCGGAGCCACAATGTGACACGACGTGCGCGGCCGCGCTCCCGCGGGCGGAGGGCGACCGCCACAGCTTCCTGCGAGCGAGGAGATATGCTGCGACGCGATATCCGCTACCAGGCGGCGATCATCAGGGACCACCAGGTGCTGATCCTGCGCGTGCACGACCACGCCGGCGACGGCGAGGTCTTCTGGATCCTCCCCGGCGGCGGCCGGGAGCCGGGCGAGTCCGCCGAGGCGTGCGTCCGGCGCGAGGTGCTCGAAGAAACAGCGCTCCACGTCGATGTGGAGCGCATGCTCTTCGCGATGCCGGACGGGCCCGGCGGGCTCTACGAGCAGCTGCACACCTACCTGTGCACCATCCGCTCCGGCACCGCCACGCCGGGGACCGAGCCGGAGGTCGACACGCCGGAGCGGACGACGATCCAGGAGATAGCCTGGCTCGACCTGCGCCGCCCCGAGGCGTGGGACGCGGGCATCCGGGGCGACCCGATCTTCTACCCGCAGCTCCTGCGCCTGCGCGACGCCCTCGGCTACCCGCCCGCGCCGTGACCCGCGGCCATACGTCTCGGCGAACTACAGCCCGGCGGCCCGCCGCAGCGCATCGGCGCGGTCGGTCCGCTCCCACGGCAGGTCGATATCGTCGCGGCCGAAGTGGCCGTAGGCCGCCGTCTGGCGGAAGATCGGCCGCCTGAGCCCCAGGTCGCGGATGATCGCGCCCGGCCGCAGGTCGAAGTGCTCGTCGATCAGCCGGAGGATCTTCTCCTCGGAGACCTTGTGGGTGCCGAAGGTCTCGATGCTGACCGAGAGCGGGCGCGCCACGCCGATCGCGTAGGCCACCTGCAGCTCGAAGCGATCGGCCAGCCCGGCCGCGACCACGTTCTTGGCGACCCAGCGGGCGGCGTAGGCCCCCGAGCGGTCCACCTTCGTGCTGTCCTTGCCGCTGAACGCCCCGCCGCCGTGGCGCGCCATGCCGCCGTAGGTGTCCACGATGATCTTGCGCCCGGTCAGGCCGCTGTCGCCCATCGGGCCGCCCACCACGAAGCGCCCGGTCGGGTTGACGAAGTACTTCGTCCGCTCGTCGAGCAGCTCGTCCGGCACGCAGGCGCGGATCACGTCCTCGATCACGTCCTCGCGGATCTGCTCCTGGGTGATGTCCGGCGCGTGCTGGTTGCTCACCAGCACCGTGTCCACCCGCACCGGGCGGCCGTAGGAGTACTCGACCGTCACCTGGCTCTTGCCGTCCGGCCGCAGGTAGGGCAGCGTGCCGTCCTTGCGCAGCTTCGCGAGGCGCCGCCCGATGCGGTGGGCGAGCGCGATCGGCAGCGGCATCAGCTCCGGGGTCTCGTTGCAGGCGAAGCCGAACATCATGCCCTGGTCGCCGGCGCCGATCGTCGCCACCTCCTCATCGGTCATCTCGTCGCCGCGCACCTCGAGCGCCCGGTCCACGCCCTGCGCGATGTCCGGCGACTGGCCGTGGATCGCCACCATCACCCCGCAGGTGTCGGCGTCGAAGCCGTAGGACGCGTCGACGTAGCCGATCTCCTTGACGGTCTTGCGGACGATCTCCTCGATCGGGATGTAGCCCTTCTCGTAGGTCACCTCGCCGATCACCACGATCAGGCCGGTGGTGGTCGCCGTCTCCACCGCCACGCGCGCGCGCGGGTCGTGGGACAGGAAGGCGTCCAGGATCGCGTCGGACACCTGGTCGCAGAGCTTGTCCGGGTGCCCTTCGGTCACCGACTCGGAGGTGAAGAAGAGCTTGGGGGACTGCATGAACGAGTTGGACATAGCGTTGCTCCTAGTATCGCTTGACAAGGTGACAAGGTGACAAGGTGAGAGCTAGAACAAGATCGTGGACACACCTTGTTGGCGTCCGCAGGTCACCCGTCACCCCTCACCTGGCCACCCTGTCACAACTACAACTAGGTTCCCTCCTCCCACGACGCCAGATACTTGGCCTGCTCGGGGGTCAGCACATCGATCGTGATGCCCATCGCCTGCAGCTTCAGCGAGGCGATCTCGCGGTCCACCTCCTTGGGCAGCGCGTGGACGCCGTTCGGCAGCTTGCCCTTGTTCTTGAGCAGGAACTCGGAGGCCAGCGCCTGGTTGGCGAACGACATGTCCATCACCGCGCTCGGGTGGCCCTCGGCGCTCGCCAGGTTGATCAGGCGCCCCTCGCCGAGCAGGTTGATCCGCCGCCCGTCGCGCAGGATGTACTGGTCCACGAAGGGGCGCGGCTGGCGCTTCTCGACCGCCAGCGCCTCGAGCGCCGGGATGTCGATCTCGACGTTGAAGTGGCCGGAGTTGGCGACGATGCAGCCGTCCTTCATCACGGCGAAGTCCTCGCCGTCGATCACGCTCTTGTCGCCGGTCGCGGTGACGATGAAGTCCGCCTGGCGGGCGGCCTCGGCCATCGGCATCACCCGGAAGCCGTCCATCGCCGCCTCGAGCGCCCGCACCGGGTCCACCTCGGTGACGATCACGCTGGCGCCCATGCCGCGCGCGCGCTCGGCGATGCCGCGCGAGCAGTAGCCGTAGCCGCCCACCACGAAGGTCTTGCCGGCCAGCAGCACGTTCGTCGCCCGGATGATGCCGTCGATCGTGCTCTGGCCCGTGCCGTAGCGGTTGTCGAACAGGTGCTTGGTATCGCTGTCGTTCACGGCGATCACCGGGAAGGCCAGCACCCCGTCGGCGGCCATCGCCCGCAGGCGAATGACGCCGGTGGTGGTCTCCTCGGTGCTGCCGATGATCTCGCTGATCAGGTCCGGGCGCTGCTTGAGCACCCCGGTCACCAGGTCCGCGCCGTCGTCCATGGTGATGTGCGGGTTGTGGTCCAGCGCGGCGCTGATGTGCTTGTAGTAGGTCTCGTTGTCCTCGCCCTTGATCGCGTAGACCGGGATCTCGTCGTTCGCCACCAGCGACGCCGCGACGTCGTCCTGGGTCGAGAGCGGGTTCGAGGCGCACAGCACCACGTCGGCGCCGCCGGCGGCCAGCGTCCGCATCAGGTTGGCGGTCTCGGCCGTCACGTGCAGGCAGGCGGACACCCGGATCCCCTGGAGCGGCCGCTCCTTGGCGAAGCGCTCGCGCAGCAGCCGCAGCACCGGCATCTCGGCCTCGGCCCAGTCGATGCGCTTCCGGCCCTGCTCGGCCAGGCTCAGGTCTTTGACGTCGAAAGACTTACTAGTCATGAAGTATCTCTCCTTACACGAGTTACGCGGTGGCCTCGCCCTCGCACCGCCCGGAGGGTCTGGGAAGCCAGCGCCTCCCCGATATCTCCCTATTTCCGCCGCGCTGCGGAAAGAAGGTCGCCGCAGAGCGGCGAAAAAAACGCCCGTGGGGCATCTCCCCGTCAGGAGGGCGGCACCACCGCACCACTCGTTTCCTCAGGGGCGTTCCCAGGGGCTCCGCGCCGCCGGCAGTCCAGCGGCATCGCGCGCTACGCGCCGCCCACCTCCACTGCCCGGCCCTCGCGCGCGCTGCGCAGCAGCGCCTCGATCGTCGCCATGTTCTCCAGCGTCTCGACCAAGGGCATCTCCGGCAGCCCGTGGCCCGCGTGGCCGGCCGCGGTGAGCGCCGCAAACCCCTCGGCCTCCAGGCGGAAGTGGTTGGCCGGCGGGATCTCGATCACCTCCAGCGGCGCGAAGTGCACCCCGCGCCACAGCTGGATGCGCGACGGCCGGTCAGGCGGCATGGTGAAGGCGCGCTCCAGCGCCAGCACGCCGTCGTCGCCGGCCACCAGCGCCGTCTGGTGGAAGCTCGTGATGTAGTCGCAGGCGATCTGCGCCACCATCCCGCTCGGGTACTCGAGCGTCGCCGCCAGCAGCAGGTCTATGCCGCTCGCGCTCCACTGCGCCGTGGCGGTCACCCGCGCCGGCGCCTCGCCCGCCACCATCCTGGCGAAGTTGACGCAGTAGCAGCCGACGTCCAGCAGCGCGCCGCCGCCCATCTCCGGGTGCCAGCGGGTGTCGCCCGGGCGGTCGAGCGTGAACCCGAAGCTGATCTGCACCTGCCGCGGGCGCCCGATGGCCCCCTCGGCCAGCAGCTGCTGGACCCGCAGCGTCTGCGGGTGGAAGCGGTGCATGAACGCCTCCATCAGCCAGACGCCGTTCTCGCGCGCGGCGCCGAACATCTCCTCGGCCTCGGCGCGCGTCAGGCTGAGCGGCTTCTCGCACAGCACGTGCTTGCCGGCCCGCGCCGCCGCGATCGACCACGGGGCGTGGAGGTGGTTCGGCAGCGCCACGTACACCCCCTGCACCTCGGGGTCGGCCAGCAACTCCTCGTAGGAGCCGTACGCCCGCGGCACGCCCGCGGCCTGCGCCAGCTCCGCGGCGCGCGCCCTATCGCGGCTCGCAATCGCCACGATCTCGGTCGCGCCGCCCTGCACGGCGCCGATGAACTTGTGGGCGATGCGCCCGGTGCCAAGCACGCCCCATCGAAACATTGCTCAGGCCTTCTCCGCTAGCGCGGCCAGCGCCTCGATCTCCGGCGCCGGGCCGAAGGTGCGCACGTAGCGCTCGGCGAACTCGCCCAGCGTGTAGTAGTGCTCCTGGCAGCCGCGCTGCTCGATCGCGTAGGCCGCCGCCAGCGCCGCAATCCGGCCGGTCACCTCCAGCGGCAGCCGGCGCGCCAGCCCGAACACCAGCCCTGCCAGATAGGCGTCGCCCGCGCCGGTCGGGTCGCGCACCTCCTCGACCGGCGCCACCGGGACGTCGATCGCCCGCCGGGCCCCGCCGTGCTCGCCGTTCTCGTAGATCACCGAGCCCTCGCCGCCGCGCGTGACCACCGCGATCGGCGTCGAGGCGATCAGCTCCTCCTCGCGCTTGCCGGTGGCCTGGGCCATCATCGCGAACTCGTAGTCGTTGCCCACCAGCAGCAGCGCGCCGTCCAGCCCGGCCAGGATCTGCTCGCCGGTCAGCCGCGGCGTCTGCTTGCCCGGGTCGAACACGAACGGCACGCCGAGCCTGCGGCACTCGTCGGCGTAGCGCGTGATCGCCATCGGGTCGGTGGGCGAGATCACCACCAGGTCCTGCGGGCCGAGGCCGAGGTCGAGCAGCGACAGGTTGCGCGCGTGGGTCATGGCCCCGGCGTAGAAGGCGACGATCTGGTTGTTCGCCCGGTCGGTGTTGATGAAACACGAGGCGGTGAACTCGTGCTCGATCTCAGCCACGCCGCTGGTGTCGATCCCCTGGCGCTGCATCCAGGCGCGGTACTCGCCGAAGTCGTGCCCGGCGGTCGCGACGACCGTCGGGCGCTCGCCGAGCAGCGCCAGGGTGTAGGCGATGTTCCCGGCCACCCCGCCGCGCATGCGGCGCATCGAGTCCACCAGGAAGCTCACCGTCAGCATATGGACTTTGTCCGGCAGGATGTGGTCCTTGAAGTAGCCGGGGAAGTCCATGATGTAGTCGTAGGCCAGCGAGCCGGTGACCACAATTCGCACGTTTCCACTCCTTCGTAGGCGTCTCTGCTCCAGTCCACGCGCCGGCGCGCTCACGCCAGCCCGTGCTGCTCGCGCAGCTGCGCCGAGACCTCGGCCACCAGCTGCATGGCGCGCTCGGCGGCAGGGATGCTGAGCTGGCCGAGCCCGCCGCTGGTCGAGATCACCGCCTGCCGCACCAGCCGGTCGGTCGGCACGCCGCGTTCCTCCAGTGCGCGAAGCAGCGTGTGCGCGCGCCACACCAGCGCATTTACCTCAGCCAGCGCCAGCCCCTCTTCGTCGGCCGGCACCAGGCCGAGCCCCACCGTCCCGCCGCGCTCCAGGAACGCCGCCAGCGCGGGCGCCGCGTCGACGAGCGCCTGGCCGTGGCCGTGGACATCCGCGATGATCAGCTCGACCGACGTCTTCAGCACCTGCGTCCAGTCCACCGCTCCGCTGGCGTACAGCCCGCGGCAGCCGCGGATGCCGGCCAGCACCGTGTCGATCTGGCCGCGCACGACGTCCCAGTCCAGCGGCAGGAAGGGCATGCCCACCGCGTCCAGAAACGGCTCGTCCAGACAGACGATCGACGCGCCGAAGAAGTCGCGCAGATAGCGGTCCTGCCAGGCGGCGCGCAGGTAGAGGTGGTGGGCCACGGCCTCGAACAGCACCTCGTCGTAGAGCAGCGGCCGCTGGTGCTCGTCCACCAGCTGCGCGGCCATGCTGATCGGCCCGAGCAGCTGGCCCTTCGCCACCAGCACGCCGCGCAGCGAGTCCCGCTGCCGGATCAGCTCGGCGATCCCGGCCGCGTCGTCCGGGGAGAGCGCCGCGTAGGCGATGTCGTCCTCCAGGTACGCCAGCCCCAGGCGCCCCAGGTCGCGCATGCCCGCCTCGCGGTCGACGTACACCTGCGCGTGGGCGCCGTCCACCACCAGCCCCGGGAAGCCGACGGCGCTCTGCACCAGGCTCTGCTCGCGGAAGCTGCGCTGCGGCAGCTGCGGCCACGCGAGCAGGGTGCCGGCGTAGCGCCCCGACGCCTCCAGCGCCTGGATGGCGCTGCGGTGGGGCAGCGAGCCCAGCAGCAGCGGCAGGCACGAAGGTTGGAACGGCAGCGGCATATCAGTAGCCAGTAGCAAGCAGCCAGGAGCGAGCAGCCAGTCGTCACAGTGAGCGTCGCCAGCGCGGACCACCGGCTACTCGGCGCTGACCTCTGCGAGCGTGCGGCGCAGGTTCTCCAGATACGGCGGCTCGATCACCCCGCGCTCGGTGATGATCGCCGTGATAAGCTCGTGCGGCGTGACGTCGAACGCCGGGTGGGCGGCCTTCACCCCAGGCGGCGCGATCGGCTGCCCGGCGATCGTCGTCACCTCCTCCGGGTCGCGCTCCTCGATCGGGATCTCATCGCCGGACTGCAGCGAGAAGTCCACCGTCGAGGAGGGCGCGGCGACGAAAAACGGGATGCCGTGGGCGCGCGCCAGCACCGCCAGGCTGTACGTCCCGATCTTGTTGGCGACATCGCCGTTGGCGACGATCCGGTCCGCACCGACGATCACGCAGTCCACCTCGCCGCGCCGCATGAAGTAGCCGGCCATGTTGTCGGTGATCAGTGTGAGGGGCACGCCGTCGCGCTGCAGCTCCCAGCTGGTGAGCCTCGCCCCCTGCAGGAACGGGCGCGTCTCGTCGACGAGCACGTGGATGGGGCGCCCCTGGGCGTGCGCGGTGCGGATCGGCGCCAGCGCCGTGCCGTACCCGGCCGTCGCCAGCCCGCCGGCGTTGCAGTGGGTCAGCACGCGCCCGCCCGCGGGGATGAGCCGCGCGCCGTGCTCGCCGATCGCGTGGCACATGGCCAGGTCCTCGGCCAGGATCGCGTGCGCCTCCTCGAGCACCCGGTCTGCGATTCGCTCCGCGGAGGGCGCGGCCTCCTCGGCGGCGCAGCGGCGCGCCGCCTCCAGCACCCGGCCGGTCGCCCAGCTCAGGTTGACCGCCGTCGGCCGCTGCGCGTCGAGCAGCCGCTTGGCCTGCTCGAGCTGCTCGACCAGGTCGCTGGCGCGTACAGAGGGATTGAGCCGCGCAGCCTGCCGCGCTACAAGCGCCATGCCGTAGGCCGCGGTACAGCCGATCGCCGGCGCGCCGCGCACCTGCATGGTCTTGATCGCACTGGCGACATCGTCCAGGCTTGTGCAGCGGACAACCGACAGGCGGGCGGGCAGCAGACGCTGGTCGATGAGACAGACGGCGCCGTCCTCCCACCAGACCGTACGAAACGGCTCAGACATTGACAAGAACGAAGCCGCTCGCGGCGCGAGTGGCCTCAGTGATACGGCAAACGCGGCGGCCTCGCCCCGCACTGCCTGGAGGGATTTGGGGTAGCGTCGCCTCCTCCCTCCTCCGCCGCCCTGCGGCGGAACACAACGTCCGTGGAGGCCGTTCCCTCCACAGCCCTCCAGTCAGAAGGGCGGGCGGCACGACCGCGTAACTCCTAAGCCGGTGACAGCGGTGTGACTCCGAGGGGCGATTATAGCACGATGCGCCAAGGGGGGCAACCGAACGCCTCTCCTGTGCTATAATGCCCATGGCTCTGCTTCGCGGGAGATCCTGCCGGCCATGCGGTTGACCTTCCTCGGTACCGGAACCTCGATGGGCGTCCCCGTCATAGGCTGCCGCTGCGCCGTCTGCCGCTCGGATGACCCACGCAACAGACGCCTGCGCACATCGGCGTTGGTGGAGACCGGCGCGCTGACGCTGCTGATCGACGCCGGGCCGGACCTGCGGCAGCAGGCGCTCGGTGTCGGCCTGACGCGACTCGACGCGGTGCTCCTGACGCACGCCCACGCCGATCACGTCGCTGGTCTCGATGACCTGCGGCCGCTGAACTTCGCCCAGCAGCGGGCGATTCCGGTGTACGGGAGCAGGGAGACGCTGGCTGCGGTGCGCGAGCGCTTCGCCTACGCGTTCGCCGAGCCCGACGGCTCGACCAGGCCGTCGCTCGACCTGATCGCCTGCGATCCCGCCGAGCCATTCTTCATCGGGCCGGTCGCCGTGCGGCCGCTCGACATCCAGCATGGGAGCTGGACGATCACCGGCTTTCGCATCGGCCGCCTGGGCTATGTGACCGATGCGAGCGCCGTTCCGCCGGCCTCGCGCGAGCAGCTGCGCGACCTGGATGTGCTGGTGCTCAATGCCCTACGCCCCACCCCCCACCCAACACACTTCAGCCTCGACGAGGCCGTCGCGCTGGCCGAGGAGCTGCGGCCGCGCCGCACCCTGCTGGTTCACATGAACCACGAGGTCGACCACGAGACCTGCAACGCGCGCCTGCCGGCCCACGTGCAGCTCGCCTACGACGGCCAGGTGGTCGAAATCGCCGAATAATCCGTGTCCGTGATGCGCAACAGGGCGGCGGTTCTGCGTTTTTTACAGTGTTGAGCGAGGCGCCTCCGCGGCGCCGGCAGCCTCTCACTCCAACGCGCCCGCCTGCATGACGCATTACGCGTCGCGCACGACGCACGTGTTAGTATGCGAATCGCGATCGACGCCCGCCTGAACGCGTACCGGCAGGGCGGCATCCCACAATATACCCGCCAGCTGATGACGGCCCTCGCCGATGTCGCCCGCGAGGACGTGCTGATCAGCCTGCAGCACCGGGACCACCTGCGCCCGCTCGTCGTTGCCCCGAACGTCGTCCGCCGCACGGTCTACACGCCGCCGCACCACGCCCTCGAGCAGTGGACGCTCCCGATCGAGGCGCTCCTGGCGCGCCCGGACGTCCTGCACTGCCCGGACTTCATCGCGCCGATGCGCCGGCCGTTCCCCGCCGTGGTGACCATCCATGACCTGGCGTTCCTCCACTACCCGCAGATCCTCGACGACGCGGCGCGCGCGTACTACGGCCAGGTCAAGGCCAGCGCCCTGCGCGCCGACGCGGTGATCGCCGTCTCGGAGGCCACCCGCCAGGATGTCGCTCAGCTGCTCGATGTGCCCGCCGAGCAGATCGATGTGATCCACGAGGCGGCCGCGCCGCTCTACGGCCGGATCGAGCTGCGCCCCGGCGAGGTGCGCGTGCTCGACGGCACGCCGGTCTCGGCCGGCTCGTTCCTGCTGTTCGTGAGCACGCTCGAGCCGCGCAAGAACCTGCCGACGCTGCTGAAGGCGCTGCGCATCTGCATCGACCGCAAGCCCGCCGCCGGCTACAGGCTGGTCGTCGCCGGCACGCGCGGCTGGCGCGACGACGAGATCTTCAGCACGGTGCGCGACCTGCGCCTCGAAGATTATGTCATCTTCGCGCCGCGCGTCGGCCAGTACGACCTGCGCTGGCTCTACAACGCCTGCCGGATCTACATCAACCCCTCGCTCTACGAGGGGTTCGGGCTGCCGCTGCTCGAAGCGATGGCCTGCGGCGCCCCCAGCCTGGCGGCGGCCACCTCCAGCCTGCCGGAGATCGGCGGCGACGCAGCCATCTACATCCCGCCGCTCGACGCCGGCCTCTGGGCCGATGCGATCGGCGAGCTCTGGGACGACGACGACCGCCGCGCCGAGATGGCCCGCCGCGGGCGCGTGCAGTCGCAGCGCTTCTCCTGGACCCGCGCCGCCCGCGAGACCCTCGCGGTGTACCGCCGCGCGGCCGAGCGCCGGCCGCGCCCCGCCGAGCAGCACGTCGTGCCGCCGCCCATCCTCGCCGACGCGGACCGGACCTGCCCGCACTGCGGCTCGGCGCTGACCGAGGGGCGCGTGGCGGGCGACGCGACGATCGCGATCCCCGCCCTGCCCGGCGTGGTGCGGCACCTGCGCCCCGAGGCGCTCGTCTGCCTCAGCTGCGGCCGGGTGCAGGCGGAGTCGGCTTCCGCCGCAGCCGCGGCCCAGGCCACAGAGCCGCTCGCCACAGTCGAAACCACCCAAGCCGAAGAGACGCCCGCCGTCGCCGACACGCTCGCTGAGACTATTCAGGCTGAAGAGACGCACGACGTCGCC